>JAKFVH010000167.1 GCA_021732285.1 Reyranella sp. | reverse complement strand
CGAACAGGCTGAGCCAGCGCCGTGGTGCATCGGCGAACCGGCGGGCTGTCGAGCCCACGCCGATGATGGCGTCGTCGCGCTGGTCCTGCATGGCGTAGATCGTGTCGTAGATCAGGGTCCAGGCGACACCGCCGACATAGAGCGCCACGGCGGCCCACGACAGCGTGCCGGTCACCGCGGCATAGCCCACCAGCGCCCCCCAGTTGAAGGCGAGCCCCAACACGACCTGCGGCCAGTAGGTGAAGCGCTTCATCGTCGGATAGACGAAGACCAGGACCAGCGAGAGGAGCGCCACGCCACCGGCAAACTTGTTGAGCTTGAACAGGATGGCCGCGCCGACCGCCGACTGCAGCACCATCCAGATCAGCGCGTTGCGCAGCGTGACCTCGCCGGCCGGCAGCGGCCGGCCGCGCGTGCGCTCGACCTGGGCATCGACCTTGCGGTCGACGATGTCGTTCCAGGTGCAGCCCGCGCCGCGCATGGCGAGCGCGCCCAGCGCCAGCAGGGCCATCCAGCCGATCAGCCGGCCCCAGTCCGGTGCCGCGCCCAGCGCCGCCGACCACCAGCAGGGGTACATCAGCAGCCAGATGCCGATCGGCCGGTCCCAGCGCGCCAGCCGGCCGTAGGGCCGCGCCCAGGGCGGCAGGTAGCGCAGCGACCAGTGCTGTTGGTTGATGTCGGTGAAGCCGGTTGTCCGCTCGGCGGTCATGGCGGCATCATGCAGCGATGATCGGCCAAACTCCATGAGCCTCTCGCGCCTGTTCGTCGATGCGGGCCTCAGCTTCGGCGTCGAGGCGCCGCTTGACGAGGCACAAGTCCACTATTTGCGGCACGTCATGCGCCGTCCCGACGGCGCGCCATTGCTGCTGTTCAATGGCCGCGACGGTGAGTGGCGCGGCACGTTGGAAGGCCGCGGCAAGAAGGCGGCGGTGGCGCGCATCGCGGAGCAAACCCGCGAGCAGCTGAGTGAGCCCGACATCTGGCTCTGCTTCGCCCCCTTGAAGCGAGCCCGTATCGACTATGTGGCAGAGAAGGCGACCGAGCTCGGCGTCGCCGTGCTGCAGCCGATCCTGACCCATCACACCGTTGTCGAGCGGGTCAACGTCGAACGTCTGCGCGCCAACGCCGTCGAGGCGGCCGAGCAGACCGAGCGGCTGAGCGTCCCTGAGGTGCGCGCACCCGTGGAACTCGGGCGGCTGCTGGGTGACTGGCCCGCGGGCCGTCGCCTGCTGGTGTGCGACGAAACCGGCGGCGGTCCGCCCATCGCCCAGGCGCTGGCCGGCCTCGATGACGCGGCCCGATCGGCACCATGGGCAATCGTCATCGGTCCGGAGGGTGGGTTCGACGCGGCCGAGCTTTCGAGCCTGCGTCGCATAAAAGATGTGATGGCTGTTGGATTGGGTCCGCGCATCCTGCGGGCCGATACCGCGGCGCTTGCAGCGCTTGCATGCTGGCAGGCACTGGTCGGTGACTGGCAGCGGCCGACACCTCGTCTGCACGCCGATTACCGCAGATCCCGCAGCATCGTCTGACCGTTGCGTCTGCGCTTGCGCTCGCCCCCGCCGGTGTGAGACAGGGGGAGTTGAACATCATGAACCAGCCGCGTGCTCGCGTGAGAATAGCTCATGCGGCCGTGCCGCTCGCAGCCTGACCAGGCCGCGGGTGAGCCAGGGAGTAGAAGATCGAATGTCCGCACCACCGTCGGGCGGCGGCTCGCCGATCGAGAATCGGCGGCAGCTGATCGAATACTTCGCGGCCGGCAACAAGCCCCGCGCCGCTTGGCGCATGGGCACCGAGCACGAGAAGTTCGGCTTCCACAAATCGAACCTGAAGCCGTTGGCCTATGACGGGCCGGACGGCATCCGCGCCATGCTGGAGGGCATGACGCGCTTCGGCTGGGAGCCGGTCACCGAAGGCAACAACACGATTGCGCTGAAGCGCGACAGCGCCAGCGTCACGCTCGAGCCCGGTGGCCAGTTCGAACTGTCGGGCGCGCCGCTCGAGACGCTGCACGAGACCGCGGCCGAGAACCAGCAGCACATCGACGAGGTCAACCAGGTCGCGGGCGAGATCGGCGCGGCCTTCATCGGCTTGGGCTTCGCGCCCGAGTGGACGCGCGAGGACATGCACTGGATGCCCAAGGGGCGTTACAAGATCATGCGCGAGTACATGCCCAAGAAGGGCAAGCTCGGCCTCGACATGATGCTGCGCACCTGTACCGTGCAGACCAACCTCGACTTCGAGTCCGAAGCCGACATGGTGAAGAAGTTCCGCGTCTCGCTGGCGCTGCAGCCGCTGGCCACCGCTCTGTTCGCCATCTCGCCCTTCAAGGAGGGCAAGGCCGCGGGCTTCAAGAGCTATCGCAGCCACATCTGGACCGACACCGATCCCGATCGCTGCGGCATGCTGCCCTTCGTATTCGAGGATGGCTTCGGCTTCGAGCGCTATGCCGACTACATCCTCGATGTGCCGATGTACTTCGTCTACCGCGACGGCAAGTACATCGATGCCTCGGGCCAGAGCTTCGGCGATTTCATGAAGGGCAAGCTGCCGGCGCGGCCGGGCGAGCTGCCGACCATCAACGACTGGGCCGACCACGTGACGACGGCCTTCCCCGAGGTACGCCTGAAGCGCTACCTGGAGATGCGCGGCGCCGATTCCGGGCCGTTGCCGGCGCTGAATGCATTGCCCGCCCTGTGGGTCGGCCTGCTCTACGACCAGACCGCGCTCGATGCGGCCTGGGACCTGGTGAAGGACTGGACCATCGCCGAGCACGATTTCCTGCGGGCCGAGACACCGAAGGCCGGGCTGGCGACCATCTTCCGCGGCCGTCCGCTGACGGAATGGGCGCGCGAGGTCGTCGAGATCGCCCATGCGGGATTGCGTGCCCGCAAGCGGCTGGACGCCGAGGGCAACGACGAGACAACCTATCTGGCGCCGCTCGACCGCGCGGTGGCGAGCGGCCTCGCTCCGGCCGACGAGCTTTTGGCCAAGTGGCAAGGCGAGTGGAAAGGCTCCTTCGTCCCGCTGTTCCGCGACCACGCCTACTGAGGTATCGTCGGGCCCATGCTCGACCGCTGCGACCGGGTCCAGATCGCCGTGCATGACGCCGCCAAGGCGGCCCAGCGCTTCGGCCAGCTCCTGGGCTGCGCCGTGGCGCGCCGCGACCACAGCCGCCATCTCGGCGCCAAGCGCACGATCCTGGCGGTCGGCGAAAGCGAGTTCGAGCTTTGCGAGGCCGACGGCGCCGGCCTGACCCAGGATTTCCTGGCCAGGCGCGGCGAGGGGCTGATGACGGCGGGCTACTGCACCGCCGACCTCGACAGCATGGTGAAGCGCTGGGAAGGGCTGGGCGTGGCCTACCATCGCGACGCCGAGCAGCTCTATCTGGCGCCCGAGACGACGTTCGGCCTGCCGATCGTGATCTCGGAAAGCACGTATCGGCCGCGGGTCGGGCCGGTGTCGTTCCTCTACGAGACGACCAATACGCTCGTGAGCGACTGGCGCCGCGTCGCGGCGGCCTATGCCGGCCTGTTCGGGCTCGATCCCGCGCGCTTCAGCGAGATCGGCAGCGATCGCTTCGGCTATGTCGGCACGCTCACCCTGTTCGACCCGCCCAACCGGCTCGACCGCATCGAGCTCAGCCAGGTGACCGACGACGTCCATGCCATGGGCCGCTTCGTCAAGAAGCACGGCGATTCACTTTACATGTGCTACGTCGAGGTGCACGACTGGCCAGCGGTGCGCGGCCGCCTGCTCGAGGCCAGTGCGCGCTATACGCCGCGCGGTGCGGATCCGGCGACCGATCCCGACGGTGGCTGGGTGCATCCCAAGGAGCTGCACGGGCTGCTGCTCGGCGTTTCGCGTACGGGGCTTGCCTGGGATTGGTCGGGTCGCGAGGAGCTGGTGCCATCGGCATGAAACGTCGTCTGTTCGTCCTGGCGCTGTCCGCGGCGCCCATCGCGGCCACCGCCCAGCCCGCCGCCTCACAGTCCGCGGATTGGCAGACCATCGTCGGGCGCGATCTGCGCTTCCGGCTGGAGATGCCGGCGCCCGCCACCGAGACCAAGGCCCCCGAAAAGGAGAAGGGCCACACTTCGGAGCGCATCGCCTGGGCGTCCAAGCGCGACGGCGAGATGTTCGACTTCGACTATGTCGACTACCAGCCCGGCTGGTTCTCGGAGCGCGATTCCAAGCAGATGGCGCGCGATCTCGGACGCGGTGAGGCGGAGAAGGCGTTTCCGCGCAAGACGTTCAAGTACGTGCTCGATGAGCCGATCACCCTGCAGGGCTGGGACGGCTATGCGCTGGACATCGAGGACGCCCAGGGCGCCCTCGTCCAGATGCGCACCTACATCGTCAAGGACCGGCTCTTCCGCCTGCTGGTCACCGCCAAGAACACCGACGCGTCCAAGGCGGCCGCCAAGCGCTTCCTCGATTCGCTGCGCCTCGCCGAGACCCGGCCCGGGCAATAGCCGGACCGCGGACCTCCAGGTCCGCTCATGATCTTCGTCTTCCGGACCGCGCGCGTCCCCGCGCGCTCATGGTCATGAGGCGCGCGGGGACGCGCGCGGTCCGGAAGAGCATGATCATGCAAGAGCTTGCCAACCATCCCGCTCCCCCTCACAGTTCCCTCGATTCAGTCGGTGTGAGTTAGGAGGCCAAGCGTAGAGCAGTCGACGCCGTGCCCGTTTGCGCGGCGCATGGGAGGAAACAACATGAAAATCCGAACGGGATGGATCATCCCGGCCGCCTTGGCGGCCGCACTGTTGGCAACCGGCTCCGCCTGGGCGCAGAAGTCCGGCGGGATCCTCAAGATCCAGCATATGGACACGCCGCCCAGCGCCTCGATCCACGAGGAGGCCACGATCTCCACGGCCGTCCCGTTCATGGGCCTCTACAACAACCTCGTCATCTTCGACCAGAACGTCGCCAAGAACAGCTTCGAATCGATCGTGCCCGACCTCGCCACCAAGTGGGCGTGGAGCGCCGACGGCAAGCAGCTCGCCTTCACCCTGCGCCAGGGCGTGAAATGGCACGACGGCAAGCCGTTCACCGCCAAGGACGTGGCCTGCACCTTTGAACTGCTGCTGGTCGAGGGCAAGCTCAGGCGCAACCCGCGCGGGGCCTTGTTCAGCAACGTCGAGAAGGTGACGGCCGACAGCGACTTCGCCGCCACCTTCCATCTCAAGGAGCGGCAGCCCTCGCTGCTGGCCCTGCTGGCGACCGGCTACACGCCGATCTATCCCTGCCACATCCCGTCGGCCGACATGCGCCGCAAGCCGATCGGCACCGGCCCGTTCAAGCTTGTCGAATTCAAGATGAACGAGGGCATCAAGCTGGTGAAGAATCCCGACTACTGGAAGCCGGGGCGGCCCTATCTCGACGGCATCGAGTACACCGTCATCGCCGACCGCTCGACGCGCATGCTGTCCTTCGCCAGCGGCAAGTTCGACATGACCTTCCCGACCGATCTCACGGTGCCGCTCTACAAGAACATGATACGCGATGCGCCGCATGCGACATGCGTCATGCGCGGCACGGGGGTCAGCACCAACCTGATCGTCAATCGCGAGGTGCCGCCGTTCGACGATCCGAAGATCCGCCGCGCGCTGGCGCTGACCCTCGACCGTCAGGCCTTCATCGACATATTGAGCGAAGGCGAGGGCAAGATGGGCGGCGCCATGCTGCCGCCGCCCGACGGCGTGTGGGGCATGCCGCCGGAGATGGTGAAGACCATCATCGGCTACGACAACGTCCCGGCCAACCGCGAGAAGGCGCGCGAGCTCATGAAGGAGGCGGGCTACGGGCCCGACAAGCGCCTGAAGGTCAAGGTCAGCACGCGCAATATCGCGACCTTCCGCGACCCCGCGACCATCCTGATCGACCATCTCAAACACATCTACGTCGATGGCGAGCTCGAGGTGATCGACACCTCGATCTACTACAACCGCGTGTTCAAGAAGGACTATTCGGTGGCGCTGAACCTCACCGGCTCGGCGGTCGATGATCCCGACGTGACCTTCTTCGAGGGCTATGCCTGCGGCTCGCTGCGCAACTACAACAACTACTGCGATCCCGAGATGACCAAGCTGTTCGCGGCGCAGTCGCGCGAGATCGACCACGAGAAACGCCTGAAGATGGTGTGGGAGATCGACCGCAAGCTGCAGGAGGACATCGCCCGCCCGATCATCGCCCACAACCGCGCCGCCGGCTGCTGGCAGCCCTACGTCAAGGGCGTGGTCCTGCACAGCAACAGCATCTACAACGGCGCGCGCTTCGAGGACGTGTGGCTGGATAAGTAGTTGCTGGGGGCGCGCCACTCCAGTGGCGCGTCATGATCTTCCGGACCGCGAGCTTCCAGCTCGCTCATGATTTATGAGCGCGCAGGATGCGCGCGGTCCAGAAAAGCATGAGATGATGCGCCACTGGAGTGGCGCGCCCCCAGCCTAAGGCTTGATCATCTTGTACACGCGCGCCGCGGTGCCGCTGTAGAGCGCCGTCTTCTCCGCGGCCGAGGCACCCTTGGTGATGAGCTTGAAGGCGTTCCACAGCTCGGTGTAGCCGCACGACTGCTTGTCGGGCGGGAAGTTGCTCTCGAACATGCAGCGCTCGGGACCGAACAGATCGATGCAGGTCTCGATGTAGGGCTTCCACGCCGCCGCCAGCTCCTGCGACGAAGGCGGCGTCTCCTGGAATTCGAAACCGAAGCCGAACGAGGTCATGCCGAGCCCGCCCAGCTTGACGACGACGTTGGGACACTCGGCGAGCTCCTGCATGTTCTTCTTCCAAACCGGCAGGGTCTCGGCCTGCTTGCCGGCATACTGTCCTATGCCGAGGTGACCGCCAACATGGTCGACGATGATGGCCTGGCCGGGAAAGGCATGGGCGATGTCCAGCAGGTCGGGAAGCTGCGGGAAGAAGTGCCAGGAATCGAAGGTGAGGCCGAGCTTGCCGAGCTCGGCGAAACCTTCGCGGAACTTCTGGTCGAGCAGGCGATGGCGCGGGATCGGGCGCGAGACATGCTTGCCCGCCGCGCCTTCGTCCCACGACGTGCCGTAGCGCACGCCGCGGAAGCGGCCGCCGGCGACGGCGATCTCGGCCTCCAGGACGCTGCGCACGCGGCCACCCAGCATCAGGTCGGCCCAGCCGATGATCGCCTCGCAGGCGCGCGTCTTGCCGTACTGGCCCGAGGCGCTCTGGGCGGCGACGCCGTTCACGAACTCGACCTCACCCACGGGCTTCATGTCGTCGGGTCCGGTGGCCCGGAACATCGCTTGGCATTCGAGGAACACCGTCGAGACGATGTTGTGGCCGCCACCGGTGTCGGCCAGCAATTCGGGCAGGAAGTAGCGACCGCGGTCGCGCTGCGGGGCATCCCACAAATGGTGATGCGGGTCGATGATCGGCAGATCGGGCTCGAGCGCTTGCTCGCTCGGCCTCCTCACCAGCCAGGCCGCGAGATCCGCGTCGTTGCGATGGATCAGTCCTCGATAGTCGCCGCCAGCCATCATTTCCTCCCGTCTCGACGGTCAAAGCCTAGGTCAGGAGGGGCGAGAGAGACCATCCCGGCCGATGCAAGCCTGCCCCTTCCAAGGGGGCAGGCGATTATTGCCTTGCACAGCCGGTAACGACGGGGGAGCATAAGAGGCGCGAAATGTCCGCGGTCATCAATGCCGGTCTAGTCGTCATGAGGCGAGCATGAATTGCCCGCGGTGCCGGCACCGCAATCAGCCCGACGCGGCATTCTGCGATGAGTGCGGAATGCGGCTCGAAGGCACATGCCCGTCGTGCATGGCCAGCAACCGGCGCGATGCCAAGTTCTGCCGCGTTTGCGGCTATCCGCTCCTGGGCCTGCCGGCGGAGTTGTTGCCGACGGCCGCCGCCGCTCAACCGATAGGCGCCTCCGACGAGCGGGACCTCGATCTCTCCGGTGTGGAAGGCGAGCGCAAGCAGGTGACGGTGCTCTTCGCCGACATCAAGGGGTCGATGGAACTGATCGCCTTTCGCGATCCGGAGGATGCGCGGAAGATCCTCGATCCGGTCCTCGACTCGATGATGACGGCGGTCAACTCCTTCGGCGGCACGGTCACCAGGTCGAGCGGTGACGGCATCATGGCGCTGTTCGGCGCGCCGACCGCGCTCGAGGACCATGCGCTGCGCGCCTGCCAGGCGGCGTTGCGTATCCAGGATTTGTTGCGGCGTCTGGTCGGTGAAAATCGGTGGGGACCGGGCGTCGACGTGAATGTGCGCGTCGGCCTCAACTCTGGCGAAGTCATCGTCCATCACATCCAGAACCAGCTGCGCGTCGACTACTCGGCCACGGGACATGCCGTGCATCTCGCCGCCCGCATGGAGCAGCTCGCCCGACCGGGCACGATCCTAATCTCGGAGTCGACATTCAAAGCCTGCCCCGGGATGCTCGACGTCACGCCGCTGGGCTACATGCCGGTCAAGGGCCTGCCGGAGGCCCAGCGTGTATTCGAGCTGAACGGCGTGAGCGCCACGGCGACACGGCTGGAGATGGCCGAACGGGCGGGCGTCCTCAGCCGTTTCGTGAATCGCGAGACGGAGCGCGCCGCGCTCGATCGTGCCGCGCGCGAGGCGCTGCAGGGCAGGGGCCAAGTGGTTGCCTTGGTTGGTGAGCCAGGCGTCGGCAAATCACGCCTGACCTACGAGTTCAGCAACTCCGAGCAGGCCGGCCAGTTCTTCCGGCGGGACGCGCGCGCCCTGTCTTACGGCAGTCGCTCCGCCTTCATGCCGATCATCGCCCTGCTGCGGTCGTATATGGGCGTTCGGCTGGGCGATCCCGCCAGCGACATCGTCGACAGGGTGTCGCAGAAGCTGAAGGAACTCGATGTTGATCCCGGGGAGGCGCTGCCGGCGCTGCTCTGGCTGCTGGGCATGACGGGCCACAGCGAAGAGTGGGATGCCCTCGATCCGCAGATCAAACGCCAGAGGTTGCTGGCCGCTCTCAAGCGCCTGTTCATCAGCCAGAGCAGGGCCAGACCACTCCTGCTGCTGTTCGAGGATCTGCATTGGGTAGACGTCGAGACCCAGGCAATGCTCGATGACCTGGTCGACGCGATACCTTCGGAGCGCGTCCTGCTTGTCGTGACGTACCGCGATGAGTACGCCCATGAATGGTCGGACAGGCCGTACTATACGCTGATCGATGTCGGCTCGCTGGCCCGAAGCTCAGCGGAAGAATTCCTGGATGAACTTCTCGGTGCCGACGCGTCTCTCGTGCCGCTGAAGGAGGCTTTGGCGGCCAGAACCGCAGGCAATCCGTTCTTCCTGGAGGAGAGCGTCCGTGCGCTGATCGAGACCGGTGCGGTCGGAGCGGGCACGTACCGCGTCGAGAAGCCCGTGGCGGACCTCGACATCGCACCATCGGTCCAGGCCGTGCTGGCGGCGCGCATCGATCGGCTGCCGGCGGAAGACAAGCGGCTCCTGCAGGCGGCATCCGTCATTGGCCAGGACGTTCCGTTCGACGTCCTCAAGGAAGTCGTCGGAATCGAGCCGTCCGATCTCGACAACGTTCTGGCGAGACTGCAGCTGGGGAATTTCCTCGACAAGGGCAAGACCCTGCCGCTGACGTACGCCTTCAAGCACGCGCTGACGCACGACGTCGCCTACGCGAGCCTGCTGCGCGAGCAGCGCAAGCTCATTCACAGCAGGGCACTGCACGCGGTGGAGCGCGTATATGCCGGCCACCTCGGTGAGCAACTGGAAATCCTCGCGCGCCATGCGCAACGGGCAGAGGTCTGGGACAAGGCGATTGCCTACCTGAGGCAGGCCGGCAACGCGTCAGCGCGCCGTTCTTCGTTCAAGGAAGCCGAGCGTTGGTACCGTTCGGCGATCGAGGCGTGGAACCACTTGCCGGAAAGCCGCGCAAAGTCCGAGCTGGGTTTCGACCTGAGGATCGATCTGTATATCCCGGTCTTGACCTACGGCGACATCACGCCGGTCTTCGAGGTGCTCGAAAGTGCCGAGAACCTGGCCGCCGCCATCCCAGACAACGATCGACTCGCGCGTGTGGCCGGATGCCTTGCGCAAGCCTGCTGGTGGATCGCCGACTACGCCAGGGCTCTCGAGCTTGCGAAGCGTGCACTTTCCTTCGGCCCGGAAGGCCGTGCGCTCATGACCCTGGCGTGGACCAAGAGCGCGTTGGGCGACTTCAAGGGGGCGAAGAAACACCTGGCAGAGCTGCTGACGATGGCGCGGGCGATTCCGATCGGTGAGCTGGTGAGGAACGGCAGGCCCTCGACGACCGTGATGTCACTGGTCTGGATCGTGTCGTGTCGAGGCGAACTGGGAGAGTTCGAGGAGGCGACCGCCGATGCGCGCGAAGCCGTGCGTATCGCCGAGGAGATCGACCAGCCATGGAGCCGCGTCGCCGCCTACTACGCGCTGGGGACCATTCTCCTCAAGCGGAGAAGTTTCCCGGAGGCAATCGCCGTGCTCGAAAACGGCCAGCGCCTGTGTTCCGAGTACCTGATTCCGGGATGGGCGACGACGACCGGCTGGATCCTTGGATACGCCTACGCGCTGAATGGCGAGCCTCGGCGCGGCGCCGATCTGCTTGAACAGGTGATCCGCGATTCCACGGCGACACGTTGCAATACGCGCCTGTCGCTGCGCGTCGCCTATCTTGCCGAGGCAGAGTTGCTGGACGGCAAGGCGGACCGCGCAGCCGAGCTCGCAGGCCAGGCATTGCGACTGGCGGCGACCTACGGCGAGCAGCCGGCTGAAGGGCACGTCCGCCGCTTGCTGGGCGACATCGTGTGGCGGGCGAACGCCGACGAAGCGGCGGCGTCGGCGCAATATGAACAGGCACTGGCAATCGCGCGCGAGTTTTCCATGGCACCCCTGGAAGCCCAGTGCCTGGATGGCCTGCGACGCCTCCGTGCAAGGCGCGGCAGCGGCCAGGAACAACCGACCGCCGGCAACAACTGAAACCGCTCCACACCTACCAGATGCTTGGCACCATCTCGGGCACGATCGGTTGGTTCAACGCCTGTACGACCTTGGGTGGCCACGAGGCGGGTCCGAGATGGTGATCCGGGATCGCCTGAGGGAAGTCGAAGCGGCGATCAGGGTCGTACTTTTTCTTCACCTCGATGAGGGCAGGCAGCGCCTGGCCCCAATAGGCGACCGCATAGTCCTGGCCACTCATCGGCTGGCCCGGATAGTTCTGATAGACGTGTTGATTCCACGCCGACTTCACGTGAGCGCACCATTGATCCATATAATCGAGCGAGCGCTGCCGCCGTCCGGTCGCATCGTCGGGTTCGTCCGTGTGACCCCAGAACGTGTTGAGGCAGAGATTGAAGGCGACCTTGCGATGAATGAAGGCGCTGTCCTCAAGCGGATACGCGTTGATCGCCGCGCCGTAGATCTCGAGCCAGAAATAGAACCATTGCTCGACAGGATTGACGTGAAGTCGGTCGAACATCTGTTTCCAGGCCGCGCTCGTCCAATATCGGTCGAGGTCGTCGACCGATGTATAGCGTGAGGCCACTGCTCCGCACGGCGGTGGAACGAGCGTGGGGAAGTAGGGCCACGGGTGCAGCAACGCGTCCAGGACGGAAAGGTAACTGCCTTCGGCCTCGAGGTCGGGAACCGCCCCCGGCAGCTGCGCAATGGGCTTGATCGCGGCGGTGCCCTGTGCGGCTGTTCCGACATAAATCCCGTACACCCAAAGCTGCAGCTCGGCCGTGCCGGCCATGTCTATCCTTCGGTAAAGCACGGCGACCTGGATGTTGAATTCGGGTTTGGCGTCGGCAAAGGATTGCTGCATCTTCACGAGAGCTTCCGCGGCCGTCTGCCGCTCGCTGTCGGTGGTGAGCCGCCAGAAGAACCGCCATCCGAACACCGATACCATCTGCTGCAGCTTGTACGTCACGCTGAGCAGCACGCCGAAATTGTTGCCCGTGCCGCCGCGTATCGCCCACCACAGATCGTAGTTCGTCTGTTGGTTCGCCTTTACGATCGTGCCGTTCGCCAGCATGACGCGGGCTTCAACGACGTTGTCGCAATTCATCCCATAAGTGCGAGATGTAAGGCCGTAGCCGCCGCCCTGGACGTGTCCGCCGACGGCGACGTCCTGGCATTCGGCACCCGGAATGTGCGCCTGATGCTGCTCAAGCTCGGCATTGAGCTTGCTGAACAGCGTACCGGAGCCGGCCGTCACCGTCTTGGTTCGGGCATCGACTGAGACGTTGTCCAGCCGGCTGACATCGATCACGATGACATTGTCGGATTCCGAATAGCCGCCAGACGAATGCCCACCCGCCCGGACCCGAAAGGGAGTGCCGGTGCTTCGACTCAAGTTCAGGCAAATCCGCACATCCGAGTCGCACACGCAATAAGCGATCAGCGCAGGCCGAAAGTCGAAACGCAGGTTGGAAAGCCTGCGATCGGCGTCGTAATCCGGGTCGCCGGGAAAGACCAGATCGCCGCGGAAACCGGTCAGCGCGCGTTCCACCGTCTGCCGGGAAAGCCCCGGCCGGTTGACAAAGGATGTGTACCGGCGGTCAGCTTCGCCGGTCTGCGCCTCGAGGCCGGCGTTCCTCTTGGATGCCCAGCGCCGCACGGCCTAGGGCCCTCCCTTCAGGATGTGGAAGGTCATCTCGGCATCGACGTAACCGTTCTTACCGATCACATCGGCGAATTTCACCTGATCCGCGGCCGAAAGGCCCCACACCAGGCTGACCAGCTGCTGCGGGCCACCCTTGTCCGGGACCCCGAAAAGCATGCACCTGGCGCCGGCCTTTTTGACGAACGCTGTGACGCGGGCGCGGTCCTTCTCGCGTTCCTTGGGATTGAGCGTCAGGCCCTTGCTGGTTTGGGTCATCAGGTAAACCGTCAAGGACTTCGAATCGCCCTTTGCCGCCACTTTGCGGGTGTCGCGCTTCGCGGCCGCCTTGCGAGCGCTCTTGGCCTTTGTCTTGGCTGTTGCCATCGCTTCCCCCTGTTGAAGATGACAAGTTAGAATAGCAGCCTCACGTTGAGCAAGTGACGACATCTTCGTCCCTGAGGGCGGCGGGCGAAAAGTCTTCCAGGAGGTTGGGAGCGGCGAGGGAGGCAAATGCCCTATACTCGCGGTCGGGACGGGAACTCAAGAGGTTCGGAGAGCGACGCCATGCGGATTTGCGTATTCGGTGCAGGCGCCATCGGCGGAAACTTTGCTGCGCGACTGGCTGACGCCGGCAACGAGGTCTCGATCGTGGCGCGCGGCGCCCATCTCGAGGCGATTCGGGCGCGCGGGCTGACGCTGCTGGCCGGCGACAAGAAGATCACGGCCAAGGTGAAGGCGTCCGACCGGTCCGCCGATCTCGGCCCGCAGGATGCCGTGCTGGTGACCCTGAAGGCCTCGGGCCAGCACGCGCTCGCGGACAACATCGCGCCCTTGCTCGGGCCAGATACGGCGGTCGCCTTCGTGCAGAACGGCATTCCCTGGTGGTACGGCCATGGGCTTTCCAAGTCGCGGCCGCCGGCGCCCGATCTCAGTCGTCTCGACCCCGGCGGCGTTCTCGCCAAGGCGGTCGGCATGCATCGCGTGGTCGGTGCGGTCGTGAGCTCGCCCAACCATGTGATCGAGCCGGGCGTGGTCGAGAACGAAGTGCCCAACCGCAACGTCCTCTGGGTCGGCGAGCCGGACGACCGTGCGAGCCCGCGCATCGAGGCGCTGCGCACCGCGCTGAAGGCCGCCGGCATCGCCTCGCCCGCGACGACCGACATCCGCTACGAGATCTGGCACAAGCTGATGGCCAATCTCACCGGCTCGACGGTCTGCCTGGTCACCGGACAGCCCGTCCACGTCCAGAAGACACCGCTGATCAACCGCATGTCGCGGCGCGCACATGCCGAGGCGCTGGCCGTTGCAGCGGCCCACGGCGTGGTGCTCGACGACCATCCGGATGAGCGGTACGGGCCCAAGCGCGTCTACACCAGCCACCGCCCGTCGATCCTGCAGGATTACGATCTCGGCCGGCCGATGGAGGTCGAATCGATCGTGCGCGCGCCGGTCGCCTTTGCCCGCAGCGCCGGCATCGACACGCCGACGCTGGATGCCATCGAAGCGATCTGCGTCGCCCTGGCCCACGCCAAGGGGCTCTATGTGCCGTGATCGCGCTTCCTCTCATTCTCTCATTTCCTCCCCCGTTTTATGGGGGCT
>JAKFVH010000169.1 GCA_021732285.1 Reyranella sp. | reverse complement strand
ACTACAGCAAGCTGCTGGAGGATCATGGCATCGCCGCCAGCATGAGCCGGGTCGGCAATCCCTACGACAATGCCAAGGCCGAGAGCTTCATGAAGACGCTCAAGGCCGAGGAGGTCGACGGCAGGCTGTACTGCAACCTCAAGGAGGCCAAACATTGCATCGGCACCTTCATCGACGAGGTCTACAACAAGCAACGGCTGCACTCCGCCCTGAGCTATCGCCCGCCGGCCGAGTTCGAGGCGTTGCATCGAGCCTCGGTGCGGCCGGGCGGGGCCGGCGCTGCGCGAGCTGGCGGCTTCGCGCCGCCCCCGCCCGAGCATCGCCTTGACCTTCAGCGTCAGAAGCTCGATCAATGATCAACCTTCTGTCCGCAGTTCTACTGTCTCAGCCGAGGGGTGCACTCCAGGTGTGGCGCGGAAGCCGGAGCCCCTATGGATGGGAAGCAGGAGCACCGGCGCCGGACGCGAGCGACGTCTCTCGGCGGGCCCCCCGAGGAGCCCCGTGCTTTCGCGGCGGCACGGCGCTTCCCTGGGGATTCCCACTTCCAATGTCGTCAGATGAACGATGCATAGAGCGATAGCTGGTCTGAGTGTAGACCGTACCGGAGTGCTTGTCAATAACTATGGTTGTTTCACGTGAAACACAACCCGATGCAGTCGCGCCGTGACCGTGCGTCGTCGCCACGCGATTAAGGCGTGCCCCCGCAGCCTGGGCTAGGCGCTAGTCTTTCACGGCCGGCAGGACGATGTGGTTGAAGATGCCGGCCGGGATCGCGTTTTGCAGTCCTTCGAGGTAGTGCCCGGCATTGATCATGACCACGAGATCGAGTGACGGCACGACATAAAGGCGTTGGCCGCCGAGGCCGACGCCGGCTGTCCAGATGACCTCGCCGCCGTTGCGGAAGGAACGGCCGAGCCACCATTGATAGCCGTAGAAGAACAGCCCTGCGCCGTTGATGCGCGGCTTGATCGATTCGGCGGCCCAGCCGGCCGGTATCACCTGCTTGCCGTTCCATTGCCCGTCCGTCAGCAGCAGGCGGCCAAGCTTGGCGGCATCGCGCGGCCGCATACGCAGGCTGCCGAAGGCGCCGAGCTTGCCGCTGACGCCCGCATCCAGCCATTCGAAATCGGGTGCTTCGATGGGCTGGAAGAGCTTTTCGCGCGCGTAGTCGCGCAGCGGACGACCGGTGGACCTGATGAGCGTCTCGCCGAGCAGCGACGTGCCGCCGCCCGAGTAGGCGTAGACCGTGCCCGGCGGAGAGGCGACCGGCTGGGAGAGGATGTAGCGGAACGGATCAGCCGCCATGATCATCTCGCGCTCGTTGTTGCGCGGGTCGTTCCACGGCAGGTTTTCTTCCCAGGCCAGTCCGGCCGACATGGTGAGCAGGTCGCGGAAGGTGATGCGCGCCTTCTCGGGCGTCTTGAGGTCGGCGTAGTCGGGAAAGGCATCGAACACCGACGAGTCCAAGGCGGGGAACTTGCCTTCGCTCCGCGCGATGCCGACCAGCAGGGAGGTGACGCTCTTGGAGATCGAGCGCAGGTCGTGCTTCATCTCGGGGCCGTAGGTCACGCGGCCAAGCTTGTCGCCCCAGCGCTCGTCCTCGCCCGCGAAGTAGCGCTCCATGACGAGCTTGCCGTTGCGCACGACGACGACGGCATGGACGTTGGCCTTCGGCCATTGCGCGATGACGGCGTCGAGCTGGCAGAGTCGTTCAGGGTCGAGGCCGACCTCGGCCTGGCTGGCGATGGTCCAGCCGTCGTTCAACGCGACCGGTGTGCCGCAGATCTTGGAGTCCTGCGCCGACGCCGGCAGGGTGAGCGCGAGCAGCGCCAGCAACAGCATGAGAGACTTTGTCATCCAGACCTAGCTTACGTCGTGCGCGAGGAGCGGCAAGCGCATGTTAGCGTTTTCCCATGAAGCTTTATTCCGGACCGCTCAGCATGTTCGGCGCCAAGGCCGAGATTGCAGCCCGTGAGAAGGGACTCGCCTTCGATCTCATCATGGTGCCCTTCGAGATGAAGACGCTGTACCAGCCCAAGCATCCCGACGTGTTGCGCATCAATCCCAAGCGCCAGGTGCCGGTGCTGATCGATGACGGTCCCGGGGGCGATCTGGAAATCTTCGATTCGACGCAGATCTTCGAGTACTCGAGTCGAGCAAGCCCGAGCCCGCTCTGTGGCCGGCCGAGCCCAAGGCACGCGCCCGCGCCCGCCTGCTGGAGCACAAGTCCGACGAGGTCTACTTCCCGCCGATCGTCCGCCTGATGGGCCTGCAGGCCACGCCCGACGATCCCGCTGCTGTCGAGGCGCGCGCCGCGGCGCTCGCCTTCTATGACGGTATGGAGAAGGACATCGGCGACAAGCAGTGGCTGGCCGGCGGCTACTCTTACGCCGACATCGCCTTCTACATGGCGCAGATCTTCGGCGATCGCATGGGTGCGCCCATGACCGACGCCCATCCCAGGCTGCAGGCCTGGCGCGACCGCATGAGCGCGCGACCCGCGGTGCGGCAGGTGGCGGGCGCCATGGGGCGATATCTGTTGAGCCAGGGGCGCAAGCTGCCGGAGTTTCTTGCAGCGATCAGCACTCCCTCACCCTGAGGAGCGCCGCGCAGCGGCGCGCCTCGAAGGGTGGGTAACAACGATACTGTGGCCCACCCTTCGAGACGGACGCTTCGCGTCCTCCTCAGGGTGAGGTAAGCGTGTAGATATGACGAAGATTCTCTTCCTCCCCGGCGCCGGCGCGTCGCCGGAGTTCTGGAAGCCCGCCGGCGCGCTGCTGCCGGCCGATTGGCCGAAGGAGTATTTCGGCTGGCCCGGCCTCGGCGATCAGCCGCACGACCCCACGATCAAGGGCCTGGACGATCTGTTGCGCACGGTCGCCGCCAGGATGGACGGTCCGGTCGACCTGGTGGCCCAATCCATGGGCGGCGTCATCGCCTCGCGGCTGGCGATCGAGCGGCCGCACAATGTGCGCCGGCTGGTGCTGACGGTAACCTCGGCTGGTGTCGACATGGCAGGGTTGGGCGCCTCCAACTGGCGCGAGGACTATCGCAAGTCTTTCCCGCGCGCCGCCGCCTGGATCACCGAGAGCAACGCGGCGCCGTTACTGCCCGTCGAGAAGATTGCGGCACCGACGCTGCTGCTGTGGGGCGACTCCGATCCGATCAGTCCTGCTGCCGTGGGCCGCCATCTGCAATCGCGCATTCCAGACGCCCGTCTGCACATCGTGGCGGGCGGCGATCACGATCTGGCGCGCACGCATGCGACGGAAGTGGCGCCGCTGATCGCGCGCCATCTCGGCTGATCAGGCCGTCGGCTGGCGTCCCTGCAGGGTGAGCCTGCCGTCGGCTTCGCGGCGCATGACCACGATCTCACCGTCGCCGGCCGGCACCTCGGCGACGGCCGTGATCACGACCTGATGTGTCACCAGCAGTGTCGGCTGCACAAGCTCCAGACGCGCGATCCAGGCGCGCAGGGCTTCGAGCTGCGGTGCCCGGCGCGCCTGATCCTGGCCGAAGTAGTTGAGCAGCGGCTGCTGGGTGATATCGCCCAGCTTCATGAGCGTCGCGGTATCGACGCAGCGGCACCATTGGCTTGAGTAAAGGCGCGCGGCGGCTATGCCGTTGGCGCGCAAGAGATCGCCCATCCTGATCGCTTGGCTGCGGCCGCCGGCCGAAAGGTTGCGCTGGGTCGAGCAGTCGTCGAGCGTGAAGCCCGGTGGATCGAGCACGCCGGGCGCTGCGGCGTGGCGGATCAAGGCGAAGTGGCCGGCGCTGCGCAGGGCCGACCATACGTCGGCCGCTGCCGCGCTCGCGACGAACGGCACCCCGAGTAGCGCGCCGAGGCTGCGGCGCGAGATCGGGGTACCGGCGAGCGTCACCGCTTGACCGTCCGGCCGAGCGCCGTCTCGTAGACGCGCAGGATCGACGAGCTGTCGCTGGAGCCGAGCTTCATGCCGCGCGCCAGGCGCTGGAGATTGTGGGTCGAGGAGCCCTGCGGCAGCGGCACGCCCAGCTCGTCGCCGAGCTCGAGGGCGAGATGCAGGTCCTTGTAGGCGAGGTCGAGGGCGAAGCTCGCCTTGAAGTCGCCGCTCAGCGACCGCTCCGACAGGCTCTTGAAGGCGTTGGAGTTGCCGCTGGAGCTGGACACGACCTGGATCAGCTTCTTGGGGTCGAGGCCGGCCGTGACGCCCAGCATCAGGCCCTCGGCCGCGGCGGCGGCGTTGCAGAAGGCGAGCATATTGTTCACCAGCTTGGCCACCGTGCCGGTGCCGAGCTCGCCCATGTGGATGACGTTGGCGCTGAACGACTGCAGAACCGGCAGCGCATCGTCGAACACCTTCTTGTCGCCGCCCACCATGATGGCGATGGTCGCGGCCTCGGCACCCACCGTGCCGCCGCTCACCGGCGCGTCGAGCATGGCGACGCCCTTGGCCGCCATGGCCGCACCGATCTTCTTGACCATGGAAGGCGCATTGGTGCTGAGGTCGATGTAGGTCTGGCCCTTGCTGATGGTGGCCAAAATGCCGCCATCGCCCAGGGTCACGGCCTCGACATCCTTGGGCATGGGCAGCGAGGTCATGACCACGTCGGCGCCCTTGGTCACCTCGGCGATCGACTTGGCGGCGGTGGCGCCGAGATCGGTGCAGGTCTTCACCGCGGCCGCGTTCAGGTCGAACACCGTCACCTGGTGGTTACTGCGCTTGACGATGTTGCGGCACATGGGGCCGCCCATGTTGCCGACGCCTATGAATCCGACCTTCACTGTTTCCTCCCGCAAGGATGCGACGGCCGACTATACGCCAGAATGCAAACGGGAGTGTTTCGCCTCGCAACGCGGCGGGGCAATATGGCCCGCAAGACTGGGAGGACTGACCGGACAATGGCGCGTAACAAGCTGCATCCGATTCCCCATCCGCCGCGCACGCCGGTGCTGGGCAACATGCTCACCGTCGACGGCGACGCGCCGATCCAGGACCTGATGCGGATCAGCCGCGAGCAGGGACCGATCTTCTGGCTCGACATGATGGGCACGCCGCTGGTCGTGGTGTCGGGTGCTGATCTTGTCGCGGAGCTGTGCGACGAGAAGCGCTTCGACAAGGCCGTCCGCGGCTCGCTGCGCCGCGTGCGCATGCTGGGCGGCGATGCGCTGTTCACCGCCGAGACCCAGGAACCCAACTGGCAGAAGGCGCACAACATCCTGCTGCCGACCTTCGCGCATCGCATGATGCAGACCTATCACGAGGGCATGCTCGACATCGCCGACCAGCTCGTCACCAAGTGGGAGCGGCTCAACGCCGACGAGGAGATCGATGTGGTGCGCGACATGACGGCGCTCACCCTCGACACGATCGGCCTGTGCGGCTTCAATTATCGCTTCAACTCGTTCTACCGCAGCGACAACCATCCCTACGTCGAATCGCTGGTGCGCGCGCTCGAAGCCGTGATGAAGATGCGCGGCCTGCCGCTGGAGGACATCACCCAGCGCAAGAGCCGCAAGAAGCTCGAGCAGGATGTCGGCTTCATGAACGGCATCGCCGACCGCATCATCCGCGAGCGCCGCGAGGTGCCGGCTGGCTTGGGAGAAGGGGGCGATACGACCAAGCCCGACCTGCTCGGTTACATGCTGAGCGGCGTCGACCGCCACAGCGGCGAGCGGCTGGACGACGTCAATATCCGCTACCAGATGAACACCTTCCTGATCGCGGGCCACGAGACCACGAGCGGGATGCTGTCGTTCGCCGTCTACTTCCTGCTGAACAACCCGCACGTGATCCAGAAGGCCTATGAGGAGGTCGATCGCGTGCTGGGCCGCGACATCAACGCCAAGCCCACGGCACAGCAGGTCAACCAGCTCGTCTATATCGGCCAGATCCTGAAGGAATCGCTGCGACTGTGGCCGACCGCGCCCGCCTTCGGCCTCTACCCCTATCAGAACGAGACGATCGGCGGGAAATACAAGCTGCGCAAACGCACCTTCGTCACCGTGCTGACGGCGATGCTGCACCGTGACCCGTCGGTGTGGGGTCCGCGTGCAGAAGTGTTCGATCCCGAGAACTTCGCGCCCGACCGCGAGGCCAAGATGCCGGCGCACGCCTACAAGCCGTTCGGCAACGGCCAGCGCGCCTGCATCGGCCGGCAGTTCGCCATGACCGAGGCGACCCTGGTGCTGGGCCTGATCCTGCAGCGCTTCCGCCTGGTCGACCACACGCGTTACCAGCTCAAGATCAAGGAGTCGCTCACCATCAAGCCCGAAGGCCTGATGATGCGCGTGAAGCTCAGGCCCGATGTCGTGCGCGGATCGGGCGTGAGCGTCGCTGCACGGCCGGCGGCCAAGAAGGCGACACCGAAGAAGGCCGCCAAGAGCCACGGCACGAGGCTCACCGTGCTGTTCGGCTCCAACATGGGCACTGCCGAGGAATTGGCGCGCTCGATCGCCGACTCGGGCGAAGCGCAAGGCTTCGAGACGACCTTGGCCGGCCTCGACGACCACGCCGGCAAGCTGCCGACCGAGGGCGCCGTGGCCATCGTCTGCGCGTCCTACAATGGCGGGCCGCCGGACAATGCCGGCGCTTTCATCAAGAGCTTGCGCGAAGCGGCATCCGGTTCGTTGTCGGGCGTGCGCTACACCGTGTTCGGCTGCGGCAACCGCGACTGGGCCTCGACCTACCAGGCGATCCCGCGCCAGATCGACGAACTTCTGGCCGCCAAGGGAGCCGAACGGATCTATGTCCGTGGCGAGGGCGACGCCAAGGAGGATCTCGACGGCCACTTCCAGGCCTGGAACGATCCCTTGTTGTCGGCGCTTGCCGAGAAGCTCGGCGTGACGCTCGAGGCCGACGCCGGCGCGGCGCAGGAGCCGCTCTACCAGGTGCGGGCGGTCGACAAGCCGCCGGTCAATCCCATCATCGGCGGCACCGGCGCATTGCCCATGCGCGTGCTGGCCAACCGCGAACTGCAGAAGCCCGACGCCTCGGGTCGCAGCACACGGCATATAGAAGTGCTGCTGCCCGATGGCGTGAGCTACCGCGCCGGCGATCACCTCAGCATCGTGCCGCAGAACGCCGCCGCCCTGGTCGAGCGCGCCTTGCGCCGCTTCGCCTTCGCGCCCGGCGCGCATGTCATGCTGGCGGCGGCCGAGGGCCGGCGGGCCAACCTGCCGGTCGGCGAGGCGGTCGCTGTCCATCGCCTGCTGTCGGACTTCGTCGAATTGCAGCATCCGGCGACTCGCAAGCAGATCCAGACCATGGCGCTGCACACACGCTGCCCCTTCACGCGCCCCAAGCTCGAGGCCCTGCTCGACGAGGAGCGCTTCCGCGCCGAGATTTTAGCCAAGCGAAAGTCCGTGCTCGACCTCCTGGAAGAGCATCCGGCCTGCGAGCTGCCGTTCGCGGCGTTCCTGGAAATGCTGCCGCTGATGACGCCGCGCTACTATTCGATCTCGTCCTCGCCGATGGCCGACGGCAATCGCTGCGCGGTCACCGTGGCGGTGGTCGAAGGGCCGGCGCGCTCGGGGAACGGCGTCTATCACGGCGTCTGCTCCAACCATCTGACGCGCCAGGCCGGCGGCGCCACGGTGCAGGCCTTCGTGAAGGAGACCAAGGTGGGCTTCCGCCTGCCCGTCGATCCGGCGGCGCCGATCGTCATGATCGGGCCGGGCACGGGCCTGGCGCCGTTCCGCGGCTTTTTACGCGAGCGGGCTGCGCTCAAGGAACAGGGACGCACCCTGGGTCCGGCGATGCTGTTCTTCGGCTGCCGCCATCCCGAGCACGACTTCATCTATGCCGACGAGCTCAAGGAACAGGCCGGCGCCGGCATCGTTGACCTGCATGTCGCCTTCTCGCGCCACGATGGAAAGAAGACCTACGTGCAGGATCTGTTGAAGGCCGAAGCCGCCCGCGTGCGCACCCTGATCGACCAGGGCGCCATCGTCTATGTCTGCGGCGACGGCGGAAAGATGGAGCCCGACGTCAAGCGCACGCTGGTGGCGATGTACGACGACGCCTTCGTCGCGCGACTCGCGGCCGACAATCGCTACGTGCTGGACGTGTGGGCGAGCAGCTGAACCGCGACCAGGAACGCGCCCGCGATCTGCGCCGCATCAAGTTTGCGGCGACCGCGCTGCTGGTCTTCACGGCGGCGTTGTTCATCGTGGCGCGCCATTTCGAGCCGAGGCACTGGGCCTGGGGTTACGTCGCCGCCTTCGCCGCGGCCGCGACTGTGGGCGGGCTCGCCGACTGGTACGCCATCGTCGCCCTGTTCCGCCGGCCGCTCGGCCTGCCGATCCCGCATACCGCCATCATTCAGCATAATCACCTGCGCATCGCCGACACGCTGGGCGAGTTCATCGAGACCAACTTTTTAGCACCAGAGCCGGTCGAGGCGCGCCTGCGCGAAGTCGATTTTGCCGCGCTGGTCGCCGACTGGCTGTCCGATCGCGAGCGCAGTGCGGCGCTGGCGGGCTTCGTGCTGCGCCTGCTGCCGCAATCGCTCGGCGCCATCGAGCAATCGGGCCTGAAAGACTTCATCGGCAAGCGGATCATGACCGAGCTGGAGCGGGTGGAATTGGCGCCGTTGGCGGCGGGCCTGCTGAGCGCCGTTACCGAGAAGGGCCGCCACCAGCGCCTGCTCGACGAGCTTCTGGCCGCGCTCGAGAAGGTGCTGACCAACGAGGAAACGCTGGCGGCCTTGCGCGAGAAGATCCGCAAGGAGCTGCCGGCGCTGTTCAACCTCTATCGCGCCGATGCCTACCTGCTGCGCAAGATCGTCGCCTCGACCAGTGCCTTCATCCAGGATGCGCGTGTCGATCCGCGACATCCGCTGCGCCAGGAGTTCGACGGTTTTGTGACAGGCTTTATCGATCGCCTGCGCAACTCCGAGGCGTTCGCGCGGCGCGCCGAGAGCCTGAAGCGCGACCTGCTGGCGCGGCCGGAGGTGGCGGCAGTCGCCGAGGGCGCGTGGGAGAGCCTGAAAAGCTTCCTCGAGCAGGACGCGCGGGCGTCTGACAGTCAGATTCGCCGCCAGCTCGAGGCCATGCTGGTCGATGTCGGCGGCCAGCTCGCGCGCGATCCGGCGATCCGCGCCGAGATCAACCGCGGCATGGTGCGGGTGCTGGCCGACTTCGTGGAGAGCCAGAAGAGCGGCGTCGGCCGCTTCATCGCCGATCAGGTGAAGTCGTGGGACATCGACATGCTGATCGGCCGCATCGAGCTCACCGTCGGGCGCGACCTGCAATACATCCGCTTCAACGGTGCCATGATCGGCGGGCTGGCCGGTTTGGCCTTGCATGCGCTGGAGCAGGGGTTGAAGCTCATTCCCTGACTGCACGGAGGTTCACATGGCACAGGCACCCCAGAGCTTCACCGACATGTTCAAGAACCTGGGCGAGCAGCTGAAACTGCCGCAGGTCGACGTCGCCAAGATCATGGAGCATCACCAGAAGAACCTCGATGCCATGGCGCGGTCATGGCAGGCGGTGGCGAGCGGCGCCAGCGAGGTCGCCCAGAAGCAGCGCGCCATCTTCGAGGAGGCGGTCAAGGACGTCACCGAGATGGCGAAGGAATACAAGCCCGGCGGCAGCCCGCAGGAAATCATGGCCAAGCAGAGCGAGTTCGCGAAGAAGGCGATGGAAGCGGCCATCGCCAACACGCGCGACATCGCCGAGCTGGTTCAGAAGTCGAGCAGCGACGCCTTCAAGATCGTCCAGGACCGCATGAAGGAGTCCTACGAGGAGATCAAGGCGAGCGTGGAGAAGAAGTAGTCTGGGAGCGCGGGCCTCCGGCCCGCATCATGAGCGGGCCAGAGGCCCGCGCTCCCTTAAGAGCGACGCCAGTCGGGATAGACCAGGCTCTTCCAGCCGGAGCGGTCGAACTTCGTCCACTGGCCTTCGGGCTGCGCCAGCCGGTCGGCGACGGCATACACCGCTGCCGGGTGATGGCCGAGCCCGCAGTGGCTGCCGTAGACCTCGATGTTCTCGACCAGCGGGCCTTCCTCGTTGAGGCAGGTCTGCCAGGCGCAGATGCCGTCGGAGCGGCTGAAGACCGACGTGGTCGGCACCGGCGGCGGATCCGACACCGGGCCCGCGATGTGGTGGTCGCGGTCGTCGACCCGCTGGCCCGAGGCGAACTCGTAGACCTTCCAGGCATTGGTCGCCTTGGGGCTGCCGGTGAAGGGGCTGCCCAGGCTGATCACCGACCGCACCTTGTCGGGCACGCGCTTGGCGAGCTGACGGGCGTAGATGCCGCCCAGGCTCCAGCCGACCAGGCTGAGCTTGCGCTTGCCGTGGCGCTCGTAGAGCTCCTCGATGCGGTCGAGCATGTCGGCCTCGACGCCGGGCCTCAGGCCGAGATTGCGGCCCTGGTTCCAGCCGTGCGCGGCATAGCCCTGCTGCTTCAGGAACCCGCGCAAGGGCTGGGTGGAGAGATCGCTGGCCAACAGGCCGGGGAACACCAGCACCGGATGCCCGTCGCCGCGCGGCGCCGCGGCCAGCCACGGCCGCAGGAGCATGAACGCGCCCAGTTCCTGAACGGCGCGGCCCTCCAACAGCAGCAGCGTTCGGGAGGGGGGACGCAACGCCTGGGCAACCGTCATCGGGGCTCCTTACATCGTTCGTGCAAGAGTCTCACATATCGGCACGAGACAAAAGGGTTTCAAGCCGGGACAACTGCCGCCTTGAGTTCGTTTGCCGCGGCAACCATGTAGTCGCCGAGCTTCCCGACATCGGGCACGGCACGCCGGTCGGCGGTCAGGCCGAAGTTCAGCGCATCCATGTAGCTCTGCACGGTGATGTTGAGCGCAGCCCCATGCGCGGGGATCGACACCGGATGCAAGGCCGTCACCTTGGCGCCGGCGCAATAGAGCGGCATCGGCGGACCGGGCACGTTGGAGATCGTGACGTTCATCGGCATGGGCAGCTTGTCGGCCAAGCCGCTGCGGCCATAGACCAGCATGATGAGCTGCAGCAGGATCGGCGCGCCGACGAAGGCGAAGTCCTGCGGGACGGCGTCGCGGAAGGTGCCGGCGATCTGCTTGGACTCCGACGACGACTTCAGGATCGCCCTCAGCCGCTCCACCGGATCGGCGACGTCGGTGGCGATCGAGCACAGCATGCCCGAGACCTGGTTGTTCTGCCGCGTGTCGCCCGGCTCGCGCAGGCTTATCGGCACGCCTGCGATCAACGGCTTGTCGGGCAGTTGGCCCTTCTCCTGAAGGTAGCGGCGGAGCGCGCCGGCGCAGATCGCCATCACCACGTCGTTGAGCTTGGTGCCGCTCGCCTTGGCGATCGCCTTGGCGTCGGAGAGGGACACCGTGCGCGCGGCATAGCTGCGCTCGCGCGTGATGGTGGCGTTGAACGGTGTCTTTGGCGCGTTGAGCGTCGGCAGCTGATTGACGAGGCTCTGTAACGTCGCCAGCGCCTTGGGGCCTGCCTCGCCGGGCTTGGCGAGGAAGGCATTGGTCATCGCCGTGCCGATCTCCGATGCGGTCTGCCACATGCGCAGCTGCTGGCGCATCATGTTGCCCATGATGTCGGAGATGCCCTTCACCGGATCGACGGCGGTGGGCGAGGCGGGTGCGGCGTTTGTGGAAGCTGCCTTCGGCGCCGGCGGCGGCACCTCGCGTGGCGTCGCGGTCACGTCGTAGAGCGCCTTGTTGATCGCCATGCCGGCGCCGCCGTCGATCGCGGCGTGATGGACCTTGGAGTAGAGCACGCCCTGGCCGTTCTCCAGGCCGGTGATGACGTAGAACTGCCAGAGCGGCCGGCTGCGATCGAGCGTGTTGGCGTGCAGGCGGCCGATCACCTCCTCGAGCTGTTCCTCGGTGCCGGGCGACGGCAGCGCCGTCTCGCGCAGGTGATAGTCGAGGTCGAGATCGTCGGCGTCGACCCAGCCCGGATGATCGAGGTCGTAGAGCGAGGGCGCGAGCCGCTTGGAGAAGATCGGGATGGTGTGCAGGCGGCTTTCGAAGAAGCGGCGGAAATGCTGGTAGAAGCTGCCCTCGAAACCCGGCGGCAATTCGAAATAGGTCAGCCCCGCCACGTGCATGGGCGTCTCGGGCGTCTCCAGATAGAGGAATGACGCGTCGATGCCCGACAGCTGCTGCTGTTCCATGGCGTTCCTCCCGTTGGCAACTGCGGTTCGTTGGCCCCATTAGTCCCGCGGATCGCCGGTCTAATCAATTGAAATATATGGATTTTTAACTTTTCTTCTCGCAGCGCAACAATTTATGTTGCAATGCACCATAGAGCTCCCATATACGCTCCGTCACCGAGCAACAGTTTCCCAAGCACAACCCAACCAAGGACCCGTCCCATGACCACCAGCACCCCGCTCGACAACGTCATCGAGCACGCCACCGAGACCACCAAGGCCGCCAACGAGCGCGTCCGCGAGTTCGCCCAGATCGGCGTGCGCAAGGCCGCCGAGGGCTTTGAGCAGATCAGCAAGGCCGCGCAGACCGCTTCGGCCGAGCTGAACACCCAGTTCGTCCAGGCGCGCGACGGCGCCACCAAGGCCAGCCTGAAGCTGCTCGAGGTCGCCAAGGAAGACGCCGACGCCGGCTTCGCCGCCTGGCGCGACCTCCTGTCGGCCAAGTCGCCGGTCGAGGCCTTCGACATCAGCGCCAAGTACTGGCGCGGCCGCCTGGAGACCCGCATCGCGCAGGCCCAGGACCTCGGCGCCTTCGCCCGCAAGGTCGCGGACGACGCCGTCCGCCCCGTGCAGGAGCGCATCGAGAAGTTCACCAAGGCCGCCTAAGGCTTTTGGGAGCGCGGGCCTCTGGCCCGCTCATGATTGCGGGCCAGAGGCCCGCGCTCCCGGAAGAGGCCCGTCCGCAAGGACGGGCCTTTTTCATGCGCTATAGTCCCCGGAACGACACCACGGGGAAACGCATGGAACGGTTCTGGTTGAAGAGCTATCCGGCTGGAGTGCCGTCGGACATCGATCCGTCGGTCTATCCCAGCGTCGTGGCGCTGCTCGAGGAGAGCTTCGCCAAGTATCGCGACCAGCGCGCCTATGTCTGCATGGACAAGGCCATCACCTTCGGCGACATCGATGCGCTGTCCAAGGCGCTCGCCGCCTGGCTGCAGGGCAGGGGCCTCGCCAAGGGCACGCGCGTGGCGATCATGATGCCCAACGTGCTGCAGTATCCCGTGGCGCTCGCCGCCGTGCTGCGCGCCGGCCTGATCGCGGTCAACGTCAATCCGCTCTACACCGCGCGCGAGCTTGCCCACCAGCTGAAGGATTCCGGCGCCGAGGCCGTGATCGTGCTGGAGAACTTCGCCGCGACTCTCGAGCAGGCGTTGGCGGGCACCGCGGTGAAGCACGTCGTCGTCGCCTCTATGGGCGACCTTTTGGGCTTCCCCAAGGGGCTGATCGTCAACTTCGTCGTGCGCACCATGCGCAAGATGGTGCCGGCCTTCGCGCTGCCCGGCCACACCAGGTTCAACGACGCCGTGTCGGCCGGCCGCTCGATGTCGTTCACGCCCCCGGCCATCGGACCGAGCGACGTGGCGGTGCTGCAATACACCGGCGGCACGACCGGAGTCGCCAAGGGCGCCACGCTGCTGCATCACACGATCGTGGCCAACCTGCTCGCATCCGAAGCATGGATGCAGCCGGGGCTCAAGCGGAAGACCCTCACCGGCCAGTTCACCATCGTCTGCGCGCTGCCGCTCTATCACGTCTTCGCCTTCATCACCTGCGGCCTGCTGGGCATGCGCACCGGCGCGCTGAACATCCTGATCCCCAACCCGCGCGACATGAAGGGCACGATCGCCGAGCTCGCCAAGTACCACATCAACATCTTCCCGGCCGTGAACACGCTGTTCAACGGGCTCGCCAACCAGCCCGACTTCGCCAAGCTCGACTTCTCCGGCCTGGTCATCTCCAACGGTGGCGGCATGGCGGTGCAGGAGGCGGTCGCCAAGAAATGGCTCGCCATCACCGGCTGCCCGATCGTCGAAGGCTATGGCCTCAGCGAGACCTCGGCCGGCGTCACCTGCAATCCCACCGATTCGGCGGAGTACACCGGCACGATCGGCCTGCCGCTGCCCAACGTCGAGATCAAGATCCTCGACGACCAGGGCAAGGAGGTCGCGCTGGGCGAGGCTGGCGAGATCGCCATCAAGGGCCCGCAGGTCATGCAGGGCTACTGGCAACGTCCGGACGAGACGGCGCTGGTCATGACGCCCGATGGCTTCTTCAAGTCGGGCGACGTCGGCGAGATGGATGCGCGCGGCTACATCAAGATCGTGGATCGCAAGAAGGACATGATCGTGGTCTCGGGCTTCAAGGTCTTCCCCAACGAGATCGAAGGCGTGGTCGCGAGCCATCCCGGTG
>JAKFVH010000265.1 GCA_021732285.1 Reyranella sp. | reverse complement strand
GCACCATGGGCTGCTGATCTCCGACGCCTTCATGCGCGCCGTCGAGGCCGACGAGGAATGGGCGCTGGTCAGCCCCAAGGACGGCGCCGTGCAGCGCAAGGTCTCGGCCCGCCACCTGTGGATCCGCATCCTGACGGCGCGCATCGAGACCGGCGAGCCGTACCTGGTGTTCGTCGATCACGTGAACAAGTCGCGGCCCGAGCATCACAAGCTCGCCGGCCTCGAGGTCAAGACCTCGAACCTGTGCAGCGAGATCACCTTGCCGACCGGCGTCGACCATCACGGCAAGCAGCGCACCGCCGTGTGCTGCCTCTCGTCGCTGAACCTCGAGACCTATCTCGAGTGGCACGAGCATCCGACCTTCATCGAGGACGTGATGCGCTTCCTCGACAACGTCTTGCAGGGCTTCATCGACGACGCTGGCTCTGACTTCGCCCGCGCCACCTACGCCGCCATGCGCGAGCGCTCGGTGGGCCTGGGCGTCATGGGCTTCCACTCCTTCCTGCAGGCCAACAACGTTCCGCTCGAATCGGTGATGGCCAAGGTGTGGAACAAGAAGATGTTCAAGCACATCCGCGGCCAGTGCGACGAGGCCTCCAAGTCGCTCGCCAAGGAGCGCGGCGCTTGCCCGGATGCCGCCGACTTCGGCTTCGAGGAGCGCTTCTCCAACAAGCTCGCGATCGCGCCGACCGCCTCGATCTCGATCATCTGCGGCGGCGCCTCGCCCGGCATCGAGCCGTCGGCGGCCAACGTCTACAACCACAAGACCCTGTCGGGCTCGTTCGTGGTGCGCAACCCGTACCTCGAGAAGATGCTCGAGCAGAAGGGCAAGAACGACGAGGACACCTGGACCTCGATCACCGTCAGCCAGGGCTCGGTGCAGCATCTCGACTGCCTCGACGACCATGAGAAGGCGGTGTTCAAGACGGCGTTCGAGATCGACCAGCGCTGGCTGGTCGAGCACGGCGCCGACCGCGCGCCCTTCATCTGCCAGAGCCAGTCGCTCAACATTTTCCTGCCGGCCGACGTGCACAAGCGCGACCTCCACCAGATCCACATGATGGCCTGGAAGCGCGGCGTGAAGAGCCTCTACTACTGCCGCTCGCTCAGCATTCAGCGCGCGGAGACGGTGGCAGGCGAAGCGCTCACTGCCGCGCCGCTCGGCGACCAAGCTTTATCAGCCCCCAGAGTCGACGCTCCCTCAACGGTGCCGCTCGGTACGCCGGCGGCACCGCAACAATCGACCGACTACGAAGAGTGTCTTAGCTGTCAGTAGCCGCAGCCGTCCTCGACGCGCCGCGGGTCCACACTGCGGCGCGACGGGGTTTCTTTCGCTCAATTCATATTTGATCGCAGGTCTCCCATGTCGCTGCTCGACGCCAAGCCGATCTACAAGCCGTTCCACTATCCCTGGGCCTATGACGCCTGGCTGATGCAGCAGCGCATCCACTGGCTGCCCGAGGAAGTGCCGCTGGCCGACGACGTCAAGGACTGGCGCAACAAGCTCACCGATTCGGAGCGCCATCTGCTGACGCAGATCTTCCGTTTCTTCACCCAGGCCGACGTCGAGGTGAACAACTGCTACATGCGGCACTACAGCCGCGTCTTCAAGCCGACCGAAGTGCAGATGATGCTGGCGGCCTTCTCGTCGACCGAGACGATCCACGTCGCCGCCTACAGCCACCTGCTCGACACGATCGGCATGCCGGAGACCGAGTACTCGGCCTTCCTCCACGTCAAGGAGATGAAGGACAAGTACGACTACATGCAGGAGTTCAACGTCGAGTCGAAGCCCGCGATCGCCAAGACGCTGGCGGTGTTCGGCGCCTTCACCGAGGGCCTGCAGCTCTTCGCCTCGTTCGCCATGCTGATGAACTTCCCGCGCTTCAACAAGATGAAGGGCATGGGCCAGATCGTGTCGTGGTCGGTGCGCGACGAGACGCTGCACTGCAACTCGATCATAAAACTGTTCCGCGCCTTCGTGCACGAGAATTCCGAGATCTGGACCGAGGAGCTGCAGCGCGAGATCTACGTCGCCTGCTCGACCATCGTCGACCACGAGGACGCCTTCATCGACCTCGCCTTCGAGCTGGGCGGCATCGAGGGCATGACCGCCGTCGACGTGAAGCGCTACATCCGCTACATCGCCGACCGCCGCCTGACCCAGCTCAGCCTGCAGCCGATCTATCGCAGCGACGCCAAGAACCCGCTGCCGTGGATGGACCAGATGCTGAACGCCATCGAGCACACCAACTTCTTCGAGAACCGTGCGACGGAGTATTCCAAGGCGTCGACGCGCGGGACGTGGGAAGAGGCGTTCGGCTAACGCTGCCAGTTCAACGACGGATCACGCTTTGGCGGTCTCCTCGAGAAGGTGACCGCAGTGACGGCACTTCTTGGCCGCTTTCAAGATGCGCTCTGCACACATTGGGCAAGCCTTACTGTTCCAACGGTTGAGTGGCGTCGTACCGCTTCCGCCGGTGCCTTCCTTCGCCACCGCCGGGCCGTTTTCCTCCCGGCTAAGCGACCAGACCAACGCCACTACCCAACCCACAAGCGTCCAACCCGCGAACAGGTTCAGCGCGAAGATCGCCAACGTGTTGTTGCGAAATCGAATTGCCGCGATGACTGTTGGGAGCAGGTAGGCGAGCAGGCCCAGAAGAAGAAGGGTGGCGCCGGTATTTTCCATCGGTTCACTCCACAGGCGCCGTGTTGCCGCAATAGACGCACTTCGGGACATTCGACGCCCTCAGCTTGCGGCAGCCTGGGCAGGTGCCCATGGTGACCGCCGCATCGACTGCCGCCGGCGGGGCCTGGTCGGCGCCGCAGAACCGACACTTGATGGCTTCGGGCTGAATCAGTTCGGCACACACTGGGCATTTCTTGAGAGATGGCGGCTGCGGCGGCCCGGCCATTGGCGACACGATGCCATCCCGGGGCACCGGCTTCAGCGACGGCACCGCGATCACGGCCAAGAAGCCGATTAGTGGACTTAGCAGGAGTGAAAGGAAGAAGAATCCGATGCCGCTGCGGCCCTTCTGGCTCGCCGCCCATGCGACCACGCTGCTCGCCACCAGCCAGACAACGATCCACTCCATGGACGTGCAGCCCCCACCTTGCTGCAACATACGGTAGCGCCGGACCAGCCACGCCGGAAGACCCTGAGGGGGCGTGAAAGTGCCAATCGGTGTTTCAACGACGAGCCTTGGGTCGTCCACTGTAACGTGCGCGCGCTTCCGCGAAGACCTTCTGTGCCGGAACACGACTCGAAGGATCAGCCTTGGTCGCTTCGTAAGTCGGAACGACCTCGCCCCGCAGCCATCGCTCGAATGCGGCGTCGCGTTCCTGCAAAGCGCGAAGACCCGCCCTGATTACCTCTGAACCGGAGGCGTAGGCGCCTGTATCGACCTTGGTGTCGATGTAAGCTGCCTGTTCGGCTGAGAGGCTGAAGGTGCGTTTGGAGACCTTTGCCATCGCCACGTTCCGGTATGAATTGGTCACACCGTGGCAACCGTTCCCGTTTTTGTCCATTGTCGGGATGCATAAGGAGGGCCCGCGATGAAGAAGACCTATCACGGAAGCTGCCACTGCGGCCGCGTACGCTTCGAGGCTGACCTCGACCTCGAGGCCGGCACCGGCCGGTGCAACTGCTCGTACTGCAGCAAGCAGCGCGCCTGGAATGCGACCATCAAGCCGCAGGACTTCCGTCTGATGTCGGGCAGGGACGGCATCAGCGACTACCAGTTCGGCAGCAAGCAGGGCCATCATCGCTTTTGCCATGCCTGCGGCATCGCGGCGTTCGGCGATGGCGACGTCAAGGAGATCGGCGGCGCCTTCGTGTCGGTCAATATCGCCTGTCTCGACGACATCACGCCCGAGGAGCTGGCCAAGCTGCCGATCCAGTACATGGACGGCCGCCACGACAACTGGTTTCAGCCGCCGAAGGTGACCAGCTACCTCTGAGCCCTGAAGGCAAGGCGGTCCCACCACACAGCGGGACCGCCCAGGAGGGCAGGGCCTTTGCTTTCGTGGATGGTCGCGAGGCCGTGGCGTCGGGCCAGCTCGCACGTCTCCTGGGCCGAGACCTCGAACATGCGTCGGCCGGCCGGCACGGGGCCGTGGCGCAGCGACAGCGCCATCAGGCCGCCGGGACGCACCAGCGGCGCGACGCGGGCCATCGCGTGTTCGCGCTGGCCGGCATCGAGGTGCATCCAGACCGCGGTCAGCATGACGACGTCGTAGCGCTCGCCCAGTTCGTGCACACGGTCGAGATCGGGCAGCGCATCGTCGATCCAGGTGATCGGCCAGCGCGCATGCAACCGCTCGGCCTCGGCCCGGAGCTCTGGCGTCGGCTCGACGGCCGTGACGCTGTGACCGCGCTCGGCGAAGGCTGCGGCGTCGCGGCCTGTGCCGGCACCGATGTCGATGACCTGGCCGGGTGTCGTGGGAAAGAGATGCAGGATGTCGCTATGGACGTCGGCAAAGCCGATGCTCTCGTACTGCCTTGCGCGCTCGGCGGCAGTCTCGCCGTAGCCTTCGGTGCCGCTGGGTCTTGCCGACATCGACTATGCTGCGGAGCGGTAGCGGCCGACCCGGATCGCTGCCGCATTGCGCCGTGTCCGCGCGAAATCGTAGGCGTACTGCATTCGCATCAGGTGATCCATCGGCGGACCAAATGCCTTCTCAATGCGAAGAGCCATTTCAAATGTCAGTGGCGCGCGCCCCTTCACCACCGAGGTCAGGGCACTACGACCAACGCCCAGAATTGAGGCGGTGCGCGAAATGGACAATCCCAGCGGTTCGAACACTTCTCGGCGGATCAGGCCACCAGGGTGTGGCGGGTTCTTCATCTCAGTGCCCATGGAGGATGTCGCACAGGAGCATAGCTGCCTCAGTCTTGTTCGGTTAAGATAGCAGCATGGTTCACGATCGCATCACGGTCGATCCAGCAATCTGTACCGGTAAGCCCTGCATTCGTGGAATGCGGTTTCCGGTGGCCCGCCTGCTCGGACTCCTGGCAGCTGGTGAGACACGGGAATCCATCCTCGTTTCCTATCCATACCTGGAAGCCGAGGATATTGACGCGGCTCTGCTCTATGCCGCGGCTTTGGCCGAGGATGAAACGCTGGACATCGCCAGTTGAGGTTTCTGATCGACATGCCGTTGTCGCCGCTATTGGCGACTTGGCTTGTCGATCTCGGACATGATGCCGTTCATGCAGTGTCGATTGGCTTGGCCACGTCGAGCGATACTCTGATCATCGAGACGGCACGACGCGAGCGACGTACAATCGTCACCGCCGATCTCGACTATCCGCGCCTGTTGGCAAGCGCACGGTCAACGGAACCCAGCCTCATTCTGTTTCGCGCCGGAAATTGGAGCGAGGCGGATGTACGAACGCGCATGGCAACACTACTTGCAAATTTCAAAGCGAGCGACATCGAGGGAAGCATTCTCGTTGTAGAGCGCGAGCGCCTCAGGCGTCGTCGTCTGCCACTTCCCTGACGGTCATCCTTGGGCTCGGGCCTGCTTCGCCGCTTCGAACGCGGCCAGCCGTTCGGCGAACTTGCCGACCGCCGGACCATCGGCGGCGGCGATCGTCGGCGCCGGGAGCGTTTCGTAGAAATGGCAGGCCACGCGATGCCCGTTGCCGGCGTCGCGCAGCAGCGGCTCCTCCTTGCGGCAGCGATCCTGGGCGAAGGGGCAGCGGGTGTTGAAGCGGCAGCCCGGCGGCGGGGCGAAGGGGCTGGGCACGTCGCCGGCCAGCAGCATGCGCTCCTTGCGCACCCGCGGGTCGGGGCGCGGGATCGCCGACAGCAGCGCCTGGGTGTAGGGGTGCAGGGGCCGGTCGTAGAGGTCGCGCTTGGCGGCGATCTCGACCAGCTTGCCGAGATACATCACCGCCACACGGTCGCTGATGTGCTTCACCACGGCGAGGTCGTGGGCGATGAAGAGGTAGGAGAGGCCGAACTGGCGCTGAAGGTTCTGCAGCAGGTTGACGATCTGCGCCTGGATCGAGACGTCCAGCGCGGAGACCGGCTCATCGCACACGATCAGGTCGGGGTTGACCGCGAGCGCGCGGGCGATGCCGATCCTCTGGCGCTGGCCGCCCGAGAACTGATGCGGATAGCGCCGCGCGTGCTCGGGCAGAAGGCCGACGACGGCCAGAAGATCGCGGGCGCGCTCGGCACGCTCGGCCTCGGTGTGCAGGCCGTGCACCGCCATCGGCTCGATCAGGATCTCGCCCACGGTCATGCGCGGATTGAGCGAGGCGTAGGGGTCCTGGAAGATGATCTGCATGTGGCGGCGCAGCTGGCGCAGCGACTGCTTGCCGAGGTCCGCGATCTCGCTGCCCTTGAAGCGCACCGAGCCCGCCGTCGGATCCATCAGGCGCAGCACCAGCCGGCCGGTTGTCGACTTGCCGCAGCCCGATTCGCCGACCAGCGCCAAGGTCTCGCCGCGGGCGATGTCGAAGGTCACACCCTCGACCGCGCGCACCATGCCGATCACCTTGCGACGGATCAGGCCGCGCGTGACGGGGAAGTGCTTTACGAGGCCCTGCACATCAAGAACTGGGACCTCGAGCACGGGCGCCGTCGTGCTCATGCCGCGTTCCTTGCCAGCTCGACCGGCGCCTTCCAGCAGGCGACCTGGTGGCCGGCGCTGATGTCGCGCAGCGGCGGCGGCTCCTCGCGGCATTGCCGGTCGGCGAACGGACAGCGCGGCGAGAAGCGGCAGCCCTTGGGCTGGTTGTTGGGGCTGGGTACCGTGCCCTCGATGGTCGACAGCCGCTCGCGATCGACGTCGAGGCGCGGGATCGAGCCCAAAAGGCCGATCGTGTAGGGGTGCTGCGGGTCGGAAAACAGGGCCGCGACCGGCGCGCTTTCGACGATCTTGCCGGCGTACATGACGATCACCTCGTCGGCCACCTCGGCGATCACGCCGAGATCGTGGGTGATGATCAGGATTGCCATGCCCAGCCGCTTCTGCAGGTCGGCCAGCAGGTCGAGGATCTGCGCCTGGATGGTGACGTCGAGCGCCGTCGTCGGCTCGTCGGCGATCAGCAGCGATGGCTCGCAGCTCAGTGCCATGGCGATCATGACGCGCTGGCGCATGCCGCCCGACAGGCGGTGCGGATAGTCGTCGATGCGCTCGGCCGCCGAGGGGATGCGCACCAGCTCGAGCATTTCGATGGCGCGCTTCTTGGCCGCCTGCGGCGACATCTGGCTGTGCGCCAGGATCGCCTCGACGATCTGCTGGCCGATCGTATGGACCGGGTTCAGCGAGGTCATCGGCTCCTGGAAGATCATCGACATCTTGCCGCCGCGCAGCTTGCGGCGCTCGTCGGCAGAAAGGCCGAGCACGTCGCGGCCGTCAAACGTCACGGCCTCGGCCTCGACCTCGCCGGGCGGGCTCGCCACCAGGCCCATGACCGAGAGCGAGGTCACGCTCTTGCCGCAGCCCGATTCGCCCACCAGGCCGACGGTCTTGCCGCGGCCGACCGAGAAGTCGATGCCGTCGACCGCGCGGAACAGCCCGCGGTCGGTATGGAAATAGGTCCGAAGACCGCGGACCTCCAGAAGCTTGTCCATCAGAACGAGTAGTCCAGGCCCTTGTAGAAGGTGTTCTGATAGAGCATGTGCGGCCGCACGCCTTTCAGCTTCTTGAGGCTGGTGGTGTACATGGCCACGTTCATCACCGGCATCCACAGATGCTCCTCGGTGACGCGCTGCTGGGCGAGCCCGTAGTACTTGACGCGGTCAGCGTCGTTCATCGCCGCCTTGCCCTTGCGCAGGAGCTCGTCGGTCTGCGGGTCGTTCCAGTTCATCCGGTTGGGAGCGGGGATGTTCTTGGAATCGAAGTAGTAGTTCAGCAGGTCGCCGGCCGACATGTAGGGGAAGGTGACCGTCCACAGGTCGTAGTCCTGCTCGCCCATCTTGGCGAAGGCGATGGTCGAATCGAAGCCCTGGACCTTCCAGTCGATGCCGATCTTGCGCATGTAGCCCTGGATCGCCTCCGACACGCGGCCGAAATAGGCGACCTGGGTGAAGTAGATCTTGGGTGCGAGCTTGACCCCGTCCTTCTCGCGGATGCCGTCGGCGCCGACCTTCCAGCCGGCCTCGTCCAACAGCTTCTTGGCCCGCTCGGCATCCTCCTTGATGATGCTCTTGGTCGAGTCGGCGAAGTCGAGCGCCTTGGGATCGATGAAGGTGTAGGCGGGATCGGCCTGACCCAGCATGATGCCTTTGACGATCTCGGCGCGGTTGATGGCGATGTTCATCGCCTCGCGCACGCGCTTGTCGGCCACCATGGGCCGCGTCGTCTTGTAGCCGTAGTACATCAGCTGGAAGTTGGGCGTCGCCTCCTGGACGTTGAGGTTGGGCGAGGCCTTGACCTGCGGGATGAACTGCAGCGGGATCTGATGGGTGACGTCGAACTGGCCGCCCATCATGGCGGCGACGCGGCTCGCATCCTCCGGCACGATCTTGATCGAGAGCTTCTCGAACTTCACCGGCCCCTTGTTCTGGTACATCGATGGGCCCCATTTGTAGGCATCGTGGCGCTTCAGCACGATCTCGGTGCGCGGCTGCCACGATTCGAAGCACCACGGCCCGGTGCCGTCGGCCGCTTTTGTGCCGTAGTCCTTGCCCAGCGACTCGACGCTCTCCTTGTTGTGGATCGCCGTGGTGAACATGGTGAGGTTGAGCAGCAGGTCGGCGAACGGCTCGTTGAGCTCGTACTCGACGGTGTATTTGTCGGTGGCGCGTATGTCCTTGAGGTTGCCGGCGCGCCAGGCGAGCGGCGCCTTGAGCTCGGGGCTCACCAGCCGCTTGAAGGAATAGACGACGTCGTCGGCGGTGAACTTCTTGCCGCTGCAGAAGGTGACGTCGTCGCGCAGCTTGAAGGTGTAGAGCTTGCCGTCAGGACTCATCGTCCACGACTTGGCGAGATAGGGGATGGCCGTCTTGCCGTCCCAGTCCATGGCGACCAGCGTGTCCTGGAACATGTTGACGATGTCGGAGGTCGGCGACCAGGTCGTGCGCTGGCCGTCGTAATGCGGCGCGTCGAGCGACTTCATCATGCGCAGGGTCTGCGCTTCGGCTATCGAACCGGCGCCAACCACACCAAGAAACGCTGCTACGCCCGTCAAAAGCCTACGCATGGTCGTTTCCTCTCCTGTTTTGCCTCCCCAGCGAAGCTGGGGAGGTGGCCCGTAGGGCCGGAGGGGTCATGAGCAGCAGAGCTGACGCCTATGACCCCTCCGCCCCTTCGGGGCACCTCCCCACGCGGAGCGTGGGGAGGAAGTCGATCTAGAAGCTCGCGTCCAATCCCTTGTAGAAGGTGTTCTGGTAGATCATGTGCGGCCTGGCGCCCTTCAGCTTCTTGTTGGCCACCATGTGCATGTTGATGTTGAGCACCGGCATCCACAGGTGCTCGCCCATCACCTTCTGCTGGACCAGCGAATAGGCGGTGGCGCGGTCGGCGTCGTTCAGCGCCGCGCGGCCGCGCTTCAGCAGGTCGTCGGTCTCGGCGTCCTTCCAGTTCATGCGGTTGGGCGTCGGGATGTTCTTGGAATCGAAGTAGATGTTCATCAGGTCGCCGGCCGAGAGATACGGCACGGTGACCGACCAGATCTCGTAGTCCTGCTCCGCCATCTTGGCCGCGGCGATCGTCGAATCCCAGGGCTGGAGCTGCCATTGCACCCCGATGCGCCGCAGATAGCCCTGGATCGCCTCGGCGACGCGCGGCGTGTTGCCGGCCGCGGTGTAGTAGACCTTGGGCTGCAGTTTCAGGCCGTCCTTCTCGCGGACGCCGTCCGTGCCGGGCTTCCAGCCTGCTTCGTCCAGAAGTTTCTTGGCGCGCTCGATGTCCTCCTTCACGAGCTCCTTGGTCTTGGGCTCGTAGTCCAGCGCATCGGGATCGACGAAGGTGAAGGCGGGATCGGCGTTGCCCAGCAGCACGCCCTTGGCGATGTCGGCGCGGTTGATGGCGATGCTCATCGCCTCGCGCACGCGCTTGTCGGCCACCATCGGCCGCGTCGTCTTGAAGCCGAAGTAGAGCAGCTGGAAGTTGGGCTTGGCGTCCTGCACGGCGAGCATCGGCGCGGCCTTGGCCTGGGCGATGAACTGCGCCGGGAACTGGTTGGTGAAGTCGAACTGGCCGGCCATCATCGCCGCGACCCGGCTGGAATCCTCCGGCACGATCTTGATCGACAGCTTCTCGAACTTCACCGGCCCCTTGTTCTTGTACATCGAGGGCCCCCACTTGTAGGCGTCGTGGCGCTTCAGCACGATCTGCGTGCGCGGCTGCCACGAGTCGAAGCACCACGGGCCGGTGCCGTCGGCGCCCTTGACGCCGTAGTCCTTGCCCAGCGCGGCGACGCTCTCCTTGTTGTGGATGACGTTGGTGTACATGGTGAGCTGAAGTAGCAGCTCCGAGTAGGGCTCGGTGAGCTCGTACTCGACGGTGTAGGGGTCGGGCGCGCGCAGTTCCTTGATCGGGCCGGCTCGCCAGGCATAGGGCGCCTTGGTCTCCGGATCCTTCAGCCGCTTGAACGAATAGATGACGTCGTCGGCGGTGAACTTCTTGCCGCTGCAGAACTGAACGTCGTCGCGCAGCTTGAAAGTGTAAAGCTTGCCGTCGGGACTCATCGTCCACGACTTGGCGAGATAGGGGATGGGCGTCCTGCCGTCCCAGTCGAGCGCCACCAGCGTGTCCTGGAACATGTTGACGATGTCGGAGGTCGGCGACCAGGTCGTGCGTTGCGCGTCGTAATGCGGCGCGTCGATCGACTTCATCATGTTCAGGGTCTGCGCCGATGCAGTCCCCGCGAGACTCAACGCGAACGCAACACCCAGAACGGATCTGATCATTGTTGCAGCCTCGGATCGAGGACGTCGCGCAGTGCGTCGCCCAGAAGGTTGGCGGCCAGCACGATGACGAAGATCGCGCAGCTCGGGATCGTCGCGATGTGCGGCGCCATGAAGAGGAAGTCGCGGCCTTGGGCGGCCATCATGCCGAGCTCGGCCGTCGGCGGTTGCGCGCCCATGCCTAAAAAGCCCAAGGCCGAGCCGATCAGGATGATCTGGCCGAAGCGCAAAGTCAGGAACACGAAGATGGTGGAGATGCAGTTCAGCGTCAGGTAGCGCCAGATCAAGGTGCGGTCCGACACGCCGACGGCGCGACCGGCTTCCATGAATTCCTGGCCCATGACGCCCACCGCCGCGCCGCGCGCCACCCGCGCCACGTCGGGCACGGTCGCCACCACCAGCGCGATCACCACGGCGCCGAGGCCGGCGCCGGCGACGGCGGCCACGGCCAGCCCGATCAGGATGGCGGGGAAGGCCAGCATCACGTCGACCAGGCGCATGATCCAGCCGTCAGCCTTGGGGTAGTAGGCGGCGAGGATGCCTAAAAGTCCGCCGAAAAGGCCGCCGATGATGACGCCGATCAGGCCCAGCATCAGGGTGTTGCGCGTGCCGAAGATGACGCGGCTCAGGATGTCGCGGCCGGTGTTGTCGGTGCCGAACCAATGCTCTTCGGAGGGCGGCTGCATCACCTTGGTGAGGTCGGTGAGATAGGGGTCGTAGGGCGCCACGACCGGTGCGAAGACGGCGGCGAGTCCGATCAAAGTGAGGACAAGGGCGGCGATCGCGGCCACCTTGTCGCGCGCCAGCCGGCGCAACACGCCCGAGCGCGAGAGCGCACCGCCTTCCTCGGTGGCGACGGGAGCGTTGAGGGCTTCGACGCTCATGACCGCTGCACCCTTGGATCGAGATAGACGTAAAGAACGTCGACCAGCAGGTTGATGCTCAGGAAGGCGATGGCCAGGATCATGATGGCGCCCTGCGCCGTCGGAAAATCGCTCGAGACGATGGCGCCGACGGCCAGCCGCCCGACGCCCGGCCACGAGAACATCGTCTCCGTCACCACCGCGCCGCCCAGCAGGAAGGCCGCCTGCAGGCCGATCAAGGTGACCACGGGGATCAGCGCATTGCGCAGCGCGTGATGGATGATCACCACGGTCTCGCGCAGGCCCTTGGCGCGGGCGGTGCGCACGAAGTCGGCGCCCAGCACTTCGAGCACGGCGGTGCGCGTCAGCCGCGCGATCGGGCCGATCAGCACCAGCCCCAGAGTCAGCGCCGGCAGGATCAAGCTTGGCAGGCCGCCGTCCCAGATCGGTCCGGTTCGCCCGGTGAAGGGCAGCAGCGCCCACTTGAAGCCGACATACTGGATCAGGATCAGGCCGATGAAGAACACCGGCATGGAAACGCCGGCGACCGAGATGGCCATGATGACGCGATCGCTGAGCCGGCCGCGCCGCACCGCCGCGAAGGTGCCGAGCGTCAGGCCAAGCGGCACCGCGATCAGCATCGCGCCCAGCATCAGCTCGACGGTCGGGCCGATGGTGAGCGCCAGCTCCTCGCTCACCATCTTGTTGGAGATGATCGAGCGGCCGAGATCGCCGCGCAGCACGCGGCCGATGTATTCGGCGAACTGGATGGGGATCGGCCGGTCGAGCCCGAGCTCGTTGCGGATGGCGGCGAGGGTCTCGGCCTTGGCCTCAGGGCCGGCGATGATCATCGCCGGATCGGCCGGCACCACCTGCAGGAGACAGAAGCAAAGGAACAGAACGCCGAGCAGCGCTGGAAACGAGACCAGCAGGCGATGGACGATCTGTCTTCCCATGCACCATCCTCGGACCGACTTTTGGGCCAACGAGACACGCGCCGGCGCTTCAGCCGGCGAGCCTGGTCGTACCTCCCTTTGCCGACGCGCTTCGGAGACTGTCAGTCATCCGTGCACGAACGTTTATTCAGTACATAGTGACATGCACTCGGTCTGTCGTCACGCCCAACCGCCGGCGTGAGGAAGAACGTGACCGGTGATGAAGCCGGCCGCATCCGAGCAGAGGAAGCACACGGTCGCGCCGAGCTCGTCGGACTTGCCTAGCCTGCCCAGCGGAATTTGCGCCGTCATCTTGGCCATCGCTTCCTGGTTGGCGAGCAGCGCCGGCGGGAAGTAGTCGGGGTTCTCGACGTAGTTCGAGCCGACGGCGTTCACCGTGATGCCGTCGCGTCCCAGCTCCTTGGCGAGCGAGGAGACGAGACCATTGCCTGCTGCTCGCGCGGAGACGTAGGGCGCGTAGTTGGCGATGCCGCGCAACGGTGCGGCCGACGACACGAACACGATGCGGCCCGACTTGCGCTTGCGCATCGATGGCGCCACGAGCTGAGTCAGCCGGAAGGGCATCACCGCCATCGCCTCGAGCGCGGCGCGATAGTCCTCCAGCCGCGCCTCGCCGATTGGCGCGCGCAGCGCGGGATAGGCGTCGTTGTTGACCAGCGCGTCGATGTGGCCGTGACGTTTCAGCGCAAGCTCGACCAGGGTCGCGGGCTCGACCGCCGATAGCGCATGCGCGCCGGGGAACTCGGCCTCGTATTTGCGCCGCGCGCTAGGCGCTTCGAACGTTGGATCGTGCGCCAAAACCGTGGCGCCTTCGGCCAGGGCGACCCGTGTCGTGCCATGACCTGCGAATTTCTCGACATTGGTGATCAGGAGCACCCGGTCTTTCAGCATCATGGCGATTCCTCTAGGTTGCAGGCCATGGTGGACCCGACCGATCCTAGCGCCCCGGCTGGCCCGGAACAGGCGTCCTTTGGCTACCGCGACGTGCCGGCGGCCGAAAAGGCGGGCATGGTCCGCCAGGTCTTCGAGAGCGTGGCCCCGCGCTACGACCTGATGAACGACCTGATGTCGGTTGGCGTGCACCGGCTCTGGAAGAACGCCCTGGTCGACGTGCTGAACCCGCGCCCGGGCGAGAAGTTTTTAGACATGGCGGGCGGTACCGGGGACGTCGCCTTCCGGATCTATCGTCGTCAGGGTGAGCAGCCCAACATCACTGTGTGCGACATCAACCCCGCGATGCTGGCCGTCGGGCGCGACCGCGCCGCCGATCGCGGATTGTTGAAGGGCATGACCTGGACGACTGGCGATGCCGAGAACCTGCCGTTCCCCGACCGCTCGTTCGACGGCTATACGATCGCCTTCGGCCTGCGCAACGTCACCGACATCGACAAGGCACTGAGCGAGGCGCATCGCGTCTTGAAGCCGGGTGGCCGCTTCTACTGTTTGGAGTTCAGCAAGGTGACGTCGGCGCCGGTGGGCCGCGTCTACGACGCCTACTCCAGCCGCGCGCTGCCGTTCTTCGGCCGCATCGTCGCCAAGGACGCCGAGTCCTACCGCTATCTGCACGAGAGCATCCGCCGCTTCCCGCCGCAGCGCGAGCTCGCCCGGCGCATGCGCGAGGTGGGCTTCGCCAACGTCGCCTGGCGCGACATGACGCTCGGCGTCGTGGCGCTGCACTCGGGCTGGCGGATATGAGTCTTTGCTGGGGGCGCGCCACTCCAGTGGCGCGATCATGCTCTTGCGGACCGCGAGCCTCCGGCTCGCTCATGATCATGAGCGAGCCGGAGGCTCGCGGTCCGCAAGAGCATGAACT
>JAKFVH010000039.1 GCA_021732285.1 Reyranella sp. | reverse complement strand
GCCAAGACCGATCCGCAGAGCCCGATCTACGGCATGCCCATCCTCGACGTCGAGCGGGCGCAGACCGTGCTGTTCGTGAAGCGCGGCATGGCCTCGGGCTATGCCGGCGTCGACAACGAGCTGTTCTTCCGCGACAACACCATGATGCTGTTCGCCGACGCCAAGGCGATGTGCGAGAACATCGTCAAGGCGCTGGAGGGCTCGGCGCACTGATCGAGGGACAGATCATGGTCTTCTGGACCGCGAGCCTCCGGCTCGCTCATGAGCTTGAGCGAGCCGGAGGCTCGCGGTCCAGAAGACCATGAGCGCCCCCTACGTTCTCCACGGATTCAATCCCTCGCCCTATTCGGTGAAGATGCGGGCGATCCTGCGCTATCGCCGCATCCCTTTCGTCTGGGACGGGATCGGCAACCCGCGAGACATTGCCGTCGCGGCCAACCTGCCGCCGGTGATCCCGATCCTGCGCTTCCCCGACGGCCGGCTGATGAACGATTCGACGCCGCTCGCCTATGCGTTGGAGCGCGAGCATCGCGGCCAGCGTTCGATCATGCCCGACGACCCCGCCCACGCCTATCTCAGCGACCTGCTGGAAGATTTCGGCGACGAGTGGGTCACCAAGTTGATGTTCCATTACCGCTGGTACTATGCGGCGGACCGCGCCTTCGCGCAGACCTGGATCATCACCTCGCGTAACCCGGTGATGGCCGAGGCCGAGCGCCGCGCCGGCATGCAGGCCTTCAACGACCGCCAGGTCGGGCGCATGGCGCTGGTCGGCTGCACCGAGCAGAACCGGCCGGTGATCGAAGAGAGCTACCGCTTCGTGCTCGACACGCTCGACCGCCATGTGCGGGCGATCCCGTTCCTGTTCGGCTCGCGCCCGTCGCTGGCCGACTTCGGGCTGTTCGGGCAGCTGCAGATCCTGTCGGTTGATCCGACGCCGATGACCGAAATGCGCGAGCGCGCGGCCGACGTCTATTGCTGGCTGCTGCGGCTCGACGACGCCTCGGGCGTCGAGGGCGCGTGGATCGACACCGCGGCGCCGCTACCCGAGACGCTGACGGCGCTGTTGCGCCATTGCGGCGAAACCTACCTGCCGTTCCTCGCCGCCAATACGCGGGCGTTGCAGGAAGGCAGGGACGAGGTCGCGCTCGACATCCTGGGCAGGCCCTACGCCCAGGCGCCATTCCGTTACCAGGGCAAGTGCCACGACGCGCTGCGCAAGAAGCTCGCGGCATTGCCGGGAGAGGTGCGTCACCGGCTCGATCCGGTGCTCGAACAGACGGGCTGCCTCCGCTACCTTGGCTGAATGCGCTATCGCGCCGTTCTATTCGATGTCGGCGGACCCCTCGACATGGAGTTCGCCTGGGAGATCGCGGTCGACGGCGCCATCGCCTCGGCCTGCGGGCTGGAGGGTGTTCGCGTCGACCAGGCAATGATCGACGAGGCGTCGGAGGCGGCGGTGGTGGCCTTCGCGCCAGATGCTTACGCCCACATGATCGAGGCGTTGTGCGGCGGCGATCCGCGGACGGTCGAACGCGTGCGCCAGCGCGTGCGCGCCATGACGGGCAATCTCGACGTCTTCCAGCTGCGGCCCGAGATCGACGGCCTGCTGCGCCGCCTGTGCGAGCGCAGGCTCAAGCTCGGCATTGTCGCCAACCAGCCGCAGGCTGCGCGCGAGCGGCTGGCGCGCGCCGGCATCGGCGATCTGTTCGCGTATCAGGGCCTGAGCGGCCTCACCGGCTTCAGCAAGCCCGACCCGCGCGCCTTCCAGGCGGCAGCCGAGGCGCTGGGCATGGCGCCGGCCCAGTGCATCATGGTCGGCGACCGTATCGACAACGACATCGTGCCGGCCAAGGCGCTCGGCATGGCGGCAATCCTGCTGCGCGGCGGCCGGCATCGCCGCCAGCGGCCACGGTCGCCGGCGGAGGAGCCGGATGCCGTGGTCACCGATGTGCTCGAGCTGGAAGCAGCGATCGATGCCCTTCTCGCCTAGTGATGGTGATGGCTGGCGCCGAAGCGATGGATGTGCAGCGGCGCCTTGGCGAGGCCGGGGCAGAACGTGCCGACGACCTTCTCCAGCCGGTCATAGAGCATCTTCGCCGGTGCGGTGATCTTCTCGCGCCGCAGGCGTGATTCCTCCACCTTGGACGCGAGCCTGGCGAGGTCGACGGTGAGCAGCTTGTGGTCCTCGACCACCATGCGGCCGCCGATCATGACCGAGTGCACGGCGGTGCCGTCCTCGGTGTGAACCAGGGCGTTCACCGGGTCGTTGGTCGGGATCCAATTGATGTGGTGCAGGTCGAGGAAGACGATGTCGGCCTTGTAGCCGGGCGCAATGCGGCCGATCTGCTCCTGCAGGCCGAGCGCGCGGGCGCTGCCTTCGGTGGCGGCGCGCAGCACCTCGGCGGTGGTGATCCAGCGCTCGACGTCCGGCCCCTGGACCTTGGACGAGAACGAGGCATGCCGCATGGCCTCGTACATGTTCTGATTGTCCGAGCAGTTGGCGCCGTCGGTGCCGATGCCGACATTGATGTCGGCGCGCAGCATGGCGCGCATGTCGGCAAGCCCGTTGCCCAGCCGCATGTTGGAGCCGGGATTGTGCGCCACCGAGGCGCCGCGATCACCCAGCCGCTTCATGTCCTCGCCGTCGAGCCACACGCCGTGGGCGACGGTGAAGCGCTCGCTGATCAGGCCGAGCCCGTCCATGTGGGCTGCGAGCGAGGTGCCGTAGCGCTTATAACCCGCCACGACCTGGACCTTCGATTCGGCGACGTGGCTGTGGATGCCGACTTCGTACTCGCGCGCGAGGTCGCGGCAGGCGATCAGGAAGTCGTCGCTGCAGTGGTGCGGGATGGTCGGCGCCACGGCCAGCATGACCTTCTCGAACGGCCACTTCTGCAGCGCCTTGTCCATCTGCCTGGTGATGGCCTTCCACGGCGCGTAGCGGAAGCTCTCGACCTCCTTCTGCAGCGCCGGCGACAGGCGCTCCATCAGGCCGGGAATCGCCTCGAAGAAGGTGATGTCGGCCACCATGGGCGCCAGCACGGCGCGCATGCCGACCTCTTCATAGGCCTTGGCCATGGCCGACAGACCGTCGACCGAGGGCAGGGGGAACTCGGCCGCGAGGTCGTAAGCCGCGGTACAGCCCTTCATCACCATCTCGGCCGCGCCGATCATGGCCGACAGGTGCTTGTCCTCGAGCGTGCGGCCGCCATTGATCCACGAGCTGGCCGTCAGCAGCAGTTCGAGCGACCACAGATCGCCCATGCCCTTGCCGAGATTGCCGGGACTGTGGGTGTGGGCGTTGATCAGGCCGGGATGCATCAGCCGGTTCTTGGCGTCGATCACTGCAGCACCGGCCGGTGCCGCGAGGCCGGGCCGGCCGATCTCGGCGATGGTGTCGCCCTTGATCAGGATGTCGGCGGGAGCGGCTTTCCGTTTGGCGATGTCCAAGAGCTTGCCGCCACGGACGATGGTGTAGGGGTGCTTGGGTTTGCTGGCCATGGGCGGTAGTCTCGCAAACAAAGTGCCAGAGGAGAAACGCCATGAAGCTCGAAGGCGGATGCTATTGCGGCAAGGTCAGGTACGTGGCCGAGGGCGAGCCGATGCTGAGGGCCCAGTGCCATTGCCGCGAGTGCCAGTACATTACCGGCGGCGCGCCCAACATGTTCATCGTCATGCCGCAGGCCGGGTTCAGCTACACCAAGGGCGCGGCCAAGCAGTTCACGCGCAGCGACCTGGAAAAGCCGGTGACGCGCGAGTTCTGCCCCGACTGCGGCACCCACCTGGCGACGCGGCCGCAACGTCCGGTCATCGTGGTGAAGGTCGGCACACTCGATGATCCCAAGCTGTTCGGCAGCCCGCAGATGGCGATCTACACCATCGACAAGCAGCCGTTCCACCAAGTCCCCGAGGGACTGCCGACCTTCGAGCGCATGCCGCAGCGCTGACGCAAGGGGCTGAAAACAAAAAACCCCCGGACAAGCCGGGGGTTCGGATCAGCTGACGAAGAGTGAGGACTAGTAGCCCTCGCGCTCCATGCGCTTGCGCATCAGCTTGCGGGTCCGGCGGATGGCCTCGGCGCGCTCGCGGGCGCGGCGCTCGGAGGGCTTCTCGTAGTTGCGGCGGAGCTTCATCTCTCTGAAGATCCCCTCGCGCTGCATCTTCTTCTTCAGGACGCGCAGCGCCTGATCGACGTTGTTTTCACGAACGAGAACCTGCACTTCGATCGCTTCCTTCCATGCATGAGGTGGCGCCCCGAAACGGCTCCGGGGGCAATTAGGAGGCGGCGGTGGTATCACAGGGAAAGACCCTTGGGAAGCCCGGGCAACCCCCTATATTTACCGGATGACCGCTGAAAATAACCCAAATCCAGCCGATCCCGACGCCGAATTGCGCGATCGGCTGGCCGACGCGATGGTTTCCGAGGCCGCCTTCGAGGGCTGGAGCCGGGCTGCCCTGCAGGCGGTGTCCCGCCAGCTCGACCTGCCGGCCGGCGAGGCCGACCGGCTGTTCCCGGGAGGGGCCATCGCGGTGCTGACCTTCGCGAGCGAACGTGCCGACCAGCGCACGGTCGCCGACATGGAGAAGGAGGGCGTCGCCAGCCTGAAGATCCGCGATCGCATCAAGAACGCCGTCCGCATCCGCCTGGAACGCCATTCCGGCAACCGCGAGGCGGCGCGCCGGGCGCTCGCGCTGCTGTCGCTGCCGTTCAACGCGCCGCTGGCGATGCGGCTGCTGTACCGCACGGTCGACGCCATGTGGTACGCCGCCGGCGACACCAGCACCGATTTCAATTTTTACACCAAGCGGGCGACCCTGGCCGGCGTCTATTCCTCGACCTTGCTCTACTGGCTGAACGACCGCTCGCCGGGCAGCGAGGCGACATGGGGCTTCCTCGACCGGCGCATCGACGACGTCATGAAGATCGAGAAACTGAAGAGCCAGGTGAAATCCTGGACGGGCGGCTCGGTCAGGACCGCTTCAAGAAGGTGACGTGACCCATCTTGCGGCCGGGCCGCGCCGTCGCCTTGCCGTAGAGGTGCAGGCGCGCCGTCGGGTCGGCGAGATAGCGCGGCCAGTCGTCGGCTTCGTTGCCTATCAGGTTCTCCATGCGCGAGGGCATCAACACGTCGACCGGCCCCAACGGCAGGCCGCAGATCGCCCGCACCAGCTGCTCGAACTGGCTGGTGGCGCAGGCGTCGATCGTCCAGTGGCCTGAATTGTGCGGCCGGGGCGCCATCTCGTTGGCGAGCACGCGGCCGTCCTTGGTGACGAACATTTCGAGGGCGACCAGCCCCACGAGATCGAGGCCGCGCGCCAGCTCGGCGCCGTAGCGCTCGATGGTGGCCAGCGTCTCGGTCGCGAGGCCCGATGGCACGGTGGTGGCGCGCAAGATGCCGTCGCGGTGCTCGTTCAGCCCGATGGGAAAGCAGCGCGTCTCGCCATCCAGTCCGCGCGCCACGATGGCCGAGGTCTCGCAGGCGAAGTCGACCAGCGCCTCCAGGATGCATTCACGTCGCCCGAGCTTCTGCCAGGCGGCGAGAAGAGTGGCACGGTCGGCGACGCGAACCTGGCCCTTGCCGTCATAGCCTTCGGTGCAGGTCTTGAGGATGCCAGGCAGCGCGGTAGCCGACGCGATGTCGGCCTCGCTGCGGATTGCCTGATATGGCGCGGTCTCGATGCCGAGCGTGCCGAAGAACTCCTTCTCGCGTAGCCGGTGCTGGGCGAGATGGATCGGCTTGACCCCGGGCCGCACCGGCTTGTGGCGCTGGCATTCGGCGACCGTGGTCTCGGGCACGTTCTCGAACTCATAGGTGATGACGTCGACCTGGGCGGCGAAGCGCGCCAGGGCGGCCGCATCGTCGTAGGCGCCGCGCACATGGCCTGCTGCAACATCGCCGCCGATCGAATGCTCCTCCGGCGAATAGACGATGCAGCGGTAGCCCAGCTGTGCAGCGGCCAGCGCGGTCATGCGGCCCAATTGGCCGCCGCCCAGGATGCCGATGGTCGAACCCGGGGGCAGGGGCTTGGTCGAACTCATTTCCTAGCGATGCGGCGTCGCTGCGTCGTCGGACGGCGCCTTGGCAACGGCGCCGGTCTGGCGAGCCCGCCATTTTTCCACTGCCGCCATGATCTTGACGTCGCCAAGACCGACGATGCTGGCCGCCAGAAGCCCTGCATTCACAGCCCCGGCGCGGCCAATGGCCAGCGTGCCCACCGGGATTCCGGCGGGCATCTGGACAATGGAAAGAAGACTGTCCTGTCCCTTCAAGGCGGCGCTCTCGACCGGTACGCCCAGCACAGGCAGGGGCGTCATGGAGGCCGTCATGCCCGGCAGGTGGGCCGCGCCGCCGGCGCCGGCGATGATCACCTTCAGACCACGCCGCTTGGCGGCGGCGGCATAGCTCATCATGCGCTTGGGCGTGCGGTGGGCAGAGATGATACGGGCTTCGAACGGCACGCCCAGCGCCTCGAGGGTCTCGGCGGCGTGGCGCATGGTCGCCCAGTCGGACTGGCTGCCCATGATCAGGCCGACCGCCGGTTTGGCGGCGGTTCGTTTGGCGGTGGATTTGGCCATTCTGCTCTCAGGCGATGATATCGGGAATCAACTGGCTTTCCAGCCTGAGGATCTGATCCTTGAGGCCAAGCTTGCGCTTCTTCAGCCGTTGCAGCTGGAGCTGGTCGAACGGCGGCTTCTCGACCAGGCGGTCGATCACCTCGTCGAGGTCGCGGTGCTCGCTCTTCAAGGCCTCCAGCTTGGCCTTGATGGTCTCGGCGTCCTGCGGCTCCGACGGAGGGTTGCTCATGCTCTAGCCACCTTGCCCTGCGCCGTGTACCCCTTCGCCCCGCGAAAGGGAAGCGCCGAAGGTGTCGGATTTTCTGCCCCATCCGTTCTGGAATTTCTCGCTCGAGCTCTATGCTGGCGACGGCGTGGCCGAGGCCTGCCTCGACCTGCAGGAGCGGCGCGGCTGCGACGTGAACATATTGCTGTTCTGTTGCTGGCTCGGCGCCTCGGGCCGGCCGACGCTGACGGCCGACCGGCTGCGCGCCATCCTCAAGGCGAGCGACGCGTGGCAGGCCGAGATCGTGCGGCCCTTGCGCGCAGTGCGTCGGCTGTTGAAGGACCGGCCATGGCCCGAGGCGCTGCCCGAGACGGTCGACGCGGTGCGCCGACGCGTCGCAGACGCCGAGCTCGCCGCCGAGCATGCCGAGCAGATCAAGCTCGCGAGCCTGTATTCCCCGCCCGCCGACCGCGACCGGCCGATCGAGAAGCGCCTGCGCGCGGCGGTGGGCAATCTCGGTGTGTATGCGGTGTGCCTGGGCGTGACGCCCGACGCGAAGGATCGGGCGGCGGTAGTGGCGCTGATGAAGGGAACGTTCCCGGCGCTCACCGCCGACGAGATCGTCCGCGTGGTGGGATAGTCGCTGGGGGCGCGCCACTCCAGTGGCGCGTCATGGTCTTCCGGACCGCGCGCGTCCCGCGCGCTCATGATCATGAGCGAGCCAGAGGCTCGCGGTCCGGAAGAGCATGAGAAGACGCGCCACTGGAGTGGCGCGCCCCCAGCCTAACTCCAGCGCTTGACCTTGCCGGTATCGATGTCGAACAGGTCGAGCACGCGGCCGACGGCGTGGTCGATGATGTCATCGAGCGATTCGGGCTTGTTGTAGAAGGCCGGCACCGGCGGGGCGATGATGGCGCCGGCTTCGGCGAGGCGCAGCATGTTGCGCAGATGGATGGCGTGCAGCGGCGTCTCGCGCGCCATCAGCACGAGCTTGCGGCGCTCCTTCAGCACGACGTCGGCGGCCCGCGTCAGCAGGTTGGAGCTGATGCCGTTGGCGATCTCGCCCAGGCTGCGCATCGAGCAGGGCGCCACGATCATGCCGACGGTACGGAACGAACCGCTGGAGATCGCCGCCGCGAGATCGTCGACGCGGTAGGTTGCATCGGCCAATCGTCGCACCTCAGAAACCTTCATCCGGGTCTCGTGCGCCAGGGTGACTTCCGCCGTGCGCGTCATCACCAGATGGCTTTCCACCGGAATTTTTTTCAGGGCTTGCAGCAGGCGCACACCATAGATCACGCCGGAAGCCCCTGAAATACCGACAATCAACCGCGATGGTTCAGCCATACTGACCATCTTGCCGGGTTATTCATAAGCCGGAAAGGCCACTTGATTCGGCGTGACTCCTCGCAATGTAAGAGTCACAGTTCGTCGTCCGCCACCAGCTCGGAGGTCGCCCGTGAGCACCGTGGACCACATTGAAGCGCTCAAGGCCAAGCATGCTTCCCTTGAGCACGCGATCGATCAGGAGAATTTACGGCCGCATCCCGATGACGATGCGATCTGCAGCCTCAAGAAACGCAAGCTACAAATAAAGGACGAGATTGCTCGTCTGACCGCCTCTAGCACTCGACATTGACGCTCTCACGCTAGGCCGGCCCATCGGGCGAGGGCCACCGCGCCGACGGCCGCGAACAGGCTGGGCGTGAAACCGCCTGCCCATCGGGTGGCGATGGCGGCTGCTGTTGCACCGACCCGGAAGGCGCCGCCGGTCTGAACGATCGGCAGCTCAGTTTAGCTTGTGCAGGTTGACCGTCCAGGTCACCGGACCGAACGCGCCCTGCGATCGGCCGCTGCAGAGCGCGACGTTGTCGGCGCCCCGATTGCAGACGAGCTGGTCGGCAAACCAGCGCGAGCCGTCGTTGCACGACGAATCGCCGTCGCGGATGCGCAACGTCGGGCCATCGAAGCGCGCGAACGCCCGGGTGCGGCAGGCGGTGCGGCCGCGCCGCCATTCGAGCTGGCCGTTGCCGTTGGCGTCGAAGCAGTAGGACGACACGCCGGGCTGACCCTGCATGGGTTCGTGGCGGAACGGATCGGTGCGCCAGCAGCCCGACATAAAGGAGTAGTCGTTGGTCGGCGCGGGCAGGCGCAGGCGGTCGTCGTTGGGCCGCGTCTGACGCGGCGCCGGCGTCGGCGCGGGTGCCGGAGCAGGCGTCGGCGCGGGCTTGGGTGGCGGCGGCGCGACGGCGACCTGCGGCGGCGGCTTCGGTTGCTCCGGCGGCTTGCAGTCGGCGATGCGCTTCTTGAGCTCGGCTTCGACCAGCGACAGCTCGACCTTGAGGATCCGCTCACGCGACTGCTCGGTCGAGAAGGCGGCCCTCAGGGCGGGTGTCGGATCGGGCGGCGGTTCTCCCGGCGGCGGCGCCGGAGGGCCCTCGCGGGTCGCCAGCGACAGCGACGGATCGGCGGGCAGCATCTCGCGCAGCAGCCAGGCCGCGCCCATCAGCAGGAGCATCAACGGCAGGGCGAGCAGCAGGGTGCGCAGCCAGGGGACGGTCGTGCTCACCGGTCGCACGACTGGCAGGGCACCAACGGCCGCCGGTGCCTCGAGCACGGGCCGGCGTGCCGGCGGTTCGGGCGGCCGGGGCAGGGCTGCCGGCAGCAGCGAGGCCGCCGCTTCCTTTTCGTAGCCCCAGCACACGATCACCGGCCGCTCGCCGACCATGAAGATGAAGGACTGGGCCGGTGCGCGGGCGGCGAGCTGCAGCGACAGGCCGACGACTCCCATGTCCTCGCGCGGGCCCGCACCGGCCAGCGTGTCGCCGAGGCGTCGGATCTCGGCTAGCGTGCGCTCGACCTGGGCCAGCACCTCGGCGCGCCGCTCCGGGGCGAGCGCCGACAAGGGCTGCACCGCGCCCGGCCAGTCGGCGTACCAGTCGATCGCCTTGCCGTCCTCGTGCATCTGGGGATCGGCCAGAAGGCCGGCCGCGTCGTCGCCCAGCCGGCGGCGGACCACGCGCCGAAGCTGCGGGGCGGCGTTGTGCAACGGCTCGCCGCGCACCCCCAGGGGGCGCACGCCGCTGCGCGTGGTCACGATCAACGTGGTCTGGCCGGCCATTCCGCCATCAAAATAGCCGGCCGATTATGGCGGCGCGATGATCCGTTGGGGTTATCTAGCGGGCGGAACGCCCGGCGGACCCGTATCTTCAGCGGGCCGCAGGCCCGCGCGGACCGCGGGCGTCCCGCCCGCTCATGTCTTTCTTAGCCGAGCCGAACTCCAGGCCCACTCATCAGCGACCTTGATCAGACCGGCTTTGACTGGATTGCTTTCGACGTAGTCGATCGTTCGAGCCAGATGCCCCTCATCGCGCATATAGCGATCAAAATAGTCGGCGTGCCAGAACGCACCGGAGCGCCCGATGGCCTTGTTGGCCTGCTTGGCGGTGAAGGACTTCCAGCTTCCAACGATTTCGCTGAGGGAGTTCTCGCTCACGATTTCGACGACCACATGGGCGTGATTCGGCATCAGGCACCAAGCGAGCAGCCGGTAGCGATTGCCGTCGAAGTGGAGCAGGGCGTCCTCGACCATGGACGCGATGTCCGTTCGCCTCAGCCAACAGGCTCCGAGGCCGGCATCGAGCTCTCGTTCCAGTCGGGGTAACGCATGGTCGCGGCTCTGGAGAGCCTTCGCGACATGCGTGGGCAAGCTATCGGCGAGCCGGAACGTGACGAACTGGACCGTCTCGGGCGAGTCGAAGTGAGGGAGGTATCCTCGGGAGTGCCAGCCTTTGTGTTGCATCGGTCCATGAGCGGGCGGGACGCCCGCGGTCCGCGCAGGCCTTCGGCCTGCTTCTGAGACGATCAGATCGCTTTGGCCCATTCCCGCAGGACGAACTTCTGGACCTTGCCGGTCGAGGTCATGGGCAGGTCGCGGAAGACGACGTAGCGGGGGCACTTGTAGGAGGCGAGGTTGGCGCGGCAGTGGGCGATGATGTCGTCGGCCGTGGTGGTGGCGCCGGGCTTCAGCATGACGAAGGCGCAGGGGGTCTCGCCCCACTTCTCGTCGGGCTTGGCGACCACCGCGACGTTGGCCACCGCCGGATGCTCGATGATCACGCCCTCGACCTCGATGGTGGAAATGTTCTCGCCGCCCGAGATGATGATGTCCTTGGAGCGGTCGCGCAGCTCGATGTAGCCGTCCTCGTGCAGCACGCCGAGATCGCCGGAATGGAACCAGCCGTGCTCGAACGCCTCGCGCGTCGCCTTGGCGTTCTTCAGGTATCCCTTCATGGTGAGATTGCCGCGGAACATCACCTCGCCCATGGTGGCGCCGTCGCGCGGCACTGGGTTCATGGTCGTGGGATCCATCACCGTCACGCCGTCCTCGGCGGCATAGCGCACGCCCTGGCGCGCCTTGAGCTGGGCGCGCTCGTGTGACGGCTTGGAATCCCATTCCTCGTGCCACGAGCAGATCGTTGCCGGGCCATAGACCTCGGTCAGCCCATAGACGTGGGTGACGCGGAAATTCTCCTTCTCCAGCGCCTCGAGCACCGCAGCGGGCGGCGGCGCGGCTGCCGTCATGAACTCGACCTTGCGCGTCAGCGGCTGGCGCTCGGCCGGCGTGGCGCCGATGATGAACTGCATGATGATGGGCGCACCGCACATGTGCGTCACGTTGTGCGCCGCCAGCGCGTCATAGATCGTCTTGGCGTTGGCGCGACGCAGGCAGACCGAGGTGCCGGCGACCAGGGCGAGCGTCCACGGGAAGCACCAGCCGTTGCAATGGAACATCGGCAGGGTCCAGAGATAGACCGGATGGATGCCCATCGCCCATTGCGTGGCATTGCCGTAGGCCGACAGCGCGCCGCCGCGATGGCTGTAGACGACGCCCTTCGGATTGCCCGTCGTGCCCGACGTGTAGTTGAGCGAGACCGCGTTCCATTCGTCGGCCGGGTATTCCCAGGCGTAGTCGGCGTCGCCGGTGGCCAAAAACTCCTCGTAGGTCGTGTCGCCGATCTGGGCGCGGTCCTCGCACATCGGGTCGTCGATATCGACGACGAGGGGCTGGACCTTGGCGATGGCCAGCGCCTCGGTCATGACCTTGTGGAACTCGCGGTCGACCAGCAGCACCTTGGTCTCGCTGTGGTCGAGGATGAAGGCGATCATCGCCGCATCGAGGCGCGTGTTCAGCGAATTCAGCACGCCGCCCGTCATCGGCACGCCGAAATGCGCCTCGTACATCTCGGGAATGTTGGGCGCCATGATCGCCACCGTGTCGCCGATGCCGATGCCGACCTTGTCCAGCGCCGAGGCGAGACGGCGGCAGCGCGCATAGGTCTCCGCCCAGCTCTGCCGACGCGCGCCGTGGATCAGGGCGATGCTGTCGGGATAGACGGCGGCGCTGCGCTCGATGAACTGCAGCGGCGTCAGCGGGGCGTAGTTGGCGGGCGTCTTGTCGAGGTCGCGTTCGTAGATGTTGGTTGAGAGCGACGGCGCCTTGTGAAGGGCGGGTCGGGCCAATGGCATGCGCGTGACGGAAGCACGGTTCTTCACCGACCGACGCAACGCCGGCCGCGGCATGGGCTTGGGAGCGGCCGCCTTCTTCTTGGCGGCGGGCTTGCGCACAGCTGGCTTCTTCGCCTTGACCGCCTTGCGCGTCGGCTTCTTTCCCTTGCCTGACCCTGTCTTCGATTTGCCTTTGGCCATGCTCGCTTCCCGTTTCCCGGCGGACGCCGCGCACTTTCACACAAAGCGCCGGGTGTTCTCTAGTTTTTCCTTAGCGCACGGACGAGCTTGGACCGCTACCATCGGGCCATGAGTACCATCCAGCTTGCGCCGGGGGCCGTGCCGCTGGCGGCGTGGCGCGAGGTCTATCGCGGCGCGGCGGTCGCCCTCGATCCGGCAGCCTACAGCGTGATCGATCGCTCCGCCCGGGCGGTTTCGACCATCCTGAACAGGGGCGAGCCGGTCTATGGCATCAACACGGGCTTCGGCAAGCTGGCGAGCGTGCGCATCGAGGCCGCCGACCTCGAGAAGCTGCAGCGCAACATCGTGCTGTCGCATGCCGCCGGCGTCGGCCCGCCGATGCCGGTCGCCGTCGCCCGACTGATGATGGCGCTCAAGCTCGCGAGCCTGGCCCAGGGCGCGTCGGGCGTACGGGCTGAGACCGTGCGCCTGCTCGAAGCCCTGCTCGACAGGGGCCTGACGCCGGTGGTGCCGTGCCAGGGCTCGGTCGGCGCTTCGGGCGACCTCGCACCGCTGGCCCACATGTCGGCGACGCTGATCGGCGTCGGCTCGTTCTTCTTCGACGGCGCGGTGGTTCCTGCCGGGCGCGCTCTGGCCGAGGTTGGCTTGTCGCCCCTGGTCCTCGGCGCCAAGGAAGGCCTTGCCCTGCTGAACGGCACGCAATTCTCGACCGCCTATGCGCTGGCCGCGCTGTTCGAGACCGAGATGCTGTTCGGCTCGGCGCTGGTCACCGGCGCCCTGTCGACCGATGCGGCGCGCGGCTCCGATGCGCCGTTCGACCCGCGCATCCACGCGTTGCGCCGCCATGCCGGCCAGGTCGATGCGGCCCATGCGCTGCGCCGCCTGATGGAAGGCTCCGCCATCCGCGTCTCGCACCTGGTCGGTGATGAGCGTGTGCAGGATCCCTACTGCCTGCGCTGCCAGCCGCAGGTCATGGGCGCCGTGCTCGACATCCTGCGCCACGTGGCGACGACGCTGGCGACCGAAGCCAACGGCGTCACCGACAATCCGCTGATCTTCGCCGACACCGGCGAGGCCCTGTCGGGAGGCAATTTCCACGCCGAGCCGGTCGCCTTCGCCGCCGACATCCTGGCGCTGGCGCTCTGCGAGATCGGCTCGCTCAGCGAGCGGCGCATCGCCATGCTGGTCGATCCGGCGCTGTCGGGGCTGCCGGCGTTCCTGACGCCCAAGCCCGGGCTCAATTCCGGCTTCATGATCCCGCAGGTCACGGCGGCGGCACTGGTCGCCGAGAACAAGCAGCGCGCCCATCCGGCCAGCGTCGATTCGATCCCGACCTCGGCCAACCAGGAGGACCATGTCTCGATGGCGGCGCAGGGCGCGCGCCGCCTGCTCGAGATGACGGACAATTGCCGTTCCATCATCGGCATCGAGCTTCTAGCGGCGGCGCAGGGCTGCGACTTCCATCATCCGCTGCGCTCCAGCGCCGTGCTCGAGCGGGTGCGCGAGCTGGTCCGCCGGCACGTGCCGCATCTCGACGACGACCGCCACTTCCAGCCCGATCTCGCACGGGCCGCCGATCTTGTCGGCCGCGGCGCGCTGATCGACGCGGTCGACGCCGATATCCTGCCGTCTCTCCACGGGAGCCCGCCATGACCACGCGCCTCGACAACACCCGTACTGTGCGCGCGCCGCGCGGCACCGAACGCTCGGCCAAGAGCTGGCTGACCGAGGCGCCGCTGCGCATGCTGATGAACAACCTCGATCCCGAGGTCGCCGAGCGGCCGGGCGAGCTCGTGGTCTATGGCGGCATCGGCCGCGCCGCGCGCGACTGGCAGAGCTTCGACCGCATCGTCGCCGCGCTGCGCGATCTCGAAGCCGACGAAACGCTTTTGGTGCAGTCGGGCAAGCCGGTCGGCGTCTTCCGCACCCACGCCGACGCGCCGCGCGTCCTCATCGCCAACTCCAACCTGGTGCCGCACTGGGCGACCTGGGAGCATTTCAACGAGCTCGACCGCAAGGGCCTGATGATGTTCGGCCAGATGAC
>JAKFVH010000078.1 GCA_021732285.1 Reyranella sp. | reverse complement strand
GGCCTTTGTCACGAGGCTTCAACGACACCAGTTGCTCAGTATCGCCGCTCGTCAGCTTCCGGTCAGATCGACCTTTCTCCGGGTGGCTCCTTCCTCCACTGGTGATACGCGCCTTCGTGGCGCACCGGGACGCCCGCGGTCCGAATCATGAGAAGACGTCAATCCACCGTCAGCCGTAGGCGAAGTACCAGCTCAGACCACCTTCCATACCCGCACTTCCTTGTCGTAGCCGCGGATCGGCAGCGGCCCGAGATCGGTCGCGCCGTCGGCGCCGGTTGTAGCCTGATGCACCGAGCTCGAGACCAGGAGCTGCGAGCCCGTTTCCTTGGTGAGCTGCTCCAGCCGCGCGGCGAGGTTCACGGTATCGCCGATCACCGTGTATTCCTTGCGCTGCGGCGAGCCCACGGTACCGGTCACCGCCTCGCCGAGATGGATGCCGATGCCGACGCGCAGCGTCGTCTGCGGCCGCGCCTTGTTCCAGCGATCGACCGCCTCCAGCATGCCGCGCGCGGCGGCCAGCGCATTGACCGCCGCCTTGGGATCCTGGAGCGGCGCCCCGAACAGGGCGAGAAAGCCGTCGCCCAGGAACTTGTTGATGATGCCGTGGTTGCAGTCGACGATGTCGATCATCTCGGCAAAGAAATCGTTCAGCAGCGCCACGGTCTCGCCGGCCGGCCGCATGCGGGTCATCGCCGTAAAGCCGCGGATGTCGAGGAACAGCACGCAGACCTCGCGCATCTCGCTCGGCGGATCGCTGTGCGAGGCCAGCAGCCGGTCGACCACCGCCGGCGAAACATGCTGACCGAACATGTTGGTGATGCGGTCGCGCGCGGCGGCGGCGGCTACAGACTTGTCGAACTGACGCCGCAGGCTGCCGGCCACGATGCCGGCGATCGCCCCGGCGGCCAGCAGCACGATGCTTCGGCTGGCATGGTAGATCAGGGCATGCTCGGGCTCGTTGCCGTGGGGGTCCAGCGGGATGAGCCAGAGGACCAGCAGCAGCTGCTGGGTGGCCGCGACGGCGCCGGTCCACAGCGACAGCCAGAAATCGAGCCGCAAGGTCGACAGCAGGATGAAGAGAAAATAGAGCATCGGCGGCCAGAAGCCGAACACCGTAACCGGCTCCATGTGCCGGCTCAGGACCAGGATGACGACACTCGGCAGACTGGTCTCGACGAAGGCATTGCCGAACCGGGCGTAGCGCGGAAAGTCCCTGTCGTGCGACGCCCGCCAGCGCAGCACCAACAGAACGACGAATTCGTAGAGCGCGAACGGGCCGATGCTGGCCAGCGGTTCCCACCATAAAAGGCCACCCCGGAAAATCCGCCCCATCAGTTCGGTCAGCAGGTTGGCGGCCGTCATCGTGGTGACGAGCAGGATGGTCAGGACGACAGCCAGGACCTGCACACGCTGGATCTCGCTGCGCAGGATCTCGCGGCGCAGCTCGCTGGCGTAGCCGTCAGGGGTCGCTTCAGCCATCGGGAGGGGCAACCTAACCGGCTGCCCGAGGCTCCACAACGGCGGAGCGAGATGGTAGGAACGGGTCATGCCGTTCAAGGAGATTGCGCGCGAATTGCAGGGCAAGGCCGCCAACCTCGCCGTGCGCATGCCGATCGCCTGGATCAACATCCTCGCCGGGCAGCCGGTGACGGTCGATGGCCGCACCCTCGACGGCCGCACCCAGTGGCTGCTGCAGCTCCTGGCGCACAGCGGCCAGCCGCCGATCGAGCAGACCACCGTGATCGAGGCGCGCACCGGATACGACGCCTTCATGCTCGAGATGGGCGGCCGCGCCGCGCCGATCGGCGAGATGGTCGATCGCACCATCGCAGGCCCTGCGGGGCGGCTGCGCATCCGCATCTACCGCCCGGCCGGCACGGTGGCGCGCCTGCTGCCGGCGATCCTCTATTTCCACGGCGGCGGCTGGGTGATGGGCAGCCTGGAAGGCTACGACCTGGTGTACCGTTATTTCTGTGCCCGCGCCGGCTGCGTGCTGGTTGCCGTCGACTACCGCCTGGCGCCCGAGCACAAGTTCCCCGCCGGCATCGACGACGCCGTTGCCGCCTATCGCTGGCTGCAGGCCGAGGCGACGGAACTGGGCGTCGATCCGGCGCGCATCGTCATCGCGGGCGATTCGGCCGGCGGCAACGTCGCCGCCGTCGCGGCGCAACTTCTGCGCAGCGAGGAGCGCCCGCCCTGCCTGCAATGGCTGATCTTCCCGGCCACCGACTTCAGCTTCGACACGGCCTCCTACAGGAGCTGCGGCGAGGGCTTCATGGTGACCCGGGCCGCCATGGAATGGTTCCGTGGGCACTATCTCAACGGCCAGGCCGACATCGGCGATCCGCGCGCCTCGCCCCTCAAGGCCAACGATCTCGCGGGCCTGCCGCCGGCCCTGGTCTACACGGCAGGCTTCGATCCGCTGCGCGACGAAGGCCAGGCCTATGCCGACCGCCTGGCCGCGGCCGGCGTGAAGACGATCCACCACGAATTCGAATCGCTGATCCACGGCTTCGTCGGCCTGCGCGGCACGGTGCAGGCGGCGGCGCGGGCAATGGACGACATGGTGGCAGGCCTGCGCCACGAACTGGCGCAACTCGGAAGATGACCATGGACGACGACGGTCAAGTCACGACGGAACAGCGCGAGCGGTCAGGCCGGCGCGAGCAGAACAAGGCGGAGAACCGCACGGCGCTCCTCAAGGCGGCGCGCGCGGTGTTCGCCGAGATGGGTTTTGGCGCGGCGAGCGTGCGCGACATCGTGCGCCGCACCGACCTCGCCTCCGGCACCTTCTATAACTACTTCAAGGACAAGGACGAGATCTTCGAGGCGGTGGTCGGCGAGCTGACCGGCGAGCTTCTGAAGCGCCACAACAACGGCCGCGCCAAGGCCACGACCGCCGAGGCGTTCTTCCACACCCACTACGCGGTCTACTTCGATTTCATCGTCGACGATGCCGAGCTGCTGGCCCTCGGGCAAAAGAACTTCACCGCCATCCGCACCCTGCTCGACAAGCCCGACGTACGCGCGCTGGCGCTGGCGCTGAACGATGATATCCGCGCGGCCATCGCCGCGGGCGTGCTACCCAATGTCGACGTGAGCTACCTCGCCGCAGCGATGGCTGGCATCGCCTTCGAGATCTCGATCGTCATGGTGGCGCGCGACCCGGTCGATCCCGCCGGCGCCGCCGAATTCGCTACCAGCCTGATGATGGGCGGTTTGGACAAGGTGCCGAGACGATGACGCCTAATCCACTCGTCCGAATTCTTCAGCGGTGAGGTAGCTCACAAGAGGCTCGTCACCACCCATCGAAAACTCGATACGGTAGACCGTCTGCCGGTCCTTTCCAATCGGACCGACGACTTCCGTGATCTCGCCGACCACGTCGCTCAAACCGAACCGAAACTTCACGCGATCGCCCGGTCGGAGTGGCTCTGTTCGGTCGCGCCTGCTCCTGGCTGCCGCTACCATGGTGCTCTACCCGTCAATCTGCCGACATGTCCTTGCATGAGCGCATCCATGTCGGAGGCAAAGTGCATTGCAAGTCCGGCGCCATTCTCTCACTTTCGACAACCGCAGGATAGTGCGTTGACCGGCCGGAAATGTAGTTCTGTCGCGAAAGTCCTCGTGCACAATCGCATTTCTCCAGGCGTTCAATTCCTCGAGCTTCCTGTTCCTATGCGCGTTCCGTGGGCTTCGAGCGGCGAGTTCATCCCACAATTTGATACCAAGCCGGCCGAAATCCCTGCCGATATTCCCGGGATTCGCGTTTCCACGGTCCATGACCAACCCGGTGAAGAAGTTCGCATGGGCAACCTTTTGCAGGTCCGTGCTTGGTATCGAACGCACCAGCGCTCCGGCACATTCAAGATGGAGAAACCGGCAAAATGCCTGAAACTGCGCCGCGAGCACGACGGCGTAGCCTCGATTGATTTGCTGAGTCGCAAATCGGCGGCCTCGATCCGAACCGCCGACTGCTGTGTGAGCGTTTTCGAACTCGTCGAGCCGGTTCGACTGGCTCTCCTGCCAAAAGTCCAGTGCGAGAGACATTGCAGCTGAACCTCGAACCGATGTTACGCCCCCTGCACGATCGGATTGCGCAGCACGCCGATCTTCTCGATCTCGACCTCGCAGACGTCGCCCGGCTTCAGCCAGTTCGGCGGCTTGCGCCCCGCGGCCACCCCCGAGGGCGTGCCGGTGATGATGATGTCGCCCGGCTCGAGAGTCATGACCTTGGAGAGCTCATGCACCAGGGTCGGCACGTCGAAGATCAGGTCGTCGGTGTTGCTGTCCTGCATGACCTCGCCATTGACGCGGGTCATGATGCGCAACGGCGCGCCACCGGGCGGCAGCTCGTCGGAGGTGACGATGTCGGGGCCGAAGCCGCCGCTGCCGTCGAAATTTTTGCCCAGCGTCCACTGGCTGCCCTTGAATTGCCAGTCGCGGAGGGAGCCATCGTTAAAGCAGGCATAACCCGCGATTACGCCCAACGCCTTCTCCTTCGGGATATTGCGGCACTTCTTGCCGATCACGATGGTGAGTTCGGCTTCCCAGTCGAGTTGATTGGAATGACTCGGCATCGGCATCTTGCCGTTGTGCGGCGTCAATGTGTTGTTGAAGCGGCAGAACACGATGGGATAAGGCGGGATCGGGTTGCCGGTTTCCGCGGCGTGCTTGCGGTAATTGAGCCCGATGCACAGGATCTTGCCCGGGTTCGGGATCGGGCAGAGATACTTGGCTGACTTTGCCGACACCGTGGCGCCGGCCTTGGGCTTGGCGCAGGCCTTGGCGACCTCGGCCTGGACCTTCTTGCCGCCGGCCAGGATCTCGACGACCGACTTCGGCCCGCGCGGCATCTGCTTGCTGAGATCGACGATCTTGCCGTCGTCGTTCTTCACGCCGACCACCGCCTTGCCGCCGTTCATGATGGTGCAAAGTCGCATAAAAATCCCCCCTTCCAATTTCCGCGTACCCGGATCGCGGCGTAAACTCCTCCCTCCGGCAACGGCGGTCAAGTTCGACGCGTTCTGCTCACGCACAATCCGTCCGGCTGGATACAGCCGGACGGATTGTGCCCCCTGGAAACGGTGTGCGGGACAGCGCGTTTCCGATCATATGGAACCGCAAGCGGTTCCAAATGATCGCAAGCCGCACTAGGTTCATACGATGCGATTCGTGCTCGCCATCGCGGCCATTCTTCTCGCCTTCCCTGCTTCGGCCCAGCTTGTCGTGCCGCTCACCACGGCCGACGGCCGGGTCGCCTGCGTCCAGGGCATGACCGGCGTCGGCCGGCCGCCGAACTGGCAGCCGGTCGCCGACCCCGACGCACCCGACGGCTGGGCGCTTGCGGAAACCGCGGGCGACGCCGCCGACCTGCGTTTCCCGCTGTGCATTTCCCAGCAGGCGGTCGGCCGGGACTTCGACGCCACCCTGCGCTTCAAGCCGATCAGCGGCACCCGCGCCCAGGTCGCCGGCCTGATGTTCCGCGCCCAGAGCGCCAGCGACTATTACGTCGTGCGAGCCAACTCGCTGGACAATTCCGTCCGCCTCTACCGCATGGAGAAGGGCAAGCGCAGCCAGCTCGCCTCCAAGGAGGCGCCAATCGAGGCTGGGAAATGGCATTCGCTGCGGGTGATCGCCAACAACGAGCGCTTCGAGGTGGCGCTCGACGGCAAGACGCTGTTCGACGTCAACGATCGCAGCCTGCTGCAGGCGGGACCGCTCGGCGTATGGAGCCAGGCCGACAGCGTGACCCGCTACGGCTCGCTGCTGGTCTCCCCGGTGCGCTGACGGTCGGGCTCGAGCAGACGGCGAACAGCGTGCAGGTCATCGACAACGTCCGTACACAGACCTCGGATTTCCTCCGTTGCCGGTAGGAGGTCCGGAATCATGATCGTCATCATGCCCGCGGTCGAAGCGGCCCGGACGCCCATATAGGAATCCTCGAGCGCGAGGCAGAGCGCCGGCGCCACACCCAGCAGCCCGGCCGCCTTCAGGAAAGGATCCGGCTCGGGCTTGTGGCGCTCGCAATCGTCGTGCCCCACGACATGGTGGAACCGATCGGCCATGCCGTGCGCCTCCAGGTGGCGGCGGACGGTCTCGCGCGACGACGACGTGGCGATGGCCCGCGGCAGGCCGAGCGTGTCGAGCAGGTCGAGCAATTCCAGCACGCCGGGCTTCAAGGGCAGGTCGGCCTCGACCAGCTCGTTGAAGATGCGGCCCGCCACGGCGCGCAACTCGTCGACCGCGAAGGTCGGGCCATAGAGATCGATCAGGCGCTCACGGATGACGGTCCAGGGAGAGCCGACCGTGCTGCGGAAGAAAGCCGAATCCATCTCGCGACCGAGCTCGGCCGCTGCCGATATCGCTGCGCGCTCATAGATGATTTCGGTGTCGAACAGCAGGCCGTCCATGTCGAAAACCACGGCCGCCGGCTGGTGCGGTAGCGTCATCGTTGCCCGCCGAGCATGCGACAGACGTCATGCAGGTCGACCACGACGTGGGTGCATAGCCCTTGGATCTCGTCGGTCGCCGGTATGAGGTCGGGGACCATGATCGCCATCATGCCGGCGGCCGAGGCCGATCGCACGCCATTGTGCGAATCCTCCAGCGCCAGGCAAAGCGCCGGCGCCACGCCCAGCCGCTCGGCCGCCTTGAGAAAGGGATCGGGCGCGGGCTTGCCGTTGGCATAGTCGCCGTGCCCCACCACGGCATGGAAACGGTCGGCCAGGCCGAGCGGACCCAGGTTGCGCTGGATCGTGCTGTGCGTGTTCGACGTCGCGATCGCCCGCGGCAGGCCGAGCTCGTCCAAGAGGTCGAGCAGCTCGGCGGCACCGGGCTTCAGCGGCAGGCCGTCCGACGTCAGCGCCCGGAAGTGCCGGCCCCATGTCGCAACCAAGGCATCGAGCGGGTAGTCCGCGCCATAGTGATCCAGCAGGAAACGATGGTTCACTTCGCGCGCGCGGCCGACCAGCTGGAGGAAGACGTCGTGGCTCATGGCGCAACCGACTTCGCGCGCAGCGGTGATGATCGACTCGGCATAGAACTTTTCTGTGTCGAACAGCAGTCCGTCCATGTCGAAGATGACGGCTGCCGGCTGCCGGGGAAGCTTCATCGTCCGCGCGCCGCGATCAGCGCCTTGGCCAGCTCGACGAAGCCCGCCCCCGACCGCGCCGTGGTGATCCAGCGCGGCAGGTGGTCCATGTCGGCGGCGAAGTCGCGCACGTTGGCCACACCCACCGCATTGGGGAAGAAGCCGAACATCGGCGCGTCGTTGGGCGAATCGCCGGAAAAGACGTAGCGATCGCGGCGCGCCTCGATGTCGATGCCGAACAGCTCGCTCATCATCTGCCGGCTGGTGGTGAGCTTGTCGTAGTCGCCGAACCAGCCGTTGACGTGGATCGAGCTCACCTTGGCGTGGGCGCCGTGGCGCTCGAAGATCTTCACGATGCGCAGCACGTCGTCATGCGGCAGCGGGGCCACGTCCTCGCAGAAGTCGATGGCGAGGTCGGCCGCGCGATAGGGCTGGTCCGAGGCAATGCCCGCGCCCAGCACATCGGCCAGCACCTGGGTGCGCACGGCCTCGAGACGGCGCTTGCCGTCGGCGCGCTCGGCCTCGCTTTGCACGAAACGGGTGCGCAGCTTGTGCGCCTTGTCGTCGTGCCACATCCAGAAGGCGCCGTTCTCGCCCACCACGGCGTCGACCGGCCAGAAGCGGGCGATCAGGTCGCACCAGCCGGCCGGCCGGCCGGTCACCGGGATCACGCGGAATCCGGCCTTTTTCAGCGCTTCCATGGCGCCATAGGCCTCGGCGGTGAGCTGGGAATGGGTCGACACGGTCTCGTCGATGTCGGTCAGCACGCCCTCGATGGCGGCCAGGGTTTCGCGCGGACACTGCGCCAAAGGAGTCATGGTTCCGTTCATGCCGGCACTTCTTAGCACGGCATCGCGCTGGTGCACCCCGCGGCGGGCTACCAGCTGAACCGCAGGCCGAGATTGAGCGCGTGGTTGTCGGTGCCCGAGCCGATGTCGCCGTCGTAGCGCAGGTAGAGCTGCATCTGCTCGGCGAGGCGGGTGTTGGCCCGGAACGAGACCACCGCCGAGTCGGGCTGCGGCGCCGCGCCGTACACCGTGAACGCCGCGAACGGCGCGCCGCTCAACGCCGCCGTGATCGGCCGCTGGGTCGAGGCGAACTCGTGCTGCCAGCCCAGCCGCAGTCCGAGGTCGAGCGTGCGGTCGGTGCCGAGCGGCACGGCGCCCGTGAGGTCGAGGCCGAACAGCGTGCGCAGCGAATTGGTCGTCTGCTGCGCCACGTTCAGGTTGAGCGACTGCGCCCCTGATTCGGTGAACCCGTTCTGCATCACGCTCGAGCCTTGAAGCCGCGCGAACGGCGCCAGCGTCGCGGCGGCCGGCGCATAGACACCAATCCGGTAGCCGGTCTCCGCCTGGCCCAGCGCCTGATTGGCGCCCGTGCTGCCCCACGCCATCCGCTGCAGCCCGCTGATCTGGATCTGCCGCTGCAGCTGGTTGCCGTAGTAGGCGTAGCCGCCCAGCAGGTCGGCATAGAACCCACCCTGCGTGAAACTGCCATAGGCCGCCACGCCGACGTTGCTGCTCCAGCCCTTGCCGGGGAAACCGTTGACCCACAAATTGCCCGACGTGTAGCTCGCGGCCAGGCCCACCAGGAAGCGCGGGTCGAGACGATAGTCGATGCCGACAGCCGCGCCGCCGAAGTTGTAGGTCGCCGACGAGGCGTTGGAGTCGCCATTCACCGAGCCTACGCCGCCCAGCGCACTGCCCCACATGCTGAATGGGCTGATGGCATCGCATGCCGCCACATCGCACGCTTGCGCGAGTGGCGTCCGCTGGCCGCTGGCCGCGCTGCCGCGCGCGATCGCCATCTGTTGGCCGACGGCATTCATGAACATCGCCGCGTTGTTCGTGTTCATGGTGCCGAAGTCGGCGTACTGCTCGCCGCTCAGCGCAGTCAGCGCCCCCGGACCCTGGAATGCGGTGAGGCCGCTCAGCACACTGATCACCGTCGCGAAGTCGCCTGTGGCGGAGGCGAAGCTCTGGTTCAACGCAAAGCCCACCGCCTTCTGGTTGGGCGTGTAGGCGCTCAACAAGAACCCGCCGCTGCCGGGGTTGCCATTCGTCAGCAGCGCCAGGGTCAGGAACACGTTGTTGGCGTCGTAGCTCAGCGACGGCGTCAGGAAGGCGAAGTTGCTGGTGACGCCGGCGTAGGTGCCAGTGCGCCCGCCGGTGGCATTCAGGATGGTGTAGGTCGTGCTCGCTCCGTAGGTGCCAGGCGCGGCGATCACCTGCACCGTGCCGCCGTTGATCGTCGCCGTGCCCGGCGTACCGGTGACATTGATACGATCGCCCTGGCCCGCCGCATTGACCTCGACCTGGTAGATGCTGCCTGCCGCCTGGGTGAACGAGCCGCTGACCGTGATCGTGCCAATCGAATTGCCAGGGGCCAGCGTGCCTAAGGTGTTCACCGTGCCGAAGATCGTGCCGGTGCCACCCAAGGTGCCCGCCGCACCCACCGTGATATTGCTGGTGACGCTGCCGTTCACCGCCAGCGTGCCCGCCGTGACGCTGGTTGGCCCGGTGTAGGTGTTGACCCCGGTCAGGTTGAGCGTGCCCAGGCCCTGCTTGGTCAAGCCGCCGGTGCCCGCCAGGTTGCCGGCCAGGGTGATGTTGCTGCTGTTGGTGTCGAAGGCGGCGCCGCCCGCGCCCAGCACCAGCCGCGAAGAGACGTCGAGCGTGTTGCCGGCCGCCCATTGCAGGCCGCCGCCGTTCAAGGTGATCGGTCCCGTGCCGAAGTTGTTCAGCGCCGAGAAGTTGATCAGGCCGCCCGAGATCGTCGTGCCGCCGGAATAGAGGTTGTTGCCGGTGAGGGTGAGTGTGCCTGCGCCCTGCTTGATCAGCGCACCCGTGCCGGTGATCTGCGTGGCGAGCGTGGTGTTCGCGTTGCTGTTGGTCGTGAGATTGTTGGCGCCGAGCGAGATCTGTCCGCCCGTACCCGCCAGCGCCCCCACCGTCTGGCCGGTCGCGATCCCGGACATGTCGAACAGGCCGCCATTCACCGTCAGCGCGCCACCCACCGGCAGCGACCCGCCGACGCTGTCCAGCACCAACGTGCCAGCATTGACTGTCGTGCCGCCGCCGTAGGTGCTGACCGCCTCCATGCGCAGCTCGCCCGCGCCGTTCTTGGTGAGCCCGCCGGCGCCGGAGATCGCGCTCGAGACGATCACGTTGTTGCCGTTGGTATCGAATGTGCCGCCGCCGGCGTTGATCGCGATCGCGCCGGTCAGCGTGAGCGTGCCCAGCGCCTGCAGGGTGCCGCCGTTGAAAGTGAGTGCGCCGCCGCCGAGGCTGGCGCCGTTGGCTAACGCCAGCGTGCCCTGGCTGATCGTCCACGGCGTCGCCACGCCAGGCGCGTTGGTGAGCGTCCAGGTGCCCGTGCCGGTCTTCTCGAACACGCCGAAGGTCCGGAACCGCGCTGCCGCACCGATCTGGCTGGTGTCGAAGGTCGCATTGGTGCTGCCGCCCAGCCGCAACGTATCGGCGGCACTGAAGGCCACGACGTTGCCGCTGATGCTCGAGCCTGATCGCAGCTCCAGCACGTTGGTGCCGCCGGTGAACACGATGGCGTTGCTCGACACCGATCCGGATGACCCCGGGCTACCGGCTGCGCCCACGCTGCCGCCGATGCCGCCCTGGGTACTCCCGGAGCCCCCGACGCCACCCGATACGCCGGAGCCGCCGGCGCCGCCGTTGCCGCCGGCGCCCGGAATGAGGGCGCCGTCGTTGATGATCGTGAGGTTCGAGCCGGAAATCGCGACGCCACCGGTGCCGCCGGCGCCGCCGGCGCCGCCGGTCCAGCCCTGGCCACCGTCACCGCCAATTCCGGCGCCGCCGGCGGTGCCGTCGCCACCTCGGCCACCCTGGCCGCCCTGGCCGCCCTGGCCGCCCACGCCGCCCTGGCCGCCTCTGATAGTCCCGCTGTTGATGATGGTGGCGCCGGAAGCGTCGATACCTGCCCCACCCGTGCCACCGGCGCCACCGGCGCCGCCGATACCGCCGGCGCCGCCGCTGCCGCCGATGGCATCGGCGGCAATGCCGAAGCCGTTCCCGTCGCCCCCGCGGCCACCGCCGCCGCCACGGCCGCCGCTGCCGCCGGTATTGCCGGTGCCGCCGATCAGGGTCGCGCTGTTGACGATGATGGGGCCGCCGGTGATGCCCGCCGCGCCCGCGGCGCCGCTGCTGCCGAGGCCGCCAGCACCACCGGTTCCGCCGTTGCCGCCAGTTCCCCTGCCGCCGTCGGTCTCGGCGGCCCCACCGGCGCCGCCGGCGCCACCGATGCCGCCGGTACCGCCAGCCGACGCTGCATTCGCGCCGAGGCCGCCGGCGCCACCGGACCCGCCGGTCGCATCAAACTGCGACGAACCGCCACTGCCGCCAACACCACCACTACCGCCGTTGCCGGGGAAAGTGGCGTTCCCGCCGGCCCCGCCGGCCCCGCCAACGGCCGGGCCGAACGGGTCGAAGTCGTCCGCGCCAGGGGCGCCGGCGGTACCATCGGTGGCCCACGCCGAGAGGGGCGTCAGGCAGGTGTACAGCACCAGGCCGACCGTGAGACGCCGCGTCAGTACACGACGATCCATTGTGAGCTCTCCCCGCCGCCCGCACACAGCCGCTACGGGCGCATTTCAGCTCCGCCAACCTTAGCAGCGGGCGTTCGCGTCGAGTGTGCCGGTTGTCTCACCTTGCACTGCTTCGGTTGTTCAACCATTGGGCGCGAGCCGGCGCCGCGCTTGTGCTCGTCGTTGCCTCAGTCGATGTCGCCATCTCAGTTTGGGCCAGGTCGTGCCGTGCCGCCGATCGCTGCCGCTTCGCACCGCGATGGAGCCGCAGCCCATGGCGACACTTCTTAACATGGCGCCGCCGGGTCATCGGCGCTAAAAGCCCGACCATGCTTCCCCGCTACACCCGGCCGCAGATGGCGGCCATCTGGGCCCCCGAGAACCGCTTCCGCATCTGGTTCGAGATCGAGGCGCATGCCTGCGACGCCATGGCCGGGCTCGGCATCATCCCCAAGGACGCCGCCAAGGCGATCTGGGAGGGCGGCAAGAAGGCAATGGCGGCCCTGCAGGACGATCCCAAGGGCAACGTCGAGAAGATCGACGCCATCGAGCGGGTGACCAAGCACGACGTCATCGCCTTCACGACCTGGCTGGGCGAGTTCATCGGGCCCGAGTCACGCTTCGTGCATCAGGGCCTGACCTCGTCGGACATTTTAGACACCAGCTTCTCCGTCCAGCTCACCGAGGCGGCCGACATCCTGATCGGCGACGTGGACCGGCTGCTGGCGGCGCTGAAGAAGCGCGCGCTCGAGCACAAGAACACGCCGACCATCGGCCGCAGCCACGGCATCCATGCCGAGCCCACGACCTTCGGCGTCAAGCTGGCCGGCCACTACGCCGCCTTCGCCCGCAACCGCGCGCGCCTGATCGCGGCGCGGGCCGAGATCGCGACCTGCGCCATCTCCGGCGCCGTCGGCACCTTCGCCAACATCGATCCACGGGTCGAGGAGCATGTGGCCAAGAAGCTCGGGCTCGCGGTCGAGCCGGTGTCTACCCAGGTGATCCCGCGTGACCGCCATGCCGTGTTCTTCTCGGCACTGGCCATCGTCGCCGCGTCGATCGAGAATCTTGCAACGGAGATTCGCCATCTGCAACGCACGGAAGTGCGCGAGGCGGAAGAATTCTTCTCGGCGGGCCAGAAGGGCAGCTCGGCGATGCCGCACAAGCGCAACCCGGTGCTGACCGAGAACCTGACGGGCCTCGGCCGCGTGGTGCGCAGTGCCGTGGTCCCGGCGCTGGAGAACGTGACGCTGTGGCACGAGCGCGACATCTCGCACTCCTCGGCCGAGCGCTACATCGCGCCCGACGCCACGGTGACCCTCGATTTCGCGCTCAATCGCGCGGCCTCCGTCGTCGACCAGCTCGTGGTCTACGGCGATCGCATGAAGGCCAATCTCGATTCGCTGGGTGGGCTGGTCTTCTCGCAGCGCGTGATGCTGGCGCTGACCCAGAAGGGCATGAGCCGCGAGGACTCCTACGCCGCCGTCCAGCGCAACGCCATGGAGGCGTGGCGCGGCAACGCCTCGTTCCTGGCGCTGTGCCGCGCCGACAAGGAGATCGGGCAGTTCCTGTCTGACGACGAGCTCGTGGCCCTGTTCGACATGGGCTACCACACCAAGCACGTCGACACGATTTTCAAGCGGGTGTTTGGCTAGCTGGGGGGGGCGCCACTCCAGTGGCGCGTCATGGTCTTCCGGACCGCGCGCATCCTGCGCGCTCATGATTCATGAGCGAGCCAGAGGCTCGCGGTCCAGAAGAGCATGAGAAGACGCGCCACTTACGACGGAGCTTCGCTCCGTCTCTAGTGGCGCGCCCCCAGCGCGTCACGCCCTCGCCTTCGCCTTTTCGTACTTCTCGATCTCGCCCAGCACGGCCTGGGCGGACTCCGCGCCCGCCGTCTCGTGCTTGGCCTTGGCATCGTCGTAGCTGGCGACGCGCAGCCCGTTCGACTGACGCTGGAAGTGCGGATGGACGTAGCGCGCCATCAGTTCGTAGCTTCGCTTCGTCGCCTCCCAGTCCGCCCAGTTGTGGGCGAGCAGCAGGACCGCGCCGAAACCGCCGCTGGAGCCCAGCCACAGCCGCTCGAAGTGGCGGATGCAATCGTCCGGCGTACCGATGCAGGCGAGGCCCGTGCTGGTGAGGTGCTCGACCGGATCGGTGACGTCGGGCGAGATGATGGGGAACGTGGCGACGTCGGTGAAGTACCGGACGAAGTCGGCCATGCCGTGCGCCACGTCGGCCCGCGCCTTCTCTCGCGTCTCCGCGACATGGGCGAAGGTGACGATGCGCCACTTCGAGCGGTCGGGAGTCTTGCCGGCCTTCGCCGCCGCCTCCTCGTGGATCGACCAGTTCTTGGCATGGGCCAGCAGCGCCTCGTCCGACGTGCCGCCGATCGACAGCATGCCGATGCCATGCTTGCCCGACGCCACCGCGCCGACCGGCGAGCGCGAACAGGCGACCGCCATCTCCATGGCCGGCTGGCTATAAGAGCTCAACTGCAGCCGGGCCTGGTTCAGGGTGAACCAGTCGGTCTTGTGGTGGACGGTGCGGCCCTGCATCAGCTCGATGATGCAGTCGAGCGATTCGGCCATGCGCCGGCGCTGGTCGGCCGCCTTCAGGCCGATCTTGTCGGCGTCGTAGATCAGCGAGCCCGGTCCGACCCCGAACATCGCCCGGCCGCGGGCCATGTGGTCGAGCTGCATCATGCGCGAGGCGAGCGTGAACGGATGATGGTAAGGCAGCGACGCCACGCCGGTGCCGAGCCGGATGTTGCGCGTGCGCTGCAGCGCACCGGCGATGAACATCTCCGGGCAGGCGATGATCTCGAAGCCGCCCGAATGATGCTCGCCGATCCAGGCCTCGTGATAGTTGAGCCGGTCGAGATGCTCGACCAGCTCCATGTCGCGTTCGATCGCCAGCGTCGGGTTCTCGCCCAGCGCATGGAAGGGTGCGAGGAAGATTCCGG
>JAKFVH010000302.1 GCA_021732285.1 Reyranella sp. | reverse complement strand
CTGCATCGGTACCTTCATCGACGACGTCTACAACAAGCAGCGCCTGCACTCCGCCTTGGGCTATCGCCCGCCGGCCGAGTTCGAGGCGTTGCATCGAGCCTCTGTGCGGCCGGGCGGGCGCGACGCTACGCGAACTGGCGGCTTCGCGCCGCCCCCGCCCGAACATCGCCTTGACCTCCAGCGTCAGAAGCTCGATCAATGATCAACCATCTGTCCGCAGTTCTACTGTCTCAGCCAAGGGGTGCACTCCAGGTGTGGAGGGAAAAATCGCCCCACCAGCCGTTGTGGGTGCGCACGACGGCCTCAGGGCGGACGGAAGCGCCCTTCGCCTGATGCGCGCGATGCAAGGCGATGGCCATAACACAATATAACCAAAGTTATCAACAAAAGCAAGCCGCCGCCCATGGTTTTGCGGCCGAACGCCCCCTGTAACGGGTAATGTTCTGCAGCAAGAAATGCAGGATCGATGGCACGAAAGCTCAAGACCTTTACGACCTCAGCGGGTTTCTTCGATCTCGCCGTTGCCGCGCCGTCGATGAAGGCGGCGTTGGAAGCCTGGGGCTCGAAGAACAATCTTTTCCAGCACGGTTTTGCCAAGGTCTCCGAAGACCCGAAGATCGTTACCGCGACGATGGCCCATCCCGGCGTCGTGCTGCGCCGACCGGTCGGCTCGGACGGCGCCTTCAGCGAGCATGCCGAGCTTCCCAAGAACCTTCCCGCCGGCACCCCCAAGCGGGCGCCGGCGAAGCGGCCTGAACCGCCGACAAAAGCCATCGACGACAAGACGGCTCGCGAGGCCGCCCGGGCGTTCGAGAAGGAGCAGAAGCGGCGCGACAGCGAGCGCCGCAAGGAGGAGGCTGAGCACGGACGAGAACGCGCGCGCCGCGAGCGGGCCGTCGCGGCAGCCGAAGCCGCCCTCGAGCAGGCCAGGCAGGATCACGAGGCAAGACTAAAAGACATCGAAAAAGACCGCGCCGCGCTCGACAAAAGATCGCAAGCGGAGGACACGCGCTGGAGAAAGAAGAAGGAAGAACTGGAGGCAGAACTGCGCAGAGCGCGGTCTGGCAGTCATTTACGCCTGGTTTGACGCGGCTCCAATCCGTGGGGCGATATCGTCCCACCTACCCGCCGTGCCGTGTCACTGCTGACACAACGCTGTCAGCAACGATTGCATAGCCTTCATGGACGATTCGGCAGAGGACGCAAAAATATCAGGAGGATACGAGATGGTCGCCTATTGGGTCGCGCGCTCGAAGGTCAACGACCCCGAGCAATACAAGAAGTACGCCGATCTGGCGCCGGCGATCATCGGGAAATTCGGCGGCAAGTTCCTGGCGCGCGGCGGCAAGTTCAAGATCCTCGAGGGACCGGAGAAGTTCCAACGCTTTATCGTCATCGAGTTCCCAAGCCTCGAGCGCGCGGTCGCCTGCCACGGCTCGCCCGAGTACCAGGCCGCCGCGGCGCATCGCAGGAAGGACGGCGCCGGCGAGCTCGAGGTCGCGATCGTCGAGAGCGTGTAGGCGCTTCTACGGTAGCTGTGAGACCTCATGCCCCTCAGGCCGATCGGCGCGCACCACGAACCCCGTGGCGCTGCGCGTGACCGACAAGCGGGCGCCCAGCAGTCCGGTAAGGCCGGCCCCTTCGATGGCCGCGCGCAGGTCGTCCTCCGCCTCGTTGGGTGTGCGCTCGTACCACAGCAGCACCGGGCAGACGCCCGGTGTCGCGTGCACCAGGCCATTCTGGCCGATGAAGTGGACGGGATAGCCCCAGGGCGCGGCGAGCGACCGGTAGGCCCGCTCGAAGACCGGATCCTCGCGCCGCGCCATGCGGGTCTCGAAGGCCGGTCCCGCCGCCCAGCCGCTGGCGGCGTAGACCTGGGTCGTCGGGCAGCCGACGACGATGGTGGCGATCGTTCGGGCATTCTCGCGCCACAGCGGCCTGATGCCGGTCTCGATCATCGGCCGCGCCGCGCCCACCACCGCCACCAGCGCCAGCAGGCCGAACAGCCATCGATCGCGTGCGATCCACGCCGCCGGCACAGCCAGCAGCGCGCTCACCAGCACCGGGACGGCGAAGAGATAGCGATCGACCACGATCGGCTGGAAGACATGGACGGCCAGCACGATGGCCACGCCCGCGACCAGCACGACGCCGAGCATGGCGACGAACCAGGTCTGCGAGGGGTCGCGCGCGCCCTGCCCCCGGCCTCGCCCCCGACCTGGCCAAAGCCCGGCCAGCGGCACGGGATTGAGCCAGAGCGGTGAGAGAGCGAGCGAGGCCAGCACGCCGAGCGCGGCGAAGCCAGGCACGTCGATCCAGCTATGATCGAAGTCGGCCTCCCAGCTCGGCATCTGCAGCGCGACGCTGGCGAGAATGAACAGGCTCGACAGCACCGCCGTCGCCAGCACCAGGGCCGTCCATCGCCGCAGCCCCCTCATGAAGGCGCAGACCGCGATGGCGCCGGCCAAAAGCCCGCCGAACAGCGCGCCAAACAGCGCGCCGACATAGTGGATGACGATCGAGGCGGCGACGGCCAGCACGGCGATCGCCGCCAGGTCGAGGTCGCGGCGCCAATCGAGATCGGCCGTCGTCGCGGCGACGTGGCGGGCGACCAGCGCCAGCGTACCGATCGCCGTCATCTGCCAGAAGTAGGATCGGTAGATGGCGAAGTATTCCATCGCCTGCGGCAGCGACAGGGTGAGCAGCAGCAGGGCGGCGGCAAAACCGGCCTGCCCCGGCGTCCGCCGCGACAGGCGGACGGCGGCCAGGATCATCAAGCCGGCGGCGAGCAGGTTCGAGACCAGGCGTCCGGCCGGGATCGAGGTGATGCCGAGCGAGGCGAGCAGGGTCGCCCAGGCGTTGAAGACGGGCGGATGGGCATCGCGCAGCCAGCCCTCGCGAATCAGCGCCGGCAGCCCGTTGCGAGTGTCCGACAGTTCGAGGGTCCAGAATTCGTCGAGCCAGGGTCCGCGCAGCGCGGCATCGATGCCGGCGATCACGAGAATGACACCCACGCCCACGGCGGCGATGACGGTCGGGTTCAAAAGCTCCTGCCGCAGCGGCTCGGCGGTCGTCGTTGGGAAAGGACGCGCGCCGGCTGGCTGATCGCTCATGTCTGTCGGGGACCCCGCTGGCGTTCCAGCGCGCGATCAACGTGGAGCTATGTCGGAGGTTGCGCAAGCAAAACACCGTCATCCCGACCGGAGCCGAGCGCAGCGAGGCGTAGCGGAGGGACCTATTCTGTTGATGCGTCGGGCAGAACAGGTCCCTCGGCTGCGCCGCCCTTCGGGCGGCTCCGCTCGGGATGACGGATTGTCAATCGCCCGGCCCCGCCCGGAGGCCTGCAGACGGGTACTTCCCTGCCGTCGCTGCCGCAAATAGGCTCTACTGCAAGGAAGGCCGCCAAGGAGGACCCCATGGCTACAGCCGTTCTCATCATCCGGGCACGACTGATCAACATGTCCGATCGGCCGCAGTTCGATAACTGGTACCGGAAAGAGCAGCTTCCGAACGGCGTGCGGCATTTCAAGGCGCAACGGGCATGGCGGTGCTGGAGCAGGACCAACCCCCTCGTTCACCTTGCCCTCTACGAGTTCCCAAGTGTCGAAGAGGCCGAAGCCATATTGGATTCGTCGGCGCTCGCGGCACAAAGTGCCGAGTTCGATCGTGTCTGGGGAACGGGCATCACGCGCACGCGCGAAGTCGTGGAGGTCGCCGAGGAACTCTCCCGTCCCGACAACTAGGCCGACGACATGCCCGCCCCTGACCTCGACGACCGGATCGCGCTCATCACCGGCGCCGCCGGCGGGATCGGCCAGGCCCTGGCGCGCGCCTTCGTCGGCGCCGGCATGCGCGTGGCCCTGTGCGACACGTCCAAGGAAGGCCTCCTTCGTCTCCAAGGCGAGCTCGGCGCCGACCGGACGATCGCGCTGCCCATGGACGTGTCGGACCCTGCTTCCTGCCGCGACAGCGTCGCCCGCACGGTTGCCGATTTCGGCCGCCTCGATGTGCTGGTCAACAATGCCGCGGTGGGCATGTCGACGGTGCGCGAAGACCATATGCGCCGCGTCGTGCAGATCGAGGATATCGCGCCGGAACTGTGGGCGCGCTTCATGGCGGTCAATCTCAGCGGTCCGTTCTACATGGCCCACGCCGCTGTGCCGGGCATGCGCGCCCAAAAGTTCGGGCGGATCATCAACGTCACCACCAGCTTTTTCACCATGCTCAATCCCGGCTTCTCGCCCTATGGCCCGGCCAAGTCCGGCCTGGAGGCCTGGAGCAGGAGCCTGGCCGGGGAACTGAGGGGTACCGGCATCACCGTCAATGTCGTGGTGCCTGGCGGGCCCACCGACACGCCGATGGTGCCGGATGACGGATCGATGGAACGCAGCCAGTTGATCCGTCCGGAGAAGATGGCGCCGCCCATGCTGCATCTTGCGTCCGATGCCGGCGGTGCCGTCACCGGCATGCGCTTCGTTGCGGCCAACTGGGATTCCTCTCTTTCCGAGGCGGATGCCATCGCCGCGTCCGGCGCGCCGGCCGGCTGGCCCGACCTGGCGAAAAACCCGGTCTGGCCCGGCGGCGGCCCCAAGCGCTGATCGCTTGATGAGCGAGCTGCTGACCACCGATTTCAGGAACGCGCCCTATTGGTGGGACGCAGCACCTCTGACCGAGCATCCTGGCGGGGCACTCGCGCCCTCTTACGACGTGGCCATCGTCGGCTCGGGCTACACCGGCTTGCGCGCGGCTCTGACGCTCGCGCGAGCCGGGCGAAGCGTGGCGGTGTTCGACAAGGAACGACCAGGCTACGGGGCATCGCGCCGCAATGCCGGGTTTCTCGGGCGCACCTTGAAGAAATCCTATGTCGACCTGAAGGCCGCCAAGGGCGCGGCCCATGCCTCGGCCATCTATCGCGACCTGATGATGGCCTACGAAAGCACCCTCGCCTTTATCGCCGAGGAAGGCATCGACTGCCATGCCGTGCGCTGCGGCCGTCTCATCGCCGCGACATCGGCCGCCCACTTTGCCGAGCTGGAGCGCGAGCTTTTGGGCATGAAGGCCGATCTCGGCCTGCCCTATGCGATGCTGCCGCGCGTCCGGCTGCGCGAGGAGATGGCCAGCGACCTCTACGAGGGCGGCGCCGTCATCCCCGATCTCGGATCGCTGCATCCCGGCCTCTACCATCGCGGCCTGATGGAGCGGGCGCTGGCGGCCGGTGTCACGATCTTCGGTAATTGCGAGGTGACGGCGATCGAACAGGCCGCCGGCCAGGGCGGCGAGCGTTTCCGTGTCACCACCGCCAACGGACAGACGCGCGCGCGGGACGTGGTGATCGCCACCAACGGCTACACGCCCAAAAGCCTGCCGTGGCATGCGCGGCGGCTCGTTCCCTTCGTCGGCTACATGGCGGCGACCGAGATGCTGCCGCCGGAGCTGCTGGCCAGGCAGCTTCCGCAGCGGCGCACGGTGATCGATTCCAACCTCGACATCGATTTCTTCCGGCCGGCGCCTGCCGAGCCGCGCCTGCTGTTCGGCGGCGCTACAGCCAACGGCCTAAGTGATCCCGAAGCCATTGCCGAGCTCCTGCACGCCCGTCTCCGGCGCGCGCTGCCGGACCTCGCCGACGTCAGGCTGAGCCACGTCTGGACGGGGCAATGCGCCGGCACGTTCGACATGATGCCCCACATCGGATGCCACGACGGCATCTGGTACGGCATGGGCTACAACTTCGCCGGCGTGCCGATGGGCTCGTTCTTCGGGCTGAAGATCGCCCAGAAGATCCTCGGCCTGCCGGACGGGACCAGCGCCTTCGAGCGAGGTGCGTTCCCTACCCTGCCCTTCTATCGCGGCAATCCGTGGTTCCTACCGCTCGCGATGCGGTACTTCGCCTGGAAAGACACGAAGCTCGCGCGAAGCCGTGTGCCGTAAGGATGCTGAGCGCAATCACTACTCAAATTCCGAGACGGCGAGCAGGATTCGGCGCAGTTATGTTCCGAAAGATCTGATCGACTCCCTGATTCGAGAGCAGGCGGGTCCCACTGCAGCGGTCAGATTTGTTTTCGCTGAGTCATAATCAGCTACAGTTATCCCATTCAGGTCACTTGGGATCTGCATGTCGACGTCGCGCGGCCGCACGATGAACGTTCGCCGACGTCCAAGCTTTCCGATAAACAAACCAGCTTCGAACACAACATTGTCTCGCGGTACAGGCCCTCTGGTTTGGCGCTTCTCAATCTGATCGTCCGCCGTAAATACAAAAATGCTGAAGTCATATTTATCAACGGCAGCCTCCAATGCCTCTAAAGTCGAAGAGCCCAATCCAAAAGTGTCTGATTGAGTCCAAATCTCGACTTGAATATCACGCTCAAGCTCAAGCTCCCTCTGGATCGCTTGCGCCACTGAAAGGCCCTCCCTGCTTGAGCCAATAAACACTCTTTGCGCTGGTCTTGCAGAGTCTGCACCCTGCGGTTCAACCAACTGCTGTGAAGCAAGTCTGAGCAGGGAAAATACAGAGCGAAGCTGGGACGCCGAAACGGCGCTTCCTGTCTTATCGAGTTCTTTTCTACATTGATCGCAGATATGCGGCTTGCGAATCGCTTCAACAATGCCTTCTTTGTTCTCTCGATAGTCAAAAATGCACGCACGATCCTCTTCGTGAAATCGAATATTACATCCTGAAAACTTCAGCGCAAAAAATGCCATTTGAAATAGCACGTAGGCATTCATCCGTTCTGATGGGATTAAAACAGTATCGACGTTGTGCACGGTAACGGCAGCAAATCCGACACCGGCTACATCCACGGAAAACAGGTTGTAGAATCCTTCATTATTTATAGCGGTGTCAAAAAGGCATAGCAAAAACGGGTGAAAGCCACGCCACTCCTGCTTGCGGCGCGACAACTGCGCCATGAATTCATTTATGTCCGTATCGTCATGCACGGAAAACGCCAAATCATATGACCTATCATCATCCATAATCGAGAAAACATACTCGGCCTGGACGCCATTCGCTAACTTCACCGCTTTTTCTAGCAAGCCGTTGCTTGCTCTTCGCAAATCCAATAGTTCAATCGGTACTTGAGCCATCGTCCTGCCCCATTCGCCTTTAGCGAGGCTATCAGGACGAAAAGCGAGCTGCACCTCTGGGTGTGGCTAACGGATGCCGGGATGCCATTGTCTCATCTCCAATAGGCGGCAAGACCGATTGGCGGCAGTGTTGTTGACTCAATGAGGCGCTGGAGGGTTAACGACGGTGCCCCCTGGAAGGAGATGGCCGCGGTATCGGTATGAGCAAGTGGATCGATAATGTCATAATCCTCATCCGTGCGCCGACTTCAGCGCCGGCAGCACGTTGCGAGCGATCCGCTCGAACGTCGGGACCTGCTCCTCCAGCATGGGATAGTAGAAGGCCACCTCCGAGATGCCGAGCGCGATCACCTGCTCAACCATCTGCCGGCAGGTTTCCTCGGACTCGTAGTACTTGATCTTGCCGCCGCTCGAACGGGCGGTCGGGTCGAACATGAGATAGGAGCGCCTGAGCGTGGCCGGGTCGCGCCCGATCCTGGCGCAGCGCGCGTCGATCATCACCACGCGGTCCCGCGTCTCGGCGAGCTGGGCCTCGAAGGTCTTGGCGAAGCTGATGCTGTTCCAGACATCGGCATGGCGCGCGGCGTGGCCCAGCATCACCGGTCCCATCGCGGCGATCACGAGCGGCGGACGCGGCGACTGGATGGGGCGCGGGCGCAGCGCTGCCGCATCGACCTTGTAGAAGCGTCCTTGGAACGTGGTCTCCTCCTGCGACAGCAGACGGTCGACGATCTCGACGTATTCGCCGAACCGGGCGACGCGTTCCTTCGCGCTCCAGTTCTCGATGCCCATCATGCGATACGCCGGGTCGACCTCCAGCCCGATGCCGAGCCCGACATCGAGCCGGCCGCCGGAGATGTGATCGGCGGTGAGGGCCTGCGACGCCAACAACACGGGATTGCGCAGCGGGATCTGGGCGACCAGGGTCGTGAGGCGCACGCGCGTCGTTGCCTGGGCGATGGCGGCAAGCTGCGTCCATAGCTCGAACCACGGTCCCTTGCCGCCAGCCCAGTCGACAAGATGGTCGGCGAGGCCGAGGGAATCGAAGCCGAGCGCCTCGACGTGTCGGCAGCGGCGCAGAAGCTCGGGCCACGGTACGTTGGGCAGCACAAGCACGGAGAAGCGGAGTTGGGTCGGCATGGCTACTCGTCCTCAAGTTCCTCTCCCCCGCTAGGGGGAGAGGTTAGGTGAGGGGGTATCGACAGCTCGTGCACCCCCCTCACCCAACCTCTCCCCCTAGCGGGGGAGAGGAGCATGAGGAGGATGGGGCGACATCACCAACCCATCGCCCGGCCGGTGCGGCGCGGATCGGCGGCGCCGTAGAGCCTGCCGGCTACAAGGTCGGCGGAGATGGCGCAGACGCCGGCGGTCTTGAGCGAGAGGTCGGGAAGCCAGTTCACCTGGTGGCCCATGGCGGCGAGGGCATCGCCGGTCGGCTTGCCGATCCCCTGCTCGACGTCGAGGCGGCCGGGATAATAGGCGTGCGGCTCGAAACTGTCGGGGAAGTTGCGGGTGATGAAGCGCGGCGCCTCGACCGCCTGCTGGATGTCCATGCCGAAGACCAGATGATTGAGCAGGACCTGCAGCATGCCCTGCGGCTGCAGATCGCCGCCCGGCGAGCCGAACGGCATCAGGAGCTCGCCCTTGCGCATCGCCATCGCCGGATTGGGCGTGAGCCGGGGCCGCTTGCCGGGTGCGGCGACGGAGGTGTGGCTGGGATCGCCCCACGATTGCGAGCCGCGCGACGACGGGCAGAGGCCGAGGCCGGGAATGACCGGGCTTTCCCAGGACACGTCGCTCGGCGTCGCCGAAAAGGCGTTGCCGTGCGCATCGACGACGCAGACATAAGAGGTGTCGCCCGGCAGTCCCGGCTCGCCGACGGCGACCGACGGCGTGCGGACATGGCCCGCGACGTGGCCGGTGACCGCACCGGCCGGCGGCATCTCGCCGAAGGCGCGGTCGTCGCGGATGGTCTTCAGCCGCTCCTGCGCATAGGCGCGCGACAGCAAGGCCTCCATGGGAACGTCGACGAAGCGCGGATCACCGTAGTAGCGCTCGCGGTCGGCGAAGCAGAGGTTCATGACCTCGGCCAAAAGATGGACGTACGCCTTCGAATTGTGGCCCAGCGCTTTTAGGTCGACCTCGCTCAGCAGCGACAGCATCTGCAGCAGCACCGGCCCCTGGCACCATGGACCGCAGCTCAGCACGTCGGTGCCCTTGAAGGTGTAGCGCAGCGGCGCCTCGATCTCGGAACGGTACTGGGCGAGATCCTCTTCCGTCAGCAGCCCGCCGTTCTCGCGGTGATACTTGGCGATCGTCTTGGCAATGTCGCCGCGATAAAAGGCGTCGCGCGCCGCCATCAGGCCGGCATCGCGGCCCCTGCCCGCCGCGGCCTTCTCCTCGTCGACCATGAACTGGATCGTGCGGCCGAGGTCGGCCTGCACGAGGCGGTCGCCTTCGCTCAGCGGCTTGCCGTCGCGATGCCAGATCGCGGTGTTCTGCGGCCAGCGCCGATAATCCTCGACCTTGTCCTGCAGGAACGTCGCCATGACGGTGTGCACGGCAAAGCCGTCGCGCGCGTAACGGATGGCCGACGCGGCGACCTCGCCGAAGCTCATGGTGCCGTAGCGTTGCAGCGCCAGGATCCAGGCGTCGGGCGCCGCCGGAACCACGGTGCGCTGGAGGCCGACGGGGATCGTGCCGTTATGGTCGCGGATGAACTGCTCGATGTTGAGCGCCTTCGGCCACCAGCCGAGGCCCGCGATCGACACGGTCTCGTCGCGGTCGGCGAGGTAGATCAGCATCGGTGCGACGCCGGAGAACTGCACCTGGTCGCTGTGCACGACGCCGAGCGCGATGCCGCCGGCGACCCCGGCATCGATGGCGTTGCCGCCGGCGCGCAGGATCGCGTGCGCCGCCTCGGTCGCGAGATACTGCCCGGCCGACGCCATGTAGTGATGGCCGATGACCATTGGCTGCATCCGCATCAGGCTCTCCTTCGACCGCTCCGCCCTCGCATGACGAGGGCACCTCCCCAGCAAAGCTGGGGAGGAAAGTGATGGCTCGATCCTACATGATCCGCTTCCGGCGACACATCGCGCCCGACGAAATGCGGTTCCGATAACCTGGAGGACTCCGACGATGTTGACGGTCCATACGCTCAACGATCGAATTCGCGCCCATTCCAACAATGCGGCGCATGGCATCGAGGTGCCGCCGAACGCCCGGCTGCTGTTCTGCAATGGACAGGTCGGTGCGCGCCTGGACGGCACGGTGCCCAAAACCCCGCTGGAGCAGATCGAAGTCATCTTCGAGCGCATCCGCCTGATCCTCGCCGCGTCCCGCATGACCTTCGCGGACGTCGTGAAGCTCACCGTCTATGTCACCGACAAGTCCATCCTGGACGACTATTTCCGGGTATGCCCGCAAGTCATGGGCGATCACAACCCGCCGGCCACGCTTCTGGTCGTCAACAAGTTTCCCCGTCCGGGTGTCGAAATTGAAATCGAAACCATCGCCGCCAAAGCAGGCTAAGCTCTGCGGCAACGTCTTCTCACGGCCCAGGGAGGTTGGCATGGATCTGAACCTGCGAGGCAAGATCGCCCTCGTCACCGGTGCTTCCAAGGGAATCGGCCTGGCGTGCGCCCGGCAGCTCGCCGAGGAGGGTTGCCATCTCCATCTCGCGTCGCGGACCAAGGCAGACCTGGAACGCGCCAAGGAGTCGATCCAGGCACGGCACAATGTTTCCGTGACCGTCCATCCGGTCGATCTCAGCAACGGCGATGCCGCGCGGTCGTTGGCCGCCGCCTGCAGCGACATCGACATCCTGGTGAACAATGCCGGCGCCATCCCGGCCGGCGACCTGCAGACAATCGACGAGCAGCGGTGGCGCGACGCCTGGAACCTGAAAGTGTTTGGCTACATCAACCTCTGCCGCGCGGTCTATCCCGTCATGAAGGCGCGCGGCGGCGGCGTCATCGTCAACGTGCTCGGCGCCGCCGGCGAACGGCCGACCTGGGGCTACATCGCCGGCAGCGCCGGCAATGCCTCGCTGATGGCCTTCACCCGCGGCATGGGCGGCACCAGCCTCGTGGACAAGATCCGCATCGTCGCCTGCAATCCCGGCCTTATAAGCACCGAGCGCATGGAGACGATGCTGCGCGCGACGGCTGCGACCAAGCTCGGCGATGCCGAGCGCTGGCGCGAGCTCATCCCCACCAACCCGCCGGTCGGCACGCCCGAGCAGTGCGGCGATCTCGTGGCCTTCCTCGCGTCGGCGCGGGCGTCGCACATCGCCGGCACGGTCGTCACGATCGACGGCGGTGCGGCGCACTATGCCGGCGTGCTGTAAGGCGAACGGAACGACCGCCTAGCGGGCGGGCGGACGACCGATATCTCGACAAGGCGGCGCGCCGGGATGAAGATCGCGGCGTGCGACCTGCACGGGAGGAAGTCATGTCCGACACCAAGGACTGGGTATTCAGCCACGACCTCGCGACCGACGCCAAGTGGACGCCGGGCCTGCGCGAGATCTTCGAGTATCGCGACCTCGCCATCAAGGAAGCGACCAAGGGCGACTATGTCGCCCACGTCATCCGCCACAACGGCAAGAAGATGAAGGACGAAGTGCAGCAGTGGCACGTCCACGACTGCACGTTCCAGATGGTCTACGTCATGAACGGCTGGGCCACGTTCGAGTACGCGGGCCAGGGCGTGCGGACGATCCGCAAGGGCGACTGCATCAACCAGCGCCCGGGCATCCCCCATCGCGAGATCGCCTGCTCCGAGGATTTCGAGGTGCTCGAGATCGTGGCGCCGGCGGACTTCAAGACCAGGGTCGTCGAGGGGCCCGACGCGCAACAGCAGGCGGCTGAGTAGGTACACGCTCATGCCTCCTCCCCCGTCATACGGGGGAGGATCGAGGAGGGGGAAGGCCACCGATCGAGGCGCCGCCGCTTTTCAGATCATAGAATTGGAGAGATCGCGTCTGCGGCTCGCCCCCTCCTGTATCCTCCCCCGAAGACGGGGGAGGACAAGAAAAGAAACGAAGCGAAAAGATCTCTGGGAAGGGAAACCACATGTCCGGACAGTTCCGCCCGTCGCGACGGGCCATGCTCAAGGTTGGCCTCGCCGGCGTCGCTACCGTCGCGTCGCCCGCCATCCTGCGCCTCACGGCCGAGGCGCAGAGCGGCCCGATCAAGATCGGCATGCCGGTGGCGTTGACCGGCCCGCTCGGTACGGTCGGGCAGCAGACCAAACGCGGCGCCGAGTTCTGGGCCAAGCTGCAGAACGCCAAGGGCGGCATCCTGGGACGGCCGATCGAGCTTTTAATCGAGGACACCGCCGGCAACCCGGCCAACTGCGTGCGCAAGGCGCAGGAGATGGTGGAGCGCCGCGACTGCCGCCTGATCACCGGCATCACGCTGTCGTCGGAGGCGCTGGCGGTGGTCCCGAAGCTCGGCGAGTGGGATTCGATCTTCATTTCGGGCATCAATGGCGACGGCCGGCTGACCGCCGACAGCTTCGTGCCGAACTTCTTCCGGGCCAACATCTCGGGCCCGATGGGCACGCGCGCCGTCTCCCTCTACCTGCGCAAGAGCAACATGACCAAGTTCTACGGGCTCGGGCTCGACTACGCCTGGGGCCACAACAGCATCGGGGTGTTCGAGGACGAGGTGAAGAGGGGCAACAAGGAGTTCATCGGCAAGATCTTCGCGCCGACCGGCACCAAGGATTACTCGCCCTACATCACCAAGATCCGCCAGTCGGGTGCCGACGCCGTCTTCCTGGTGATGCAGGGCGACGACAACAACGCCTTCCTCTCGCAGGCCCAGCAGTACCGCCTGCCCGAGAAGGTGAAGCTCCTGACCGAGATCGTCGACCTCGCCAGCATCCGCGCCGTCGGCGACGCCTCGCTCGGCCTGATCGGCTCGTCGCGCTACTCCTTCACCTACGACCAACCGCTGAACAACGAGTTCGTGGCGGCATGGAGGAAGGAATACGGCAACCCGCCCGACACATTCGAGGGCGAGCAGTGGCAGTGCATGAAGGTGCTTGAGGCCGGCATCACGAAGGCGGGCGGCATCGAGGCGGCCAAGCTCAGGCCGGCGCTCGAGGACCTCGAGGTCGAGAGCGTCAAGGGCAAGGTGTTCATGCGCAAGTGCGATCACCAGGGCGTGCAGCAGGGCTTCATGGTCGAGGTCAAGAAGAAGGCCGGCTTCGACACGCCGGTGCCGGAGGTGATCGCGACCTTCCCGGGTGAGCAGACGACGCCGCCCTGCAACGCGATGACGTATAAAGATTAACCCGTCATCCCGAGCGGAGCGAAGCGAAGCCGAGGGACCTTTTTTTGAGGCCGACGTTGCATATAAGGTCCCTCGACTACGCCGTCCTGCGGACGGCTTCGCTCGGGATGACGATTACGTCACCATGAGCACCCTCGCCCTCCTGCTGACGCAGACCGTCAACGCATTGTCGCAGTCGGCGCTGCTGTTCTTCCTCGGCGTCGGCCTGACGCTGATCTTCGGGCTGATGCGCATCGTGAACTTCGCGCACGGCGCGCTCTACATGCTGGGCGCCTTTGTCGGCTACTCGCTGACCCACTGGACGGGCAACTACTGGCTGGCGCTGGCCGGCGCGCCGGTGGTGGTCGGGCTGTTCGGCGCGGCCTTCGAGCTCGCGATCCTGCGCCGGCTCTACCGGCGCGACGCCCATGCCTTCCTGATGGTGACCTTCGGGCTGGCCCTGGTGGTCGGCGAGGCCGTGCGCCTGACCTGGGGCCCCGACGCGCTGCAGGTCCCCGCCCCGGCGGCGCTGGCGGGCGTGGTCTTCATGCTCGACGAGCCGTTCCCCGTCTATCGCCTGTTCCTGGTCGCCACCGGCGTCGTGGTGGCGATCGCGATCTGGCAGTTCCTCGAGCGGGCACGGCTCGGGCTCCTGATCCGCGCCACCTCGCAGAACGCCGACATGGCCAATGCGCTCGGCGTCGACGTCAAGCTGATCCGCTCCTGCGTGTTCGGCATCGGCTGCGGGCTCGCGGCGCTGGGCGGCGTGCTGGCGGCGCCGCTGGTCACCGCCTCCAACGGCATGGCGGGCACCGTCATCATCGATGCCTTCGTGATCGTCATCATCGGCGGCATGGGCAGCTTCCTCGGCTCGCTGATCGGCGCGCTGCTGATCGGCTTCGTCCAGGTGTTCGGCAACTACTACGCCCCCGACTTCTCGCTCGCCTTCATGTACCTGGTGATGCTGGCCGTCCTGGTGATGCGGCCCGGCGGCCTTTTAGGCAAGGAAGCATGAGCCGCAGCACGAGAGTCAATACGACGACGGGCATGGCGGCACTCGTCGCTGCGCTGGTGCTGCTGGTGCTGGCGCCGCTCGGCCTGCCGCCGTTCGCCATGACGCTGCTCACCGAGGCGGTGATCCTCGGCCTGTTCGCCATGAGCCTCGACCTGATGTTCGGCTACACGCGGCTGGTCTCGTTCGGCCATGCCGCGGCCTACGGGCTCGGCGCCTATGCCTGCGGCTGGATGCTGCTCA
>JAKFVH010000305.1 GCA_021732285.1 Reyranella sp. | reverse complement strand
CGACCATGTCGGCGAACAGGGGCTTGTCGGCCAAGAACTCGTCGCTGAGGCCGTGAATGTCCTGCGCCCCGGCCGGCATGATCATTTCCGGATTGAAGTAGGCGTGGAACGTCTTGCCGGTGGCGACGGTGTTCACCAGCTCGATGCAGCCCACCTCGACCACGCGATGACCGGCCAGCGGATCCAGGCCGGTGGTCTCGGTGTCGAGAACGATTTCGCGCATGGAGTCTTTTTAGCTTACTTCCGGCGCGCGCGCGCAAGCTGGGCTGTGAATCGTTCCCGCCACGGATTGGCGGGCCAGAAGCGGCCGCGCCGCTTCTTCAGCTTGGTGATCGCGTGGGCAAGCGCGAGGCGCGTCGGCGCAAGCCCGAGGCCGGTCGGGATGACGATGGAGGCCTGGCGCCGCTTCTCGGCGTCCGGCACCTGCTGGCGCAGGATGCCGTCGAACCGCTCGGCCGACATGCCCGGCCGCGCCATGACGCGATGGCGCTGCAGGAAGGCCGGCGCGCTCACCACCAGGGTGGCATCGATGCGCCGTTCCCCCGCACCCTCGAACAGCAGTGGGATGTCGAGCACGACCAACTTCTCGCCACGCCGGGCGGCGCGCTTCAGGAAGGCGCGCTGGCGCTGGCCGACCAGGGGATGGACGATCGCCTCGAGCTTGCGCAGCGCTTCCTTGTTGCCGAACACGCGCGCGCCTAGCGCCTGGCGGTCGAGCACGCCGTCCTTCACCACGCCGGGAAATGCCGCCTCGATCGGCGGCAGCGCCGCGCCGCCCTTGGCCTGCACGGCATGGACGTTGGCATCGGCGTCGTAGACCGGCACGCCCATCTGCCGCAGCATTTTCGCCGCGGTCGACTTGCCCATGCCGATGGAGCCGGTGAGGCCGACGATCATCATGGAACGCTGAACGCCGGCCGCCTGGTTAGGGCACCAGCACCGTCTGGCCGGTGGTCTTGCGCGATTCGAGGTCGATGTGAGCCTGTGCCGCCTCGCCCAGCGGATAGCGCTGGTCGATGGCGATCTTGACCTTGCCGCTCTTGACCATCTTGAACAGCGACTTGGCGCTGGCCTCGAGCTCCTTGCGGGTGGCGGTGTAGGAGCCGAGGCTGGGCCGCGTCAGGTAGAGCGAGCCCTTGGCGTTGAGGATGCCCGGCGGCTGCGGCGCCACCGCGCCCGAGGCGTTGCCGAACGAGCACATCAGGCCGCGCGGCTGCAGGCTGTCGAGCGAGGCCATCCAGGTGTCCTTGCCGACGCCGTCGAACACGACGGGCACGCCCTTGCCCTTGGTGATCTCCTTCACCTTCGCAACGACGTCTTCCTTGGTGTAGTCGATCACCCACTTGTAGCCGTTCTTCTTGGCCAACGCGGCCTTCTCGGGCGACGAGGTGGTGCCGATCGCCTTGTAGCCGCGCGCCTTGGCCCACTGGCCGAACAGCAGGCCGACGCCGCCGGCGGCGGCATGGAACAGAACGATATCGCCCTTCTTGAGCCACGGCTTGGCGCAGTGGTCGATGAGATACTCGGTGGTCATGCCCTTCAGCATGATGGCCGCGGCCTGCTCGTCGCTCACGCCCTTGGGGACATGCACGAGCTGCTTGGTGCCCATGATGCGCTCCTGGCAATAGGCGCCGAGCTCGCCGCAATAGGCGACGCGGTCGCCCTTCTTGAAGCCCCTTGTCTTCGGCCCGACCTCGACGATCACGCCGGCCGCCTCGCGGCCGACCGCGTTGGGCAGCGGCGTCTGGTAGAGGCCCGAGCGCGTATAGACGTCGATGAAGTTGAGGCCGATCGCAGTGTGCTTGATCTTCACCTGGCCGGGGCCCGGCGATCCGACCTCGACGTCCTCGAGCTGCATCTTCTCCGGTCCGCCATTCTCATGCATCAGGATGGATTTCGGCATTTTCTGCTCCCCGTCGTTGCAAATCAGGAACGCCCGTCGGCTAGGGCGTCGAGTATAGTGGCGGCCTTAGGAGAGTCGATTGCACAGACGCCAAATCATCCTGGCTGCAACCGCGACACTACCCGCGACCCTGGCCGCGCCGTCGATCGGGCGCGCCCAGGAAATCCTTAAAAGCAGCAAGGCCAATTACCGGCTGGTGACCTTGGTTGGATCATCCACTCGCTGGAGCTTGGCGCGCGACCTCGAGCAGCCCTGGTCGATCGCCTTCCTGCCCGACGGGCGCATCCTGGTGACCGAGCGACCGGGTCGGCTCAGGATGTTCGCCAACGGCCGGCTGGAACCGCCGCTGGGCGGGGTGCCCAAGGTCTATGCCAGCAACCAGGGCGGATTGCTCGATATCTGCCTGCATCCGAACTTTGCGCAGAACCGCACCCTTTACCTGTCCTACTCGGCCGAGGGGTCGGGCGGGGCGGCGACCACCGTGGCGCGCGCCGAGCTGGGCGATGGCGCCTTGCGCGGGGTCAGGACGATCTTCGAGGCCCTGCCGCGTACCTCGGGCGGACTGCATTTCGGCTCACGCATCGCCTTCGACCGCGCCGGCCTGATGTATGTCACGGCGGGCGAACGCTATCAGATGCAGCGCGCGCAGGATCTCAACGATCTCGCCGGCAAGGTCCTGCGATTGAAGGACGACGGATCGGTGCCGCCGGACAATCCCTTCGTCGGCAAGCCCAATGCGCGGCCGGAGATCTTCACCTGGGGCCATCGCAACCCGCAGGGGCTCGCCATGCATCCCGAGACCGGGCGCATGTGGGAATGCGAGCACGGCCCGCGCGGCGGCGACGAGCTCAACCTCCTGAAAGCCGGCGCCAATTACGGCTGGCCGCGCGCCACCCACGGCATCGACTACAGCGGCGCCATCATCAGCGAGCATAAAAGCCTGCCCGGCATGGAAGACCCGGTGCGGGTCTGGGTGCCGTCGATCTCGCCCTGCGGCCTCTGCTTCTATACCGGCGACAGGTTCCCGGGCTGGAAGGGCTCGGTCTTCACCGGCGCGCTGTCGAACTTCGCGCTGTTCCGCATCGAGCTCGACGGCGAGCGCTATCGCAGCGAAGAGCGATTGCTCGTCGATAAGCTTCCCTATATCCGCGACGTACGGCAGGGCCCCGACGGGCTCCTGTACCTTGTCACCCACGCAGACGCCGGCGGCTTGTTCCGCATCGAGCCCGCCTGATCCGGATCTATGCTCATTCTCGCTTCCGCCAGCCCCTCGCGCCGCCAGATGCTAAAAAACGTCGGCCTCGACTTTTCGATCGAGCCGTCGGGTGTCGACGAGGACGAGGTAAAGCTCAGCCTTCTGGGCGAGCGCGCCACGGCGCAGGACATCGCGACCACGCTCGCGGAGATGAAGGCGCTACGCGTGTCGACGCGGCGGCCGGGCGCCTTCGTGATCGGCGCGGATTCAACGCTCGCCTGCGAGGGCAAGCTTTACGACAAGCCGGCCACGCTTGCCGCCGCGCGTGAGCAGCTACAGGCGCTGGGTGGCCGCACGCACGAGTTGGTGTCGTCGGTCGTCGTCGCCAAAAACGGCGCGCGGCTGTGGCACACGACCGAGACCGGCCGACTGACCATGCGGCCCTTCACCGACGCCTTCCTCGATGCTTATCTCGCGCGGGCGGGCGATGCGGTCTGCGCCTCGGTCGGCGCCTACCAGCTCGAGGGGCTGGGCGCCCATCTCTTCACCCGCATCGAAGGCGACTATTTCACCGTGCTTGGCCTGCCGCTGCTGCCGCTGCTGGCATTCCTGGCGGAGCACGGAATCGGTCTGGAGAAATCGGCATGAGCCCCTACGAGACCCTTTTGCGCGAGGCCAATGGCCGGCCCTTCGCCGCCATCGTCGCCTGGCCGGTCGAGCATTCGCGCTCGCCCGCCCTGCACGGCTTCTGGCTGAAGCAGCACGGCATCGCCGGCCACTATGGCCGCCTGCCCGTCGAGCCCAAGCGCGCCGCCCTCGAAGAACTCATCGCCTTCTTGAAGCGCACACCCAACGCGCGCGGCTGCAATCTCACCTTGCCGCACAAGATCGACATCATGCCGCTGCTCGATCGCATCGATCCGCTGGCCAAGCACATCGGCGCAGTGAACACCGTGATCAAGCAGCCCGACGGCACGCTCGAAGGCCGCAACAGCGACGGTTTCGGCTTCTTGGAAGCGCTGAAGCAAGGGGCGCCGGCTTGGCAAGCGGCGGCGGGACCGGTGGCGGTGCTGGGTGCGGGTGGCGCGGCGCGCGCCGTCGTCGCCACCTTGGTAAGCGCCGGCGTGCCCGAGCTGCGCCTGGTCAACCGCACACAGACGAGCGCGATCGATCTCGGCGTCGCCTTCACGCCCAACGACGGTCGGCGCATCGCCATCGAGCGTTGGGACGAGCGCGACGATGCGCTCGACGGCGCCACCTTGCTGGTGAACACGACGTCGCTCGGCATGAAGGGCCAGCCGCCGCTGGAAATCGATGTCGGCCGCCTGCCGGCCGATGCCGTCGTCGACGACATCGTCTACGTGCCGCTCGAGACCCGGCTGCTGGCGGCCGCCCGTGCGCGCGGTCAGCGCTGCATCGACGGGCTCGACATGCTGCTACACCAGGGCCGGCTGGGCTTCGAGGCATGGTTCGGCCAGAAGGTGGCCGTCAGCCCGGAACAGCGCCGCGCCGTTGCCGCCGATCTGGGGGCGTGATGTCGTCTTTCATGCTCTTCCGGACCGCGCGCATCCTGCGCGCTCATGATCATGAGCGAGCCAGAGGCTCGCGGTCCGGAAGAGCATGATGAAGACGACTCGCCACGAGGGCTAAGCTGACTTGCCCAGCGCTGCCGCCTTTTCCGCCAGCGCCGCCGTCTCCAGCAACCAGCGACGCCGCTCGTCCTCGGAGCTGGTCGCCACGACGCCGAACAGCGCGCGCATGACCTCACCGACTCCGCAATAGTGCAGGATGCAGTCGCGCCACATGCGCTCCAGCGGATCGCCGAACGCCTCGCGTTCGCGGTCCAGCGGCGTGTTGCCGGTGTTGATGACCAGCGCCGCCTTGGTGGCGAGCAGGCCGACGGGAACGTCGCCCTGGTCGACACCTTTGATGAAGCCGTAGGCGGCATCGGGTGCAAAGACGCGGTCGATCCAGCCCTTCACGATGGCTGGCGGCGCGCCCCAGCAGTTGGGATGGACGACGGCCAGAAGATCGCTGTCGCGCAGTTCGGCGATGTGCCGGCGGACCAGCGGATCGGCCGTCGCCTGACCACGCGCCTCGGCGGCGGTCAGGCGCGGGTCGAAGTCTTCCTCGACCAGATCATGGAAACGGACCGCGCAGCCCGCCGCCGACCACGTCTCCCGGATCCTGTCCGCGATGGCGCGGCAAAAGCTTCCGGGAGCGGGATGGCCGACGACGACGAGAGCCTTCATGAACCGCTACTGGTTCATCGAGCCGAAGAAGTCCTGGTTGGTCTTGGCGGTGCGCAGCTTGTCGAGCAGGAACTCGATGGCGTCGACCGCGCCCATCGGCATGAGGATGCGGCGCAGCACCCACATCTTGGACAGCGTCGCACGATCGACCAGCAGCTCTTCCTTGCGGGTGCCCGACTTGGTGATGTCGATGGCCGGGAAGGTGCGCTTGTCGGAGACCTTGCGGTCGAGGATGATTTCGGAGTTACCGGTGCCCTTGAACTCCTCGAAGATCACCTCGTCCATGCGGCTGCCGGTGTCGATCAGCGCCGTGGCGATGATGGTGAGCGAGCCGCCTTCCTCGATGTTGCGCGCCGCACCGAAGAAGCGCTTCGGCCGCTGCAACGCGTTGGCGTCGACGCCGCCGGTCAGCACCTTGCCGGAGCTGGGAACGACGGTGTTGTAGGCACGGCCCAGGCGGGTGATCGAATCGAGCAGGATCACCACGTCCTTCTTGTGTTCGACCAGGCGCTTGGCCTTCTCGATCACCATCTCGGCCACGGCGACGTGGCGACCGGCCGGCTCGTCGAAGGTCGAGCTCACGACCTCGCCCTTCACGGTGCGCTGCATGTCGGTCACTTCCTCCGGCCGCTCGTCGACGAGCAGCACCATGAGGTAGACCTCCGGGTTGTTGGCGGTGATGGCGTGGGCGATGTTCTGCAGCAGCACCGTCTTGCCGGTGCGCGGCGGCGACACGATCAGGGCGCGCTGGCCCTTGCCGATCGGCGCTATGAGGTCGATCACGCGGGTCGAGATGTCGAGCTGCTGCTGCGGCGTGGTGCCGGCCTTCTTGGTGAGCGTGCCGGTGCGACGCGAGCTGACGCGGCCCGACGAGGTGGCGCGCGAGCCGCCCTCCTCTTCCTTGACGGCCGGCGCCATGACGGCGGCACCACCTTCCATCTCGAGCTTGAGCTTCTGGTCGGGATAGAGCGGGGTCAGCGAATCGAAGTTGATGCGGTGGCGCAGCGCATCGGGATCGTCGAAGTTGATCTTGTTGATCTGCACCATGGCGAAGTAGCGCTCGCCGTCCTTGGGCGCGCGGATCTCGCCTTCGACGGTGTCACCGGTGCGCAGGCCGAATTTGCGGACCTGGGTGGGGCTGACATAGATGTCGTCGGCGCCCGGCAGGTAGTTGGCTTCCATCGAGCGCAGGTAGCCGAAGCCGTCGGGCAGCACCTCGATGGTGCCGGTGCCGAAGATCGCCTGCTCGGCGGCGGCGAGCTTCTGCAGGATGGCGAACATCAGTTCCTGGCGGCGCATCATCGCCGCGCCTTCGACGCCCTGCTCCTCGGCGAATGCCAGCAGCTCGGGCGGTTTCTTGATCTTGAGTTCCTGGAGGTTCATGTGTCTTCAATCAGGTGTGGGAGATAACGCACGCGCCGGAGCCGCAGGGTGCGGCCGTCTGAAATTGCGCTGTGACGTTCGGTGTGGACCCCGTCGATCACCGCCGGGGAGGCGGCGCCAGGGGCCCTAGGTGGCGGCTATTTACAGCGACGGCCGCCGCCTGTCAAAGGCCGTCCTGCCTGATATACGCAGCAAGCTGGCGGATCATCCCCCGGTCATGTCTTGCCGGAGCGCGGGCCGCCAGGCCCGCTCATGGTCATGTTCTTCCGGACCGCGCGCATCCTGCGCGCTCACGATCATGAGCGAGCCAGAGGCTCGCGGTCCAGAAGAGCATGAGCGGGCCTGGTCGAGGTCGTGGCGCTCCTCGATGTGCTGCCAGAACTTGGCACCGCCCTCCATGGCGAGCGCGCGCTCGTCGGGACGCAGATGGATGTAGGTGCCGTCGAGCGTGAAAGCGGGGTTCATGACTCCTCCTCCGCAAGCATCTCAGCATAGCGGAAAATCTCGGTGTGGTCCGCCGAGCCGCCGAGCTTGCCGTTGGCGTCGGCCCAGTAGGCCACCGCCTGCTTCAGCCCGGGCATGTTGAGCTGCAGGTGCTGCGCCACCTCGCCCGCGGTGCGCAGGTCCTTGGCCATCAGGCCGGTGGTGAAGCCGGCCGCGAAGTTGCGCGGCACGACGAATTGGCGGCCCTTCACTTCGGTGGCGTTGCTCTTGCCGGTCGAGCTGTTGAACACGTCGACCATGGTGCCGGGATCGAGGCCAAAGGCCTCGCCCACCACCAGCGCCTCGCACATGGCGACGAGGCCCGCGGCCGACAGGTAGTTGTTCAGCGCCTTCAGCGCATGGCCGGCGCCGGCCGGACCGCAGAGCGTGATGGTCTTGCCCATGGCGGCGAAGGCCGGCCGCGCGCGCTCGAGGTCGGCTGCGTTGCCGCCGACCATGATCGAGAGCGAGCCGTCGATCGCGCGCTTGACGCCGCCCGACACCGGGGCGTCGAGCAGGGCCACGCCGAGCGCGGCGAGATCGCGCGCGAGCTTCTGGGTGTCGACGGGATTGGACGAGCTCATGTCGATGGCGATGGCGCCTGCCGCCATGCCCTCGCGGGCGGGATCGCGGCCCTCGATCAGCGCCTGCCGCACGATCTTGCCGTCGGGCAGCATGGTGATCACTGCATCGGCGCCCTGCGCCGCAGCCTTCGGCGAAGCAGTCGCCAGTGCGGAGGGATGGGCGCCGACGAAATCCGACACTGCCTTCTGCGAAAGGTCATAGAGGCGAAGCTTGAAGCCGGCCTCGGCGAGCCGCGCGGCCATCGGCCGGCCCATCATGCCGAGCCCGATGAAGGCGATGGTGGCGGGAGGTATTAGCGTGGTCATGAAACGGTCCCCGACTGAAGGTCGTACTCATAGAACGGCAGGGTGCGACCGGGAATGGCGTCGGACGGCGCGTCCCGCAGGTAGCGCGCGCCCATGCGCTCGTAGAAGGCCACAGCGTTGGGATCGGCGAGGATAGTCATGCGCCGCGCGCCTTGGCGGCGAGCCAGGCTGATGGCCGCATCGAACAACGCGCGCCCGGCGCCGCTGCCGATGGCCGGCGGATCGATGAACAGCGCATCGAGGTCAGACGTCTCGCCCTCGGGCAGCACGCAGGCCATGCCGATCACGCGACCCGCGTCATCCGCTGCGACCAGCACGCGGCCGGCGGCGATGTCGTCCTCGCCCACGGCCAGCGCCGCCGCGCTCAACTTCATGAACGTGGCGTCGTAGCCCCAGTGTGCCTTCGACCGCACGCAGAGGGCGGTGAGGCTTTGGCTTTCGCCTGGCTTGGCCGAGCGGACTTGCACCACCCCATTACCCCTCGGGTAATTGATCGTCTTGCGACGGACGTCGATCCTTTGCACCCATGGAAGTTCCAGTCTACTTCGAGGACCTCGTCGTGGGCGCCTCCTTCCTGAGCGATGAGGCCACAATCGATCATGACGAGATGCTGGCCTACAACCGCCGCAACGACCCGTGGCCATTTCACGTCGACGAGGCGTCGGCGGCCCGCAATCCGTACGGCAGTCTGATCGCCAGCGGCGGTTACACCATCACGCTGATGTATCGGCTGGGCCACCAGATCTACAACGTCCCCGGACGGCGCTGGGCGGTGCTCGGTGCTTCGGAATGGCATCTGAAGTTCCCCGCGCCCGTGCGCTCGGGCGATCGAGTGCGGCTGCGGATCACGATCGAGGGCAAGCGTGACTCTCGCAGACCGCAACGCGGGCATTTCGACCTGCTGTACGAGTTGCTGAACCAGGCCGACAAGGTCGTGCTGTCGGTGGTCGTTGCCGGTTTGATCGAGCGCACACCGACCACCGCCGTCATCCCGACCGGAGCGAAGCGGAGTGGAGGGACCTAATCTTTATCGAGCACATGAACAGGTCCCTCCACTCCGCGAGTTTACCCCGAGCGAAGTCGAGGGGCGCTCCGGTCGGGATGACGTTGGTGGTGTGTCTCAGACCCCGCGTTCCTTGAACACGCCGCTCGCGATCTTGAACGCGTCGAGGCTGGCCGGGATGCCGCAGTAGATCGCGACCTGCAGGAAGATCTCCTTGATCTCCTCCTTGGTGAGGCCGTTGTTCAGCGCGCCGTTGACGTGCAGCTTGAGCTCGGGCCCGCGGTTCAGCGCCGCCAGCATGGCGAGGTTCAGCATCGAGCGCGTCTTCTTCGGCAGGCCCGGCCGCGTCCACACGTAGCCCCAGGCATATTCCGTGGTGATGTCCTGGAACGACATCATGAAGTCGTCTGTGGCGGCGTTCGCCATCGAGGTGTCGACGTAGCCCGCGCCGAGCACGGCTTTGCGCACCTTCATGCCGTCGTCGTAGAGCTTCTTGTTGCGCGGGTTGGGCTTGGCTTTCTTCGCCGCCTTGGCCTTGGCCATCTGTCACTCCTCCGTTTCAATGAACGGCGGAGTTATCAATTCAGGCGCTCAAAAGATCAAACGGCAATGCGTTCGCTTGGCGGCGGCTGGCCGGTCGTGGGCTGGTCGAGCCCCTTGGCGCGCGCCCGCTGGCAGAGATCCTCGATGGTGATGTTGTCAAGCTGGGCCATCATGTCGTCGCGCAGCTTCTCCCACATCGGCCAGACGACCTCGTGGGCAAGTGGCGAACCGGTCGACGGATCGTTGGGCTCGGTCTCGGCCTCGAGCTTGCGCACCACGCGCACCACCTCGCCCAGGGTGATATTTCGCTGCTCGCGTCCCAGCCGATAGCCGCCCCGCGGACCGCGCTTGCCGGCCAGGATGCCGGCCCGCACCAGATGCTGCAGCACCTGCTCGAGATAGCGTTTGGGAATGCGCTGGCGCTCGGTGATGTCGCCGCTGCGCACCGGATGCTCGCCGACATGGAAGGCCACATCGAGCACGGCCTCGATCGCGAACATGGTTTTCTTGCTGAGCCGAGGCATCCCCAGTGCTTCTCCTCAGGCGCCTTTTAGGCGCTTTTGGCCGATCCCGCCGCCACTCCTGTCGATCCGAACCCCCCGGCGCCACGCGCCGTCCGGTCGAGCTCGCTGACTTCACGCCACACGGCCCTTGCATGCCGGGCCACGACCAACTGTGCAATTCGCATGCCGCGACTGATGCGGAATGGCTCCTTGGAAAGGTTGATCAAAATGACGCCGATCTCTCCCCTATAGTCAGCATCTACGGTTCCCGGAGCGTTGGCCACTGTCACGCCGTTCTTGGCCGCCAGGCCCGAGCGCGGCCGGACCTGGGCCTCGAAGCCTACCGGTAGCGCGATCGAAATGCCGGTCGGCACGATCTTGCGTTCCAGCGGCCCGAGTTCGATGTCCTGGTCGATGGCGGCCAGAAGGTCGGCGCCGGCGGCGGCGGCCGTGGCGTAGTCCGGCAGGGCGAGATCGCGGGCATGCGCGAGCCGCACCACTTCGATCTCGACGGTCTCGACACCCTTCATTCCGCTGCCTCGGCTTTCGGCGGCTGGCCAAAGTGCAGGGCGATGCGGCCGGCCAGCCGCATGGCGACCTCGCCCTTGGCCAGGGTCGGCCAGTCTTCCACGCCGGAGGCGCTGATCAGGTGCACGGTGTTACGCTCGCCGCCGAACGTGCCGACGGCCGGCGAGACGTCGTTGGCCACGATCCAGTCGCAGCCCTTGCGCCGGCGCTTGTCGATGGCGTTGGCCACCAGGTTCTCGGTCTCGGCGGCGAAGCCCACGACAAGCGCCGGGCGCTGCGGGCCGGGCTTGGACAAGGTGGCGAGGATGTCGGGATTGGGTGTCAGCTCCAGGCTGGGCGGCGCCATCCCTGCCTTCTTCTTGATCTTGGAACCGGACGGCCGGGCCGCCTTCCAGTCGGCGACGGCGGCGGCGCAGACGGCGATGTCGATCCGGCCGGCGGCCAGGCAGGCCGCCAGCATCTGGTCCGCCGAATCGACGTGAACGGTGCGCAGGCCCGGCGGATCGGCGATGACCACCGGCCCACTGACCAGCGTGACGTCAGCGCCAAGGGCGGCCAGCGCCGAGGCGATGGCGTGGCCCTGCTTGCCGGAGGAATGGTTGGAGATGTAGCGCACGGGATCGATCGCCTCGCGCGTCGGGCCCGACGTCACGACGGCGCGCTTGCCGGCGAGCGGCCGTTCGGCCGGCACCAGCAGGCCCTCGATGGCATCGGCGATCTCTTCCGGCTCCGACATGCGGCCGGGGCCGAATTCGTTGCAGGCCATGGCGCCGTCGTTGGGGCCGATGAAGCGGATGCCACGCTGCTTCAGGGTCTCGACGTTGGCGACAGTGGCGGCGTGGGTCCACATGCGCACGTTCATCGCGGGCGCCACCAGCACCGGCTTGTCGGTGGCGAGCAGCACGGTCGCGGCAAGATCGTCGGCCAGGCCGCCCGCCATGCGCGCCAGGATGTTGGCGGTCGCGGGCGCCACCACCAGCAGGTCGGCATCGCGCGAGAGCTGGATGTGGCCCATCTCGCTTTCGTCGGTCAGCGAGAACATGTCGCTGTAGACGCGGTCCTCGGTCAACGCCTGCAGCGACAGCGGCGTGACGAATTTGGCGCCGGCGTCGGTCAGCACGCAGCGCACCGAAGCACCGCGTTCGCGCAGGCGGCGGATGAGCTCGAGCGATTTGAAGGCCGCGATGCCACCCGCGACGATCAGCAGAATCCGCTTGCCCTTGAGCATGGTCCCCCAGCCTATCACAACACCCGGCTGGCGAAAGTATACAGCCCGGTGAGCAACAGGGCCCAGAACACGGCCAGGCGGAATTGCTCGACCGACAGGCGTTGGCGGATCTGCTGGCCGACCCACATGCCAGCCAGCGCCGGCACCACCGCGGCCGCCGAGACGATGGCGCGCGGGCCGTCTAAAAGGCCGAAACTCAGGAGCGATAACGTGAGCGTGAAGGAGGTGGCGCAGAGCACCACGCCCAGGGTCTGCACAAGCTCGGAAGGTTTTATGTCGAGGCCCTGCAGGTAGGGCATGAGAGGGATGATGGGCACGCCGACCACGCCGGCGACGAAGCCCGAGACCGCGCCGATCAGCGGCGCCAGCGGCTTTTCCAGGTCGGCGTGGATGTGCAGGCGGATGCGCAGCAGGCCGAGGCTGCTGTAGACGACCAGGACGGTCGCCAGGACGATGAAGGCCCAGTTCGGGCCCTTCTGGCCGACCAGCCACATGGTGAGATAGAGCCCGATCGCCAATGGCACGATCAGCGGCCATTGCCGGCGCAGGATCCGCCGGAAATTACCGCCGACCGCGGCCTGCCAGACGTTGGAGAAGATGATCGGCAATGCGATCAGGGCCATCGCTTCGGTCAGCGGCAGCACGAGCGTCGTCAGCGCAATGACGATGGTCGGCAGGCCGAGTCCGACCAAGCCCTTGACCGTTCCCGCGAGCAGGAAGACGGCGAGGCCGAAGATGATCTGGTCGGTGGTCACTTGGCCACCACCGTCATCCCGACCGGAGCGCGAAGCGCGGAGTGGAGGGACCTGCTCATAGCTTCACGATCGTCATCCCGACCGGAGCGAAGCGGAGTGGAGGGACCTCCTCAGTGGATTTCGCCGCTCAGGTCCCGCCAATCCGGATTCGATCGATTTATGAGGATGAGCTTCTTTTCCCTTCTCCAGTTCTTCAGCTGCTTTTCCCGTGCGATCGCGTCGGGTGCTGTTTCGTGGGCCTCAAAATAGATCAGGCACTTGATGTTGTAACGCGCGGTGTGGTGGACCTTGCCTTGGCGGTGCTCTTCGAGGCGACGGGGCAGGTTCGTCGTTATGCCAATGTAGAGGGCGCGCCTGTTCGGACTGGCGAGAATGTAGACGACCGGGTTGCGTTCCATGGCTGAACGATAGCGGTTGCCGTCAAATACGTCCCACCACCTTCAGTTGCAATCTGCGCCATGATTAGGTCCCTCCACTCCGCGCTTCGCGCTCCGGTCGGGATGACGGTTGGGGGGATTAATGCCACCACGCGACGATGGCGGCGATCAAGGCAAGGACGGCGATGATCTCGGAGAAGCCCGGGCGCCAGCCGCGGCCGGGGATGGGCGGCGGCGAGGCTTCGGCGCGCTCGGCCTTGCGCCGTTCGTGCTCGGCCACGAGATGCAGGCTGTCGATCAGGCGTGGCAGGCGGCGCAGACCCTCCATCACGTCCTCGGCGGCGCGGCCGATGGTGGCGCGCGGGCCGAAATGGCTCTTCATCCATTCCTCGATCAGAGGCCGCGCCAGCTCCCAGATGTTGACGTTGGGATTGAGCCGCGTGCCCATGCCTTCGGCCATCAGCATGGTCTTCTGCAGCAGCAGGAGCTGCGGCTGCACGGTCATCTCGAACTGCTCGGTGACGCGCAGCAGGTGCGCCAGCAGGCGGGCGATCGAGATCTGATGGCTGGGCTTGCCGAAGATCGGCTCGCCGATCGAGCGGCAGGCCTGGGCGAACATCTCGCGCGACTGGTCGGACGGCACGTAACCGGCTCGGAACTGCACCTCGGCCACCGCCCGATAGTCGCGGCGCAGGAAGGCGACCAGAAGCTCGGCAAGATAGCCGCGCGTGTCCTCGTCGATGCGGCCCATGATGCCGAAGTCGACCGGCACGATGTGGCCCGAACGGTCGACGAAGGCGTTGCCGCCATGCATGTCGGCATGAAAGAAGCCGTCGCGGAACACCTGGTAGAAGAAGGCCTCCGCCGCCTTCTTCATGACCTCGTTGGGATCGTGGCCGGCGGCGACGATGGCGTCGCGGTCGCCGATCGGGATGCCGTCGATGCGCTCGAGCGTGAGCACGCGCTGTGCCGTGCGGTCCCAGTCGATCGTGGGCGCCCGGTAGCCAGGGTCGTCGGCGAAGTTCTCGCCCAGCTCCTCGGCAGCGGCGGCCTCCATGCGCAGATCCATTTCGACGCGCACGACGTCGGCGAAGGCGCTCACCGAATCGACCGGCTTCAGGCGGCGGTAGCGCGGCTGGGTGCGCTCGACCAGCTCGGCCGTCCAATAGAAGAGATCGAGGTCGCGTTCGAAGGCGAGCTCGATGCCCGGCCGCAGCACCTTGACCGCGACCTCGCGGCCGTCGGTGGTGACGGCGAAATGCACCTGAGCGATCGAGGCGGCGGCGACCGGCGTGTCGTCGAAGCTGGTGAACAGCGCGTCGATCGGCTGGCCGAGCTCGGCCTCGATGATGCGTCGCGCCTCGGCGCCGGGGAAAGCCGGCAGGTGATCCTGCAATTGCGCCAGGTCCGCCGCGACCTGTTCGCTTAGAAGGTCGGCGCGGGTCGACAGCGCCTGGCCGAGCTTGATGAAAGACGGCCCCATCTCCTGCAGCGCCGCCGTCAGGCGCTCGCCCGGCCTACGCGCGTCGCGCCGCCGCGCGAACAGCCGCGCCCAGACGACCAGCGCCGGCGCAACGCGCAGGATCTCCAGCGGGAACAACGCATCGTGCCGCGCGAGACTCAACGCCATGCGCAGCAGGCGCCAGGAATTGCGAATGGCGCGCAGCATCTTAGCTGGGGGCGCGCCACTCCAGTGGCGCGTCATGTTCAAGTTCATGCTCTTGCGGACCGCGAGCCTCCGGCTCGCTCATGATCATGAGCGAGCCGGAGGCTCGCGGTCCGCAAGAGCATGATC
>JAKFVH010000264.1 GCA_021732285.1 Reyranella sp. | reverse complement strand
AGAAGCCGCCCGCGCCGGCCCGACCGCCTCGCGCGCGGCCGAACATGTCGGAGAAGATGTCGCCCATGTCGACAAAGGCCTCCTCGCCGCCCGACCGTTCGTACTTGGCGCCGCCGAAGCCGCCGGCGTGATCGCGATAGAAGCCGCGCGGCGGCATCTCCTGGCCGGCGGCGTCGATCTCGCCGGCGTCGAAGCGGCGGCGTTTCTCGGGATCGGACAGGATGTCGTTGGCCTGCGAGATCTCCTTGAACTTGGCCTCGGCCGCCTTGTCGCCGGGATTGAGGTCGGGATGGTGTTGCTTGGCGAGCTTGCGGAACGCCTTGCGGATGTCGTCGTCCGAGGCGGTCCTTGCTACGCCAAGGACGGAATAGGGATCAGCCATGACCCGTCAAATGTGATGTCGATTCAGGCAGTTGCAAGTCCCCGCCGGCCGACCGCGTCGACGAAAAGCCGGTACTTCACGCTGTCGACCGAGAGTTCACGGGCCCAGCTCACCAGGTCGCCCCATGGATCCTTGAGTTTGCCCAGCCCCGACACCACGGCCACCACCGTGCCGACATCGATGCGTCCGCTGACGGCGAACCAGCCGCCGGCGCCCAGCGCCGCCGCCACGGCAAAGGCGTACATCAGGTTCATCCCGAGATTCATGCCGAACTTCAGCTTGTAGATGCCCATGTTGAGGGCGAACACGCGCTCGATGCGCTGCTCGTCGGGCGTGCCGCTCTCGACGATGTCGCCGCTGACGCGGCGCAGGATCTTGATGCGGTCGGCGGCCCGCCGGTTGATCGCCTGCTGCATCGGCGGCACGAACAGCGCCTGCGGCAGCAGGTAGCCCAGGCTGAGCAGCAACGTCCACGGCTCGAGCCACGCCATATAGCCGATCACGCTCAGGAGGATGCCGGCCTGCAACAGCGGCTCGGAGATCGCCATGCCGACGAAGCCGCCGATCGGCTCGGCTTCGGCCACCGCCATGGCGGTGTGCGTGCCGGTCGTGTCGGCCTCGCAGTGCTCGGTGGTCTCGACGTCCTCCAAGGTCTTGCGCAAGGTGCGCACGGCGTCTTCGCTCACCCAACCGCGATAGACGTTCAGCACCATCTTGAGGGCCTGCTCGAGCAGGGCGACGCCGGCATAGGCGACGGCGAGCCAGAAGATGGTTTCGGTGGCGCCGTTCTTGATGGCGTCGTTGACGACCCGGCGCTGCAGCTCCAAGGGAACACTGCTGAGACCGAACACGGCGGCCGACAGCAGGGCGAGCGCGATCTGATGGCGTCCCGAGCTGCGGACCACGTAACCCATCATCGTCCGTGGCAGCGCACGACGGTCCATGGGAAGAAAACGCTGGTTGGCGGTCCGTGTTCCTCAGGATTCGGACCGACGGACGTCCCGCCCGCCTCATGAGCGGGCGGGACGTTCGCGAATTGCGTTACAGGTCCAAAACCGCCTTGGCAATAATATTGCGCTGAATCTCGTTCGATCCCGCGTAGATCGTGGAGGCGCGATTATTGAGATAAAGCGGCATAGCCGTGAGCCCCCACTCGGGCGTCACCGTCGGCCGGTTGTGGCCGAGCGTGCGCGCCTCGGGCTCGAACGGCGCGGCATACCAGGCGAGCGCCTCGACACCGAGATGGTCGAGCTTCTGCAGGGTCTCGCTGCCGCGGATCTTCATGGCCGACGAGACCGCACCCGGATTCTTGCCGCGGCTGAGATCGGACAGGACCTGCATCTCGATCATCTCCAGCGTCTGGATCTCCATCTCCGCCTCGGCCAGACGCTCGGCGAAAGTGCGCTCTTCGATCAGGCGGCCGGTGCCGTCCGAGGCTTCCTCGCGGGCGATGCGCCGGATGTCCTCGATACGGGCATAGAGGTTGGGCGTGTAGGCATCGCCGCCGCGCTCGAACTCGAGCAGGTACTTGGCGACCGTCCAGCCGGCATTCTCCGGACCGATGCGGTTGGCGATCGGCGTGCGCACGTTGTCGAAGAACACCTGGTTGACCTCATGGTCGCCGGCAAGCGTCACGATCGGCTTCACCGTGAGCCCGGGCGTCTTCATCGAATCGATCAGCACGAAGGAGATGCCGTCCTGCGGCTTGCCCTCGGTCGCGGTGCGCACCAGGCAGAACATGTGGTCGGCGACGTGCGCGCCGGTCGTCCAGATCTTGGTGCCGTTGATCACGTAGTCGTCGCCCTCGCGCACGGCGCGCGTTTTTAGGCTGGCGAGGTCGGAACCCGAGCCCGGCTCGGAGTAGCCCTGGCAAAAGACGATGTCGCCCGACACGATCCGGGGCAGGTACTTGGCCTTCTGCTCAGGCGTGCCGAACTTCATGATCACGGGCCCCACCATGCGGATGCCCATGGCGAAGATGCGCGGCGCGTCGACGGCAATGCACTCGCGGGCGAAGATGTAGCGCTGGGTGGCGCTCCAGCCGGTGCCGCCATGCTCCGTGGGCCAGCTCGGCGCCGACCAGCCCTTCGTGGCCAAAACCTTGTGCCAGCGCAGGCCGGCGTCGACATCGGCGAACACGCCGCCGGTCTTGCGGCCAGCCTCGCGTAAGTCCTCCGTAAGGTTCTCGTCAAGAAAGCGGCGCACCTCGTCGCGGAAGGCTTCGTCCTGCGGGCTGAGGGCCAGATCCATGAGTTTCCTCCAGCAATCTTTCCACAAAGGCTAGCGGTGCGCACACAACCGAGTCCAGCACGCGGCTGGCCGGGGCTTCCGACGGGCGGTATGGTTCCGCGCTAGCGTCCTGAGCCGGAGGCGAAGGATCTTTCGGCGGCATGAAAGGTGCTTCGCTTCGCTCAGCATGACAAACTTGGTTGGAGGTCGGCCATGCGTATGCTGCTCGCCCTGCTTCTCCTTCTCGCCCTGCCGGCCACTGCCCAGGACAAGAAGGAGGTCGACCTGGCGCTGGCGCTGGCGATCGACATCTCGGGCAGCATCGATCCCGACGAAGCCAAGCTGCAGCGCGAGGGCTACGTCCAGGCCTTCCGCGACCCGGTGATCAAGAGGGCGATCCTGGGCGGCAGCCATGGCCGCATCGCCGTCGCCTACTACGAATGGTCGGACGCCTGGGTGCAGCGCCTGCTGATCGACTGGACCTTGCTCGATTCGGAGGCGGCCATCGACGCCTTCGCCACGCGGCTCGCCAACGCGCCGATCTCGATCGCGCGACGGACCTCGATCAGCGGCGCCATCCGCTACGCCATCCCGCTGTTCGGCCGCAGTCAATACGAGGCCGAGCGCAAGGTGCTCGACATCTCGGGCGACGGCTCGAACAACGACGGCGGCCTGGTGACCGACATGCGCTACGAGGCGCTGAAGGAGCGTATCGTCATCAACGGCCTGCCGATCATGAACGACCGCCCCAACCCGTTCGGCTTCCCGAGCGAAGCCGACCTCGACAAGTACTACCTGCACTGCGTCACCGGCGGGCCACGCTCCTTCGTCGAGGTCGCCACGAACTTCGAGGACTTCCCCCGCGCCGTGCGCAAGAAGCTCCTGCAGGAGGTGGCCGACCTGGGGCCGGATAAAGGGGGGCCGCGTCACGACTTCGACATCGGCCTCGGCCCTCTGCCCGACGGCACGCAGCTGGCGCAAGGCAGCCGCCGGCCGGTGCGCAGCGAGGCCGACTACACGACCTTCGTGCGGCCGGAATACGAGCTGGGCTGCGACATCGGCGAGCGGCGCAGCCGCGAGTTCTGGCAGCGGCGCTTCGGCGTCACGCCGGATTGATCCACCGCTCAGTCACGGGTCTGCCACCCTCGTGCAACACGCCCCTCCTAGGGTGGGTGCCGCGTCAGCGTCCCCACACGGAGGTCATCATGGCCAAGGACAAGATCGTCGAGCATCACAATGCCGCGGCCGAGCATCACGAGCATGCCGCCAAGCATCACCGCGAAGCCGCCAAGCACCACGAGTCCGATGCGCATGAGACGGCGGCGCATCATGCCCATTCCGCCCACGGCCATTCGCACCATGCCGCCCATCATGCCGGCGAGGCGAGCAAGCATCACGCCGAGCATCACGGCAAGCACTAACCGCCGGCCGGTCTATCCATCGGATAGTCGTAGCGGATGAAGCCCACGAAGCGCGCGACCTTGTCGTAGAGGCCGCGGGCGCGGACGTTGTGCTGCTGGGTCAGCCAGTAGTAGCGCTGGCAGCCGCGCGCCCGCGCCCTGTCGGCCACCGCCTCGATCAACAGCCGCGCCGAGCCCTGCCCGCGCACCTGCTCGTCAACGAACAGGTCGGCCAGGTAGCAGACCTCGTCGACCCAGACGTTGGTATGGAAGAAATAGTGGGCAATGCCGACGACGCGGCCGTCGAGCCGCGCCGCCAGGCCGTGCAGTTCCTTCGCCTCGATCAGGCGCCGCCAGACGCGATCGTAGGTCGCGTCGGGCATCGTCCGTTCGTAGAAGGTGTTGTAGCCGACAGCGAGCGGCTGCCAGGCCTGGCGGTCGTTTTCGCGAAGGGGCGTGATTTCGATCATGCCCGCTTGTAACGCGACCGGTCAGAACCCCACCAGCGTCTTGAAGCCGCCGTAGGCCATGCGCTTCATGTCGAACGGCATCTCCTTGGGCATGCCCTCGAACAGGCGTTTGTCCTTCATCACCTTGGCGTTGACCTTGTCGCGATGGGCGCGCGACTTGTAGACGATGTAGGAGAACACCACCGTCTCGCCCGCCTTGGCCTTGGCGAGCTTGGGGAACGGCAGGCCCATCTTCACGTTGAGGTCGTCGCCCACGCATTCGCGGTAGTCGAGCGCGCCGTGATCCTTCCACACCATGGCGGCACGGGTCGCCATCTTCTTGTAGACCGCGAGCTTCCTCTTCGGCACGACCAGGATGAAGCCATCGACTTAGGACATGAGCTGCTCCCAACACTTAACCTTATAGTTAAGCGATAAGGAATTGCACATCCTGTGTCAATCGCCGCCCAGCAGCACCGGCAGCGCCCTGAGCCGCTTGGCGGCGAAGTCGACGAAGGCGTCGATCTTGGGCGCGCGATGGGCGCGGCCCTTGGTGACGAGATGCACCGGCAGCGGCGGCGCCTCCCAGGCCTGCAGCAGGCGCACCAGCTTGCCCGCTGAAAGCTCGTCGGCCACCTGGTAGGACAGGAGCTGGGCCACGCCACGGCCCTCGCGCGCGGCGCGCAGGCGGCTCTCGACATCGTCGACGCGCAGCCGCCCCATCAGGCGCGGCGCGGTGCGCAGGCCGGCGAAGCTCCACTCCCTGTTGCCGCGCAAGGTCCCCAGGACCGCCTCGTGATGCACCAGGTCGCCCGGCGCGCGCGGGGTGCCGCGGCGCTTGAGATAGGCCGGGCTTGCCACCCACAGCCGCCGCACATGGCCGACCAGCCGCGCCGACAAAGTCGAATCGGCAAGCGAGCCGATGCGCAGGGCAACGTCGATGCCCTCGTCTATAAGGTCGATGTTGCGGTCGTTCAGCAGCAGCTCGACCTCGACGCCATCATGTTCGTCGAGGAAGCGCGCGACGACCGGCGCTATGTGTCGTCGGCCGAACTGCACCGGCGCGGTGATCCTGAGCAGCCCGCGCACCGGCGCCTCGCGCACGCCGGCCGTCGCCGCCTCATAGTCTGCCGTCAGGCTGCGCGCCCGGTCGTAGAAAGCGCGGCCGGCCTCGGTCGGCGCCAGCCGGCGCGTTGTGCGGTCGACCAGCCGCACGCCGAGGCGATCTTCCAGCGCCGCCAGGGCGCGCGTGACGGCTGGCGGCGAGCGGCGCAGGCGCGCGGCGGCGAGCGCCAGGCTGCCCTCCTCCACGATGCGCACGAAGATCGCCAGCTCGTCCAGGCGGTCCATCTGATTATTCCAATAATTGAAACAGTGATTTGTACATTGATGATATTCCCGACGCAATCGACGCCGTCTACCTTGCAGATGACGGAGGACATCATGCTGACCGGAAGCTGCCTGTGCGGCGCCGTCGCCTACGAGGCCGACGCCCCTCTCGAGCGCATCGTGCATTGCCATTGCCAGACCTGCCGCAAGACCCACGGCACCGCCTTCTCATCGGTCACCGCCGTCGCGCGAGAGAAATTCCGCTGGACCCGCGGCGAAGACCGGTTGGGCGCCATCGAATCCTCGCCCGGCAAGTTCCGCCGCTTCTGCACCAACTGCGGCTCGCACATCATGGCCGAGCGCGTGGCCCAGCCGGTGGTGCTGCTGCGCCTGGGCTGCCTCGACACGCCAGTCACCGATCGCCCGCAGGTCCATATCTGGCGATCCGACTCAGCTCCCTGGTACGACCCCAAGCAGCAGTTTCCCGAGAAACCGGAGGGCCTCACATGACCTTCCTCGCCTTCCACGAAGACGAGGCGAAGGCGCAGGCGCTGGCAGGCCATCAGCGGCCCGGCCGCGCTGCCATCCGGCCGTTCATGCCCGACCAGCATCGCGAGTTCTTCGCGCTGCTGCCGTACTTGTTCGTCGCCACGCTCGACGCCGACGGCTGGCCGATGGCTTCGGTGCTGGCCGGCCAGCCCGGCTTCATGCAATCGCCCGATCCGGCCATGCTCAGGATCGGCGCCCTGCCCGCGCCGGACGATCCTGCCGCGCCGACCTTCATCGCTGGCGCCGAGATCGGCCTTTTGGGCCTCGACTTCACCACGCGGCGGCGCAATCGCGCCAACGGCCGGCTGGCTGCCGTCGACGACGGCCTCACCGTCGGCATCGCCCAGAGCTTCGGCAACTGCCCGCAATACATCCAGACGCGCACGCCCTCGCCGCGGGCTGCCGCCGGCACGCCGGTCGAACCGCTCGATCGTCTCGACGCCGCGGCGCACGCCCTGATCGAGGCGTCCGACACCTTCTTCGTCGCCAGCCGCTCGCGCACCGGCATCGACGAGGGCGGCCTCGACATGTCGCACCGCGGCGGCAAGCCGGGTTTCGTCGGCGTCGCCGGCGACACGCTCGCCATCCCCGACTTCCGCGGCAACCGCTTCTACAACACCCTGGGCAACCTTTTAGGCGACCCGCGCGCGGGCCTGCTGTTCATCGACTTCACCTCGGGCGATATCCTGCAGCTGCAAGGCCGAGTCTCGATCGACTGGCATCCCGAGGGCAGCGGCCCAGCCGGCGCCGAACGGCTGTGGCGGGTCGACGTTACGCGCGCCTGGCGGCGGCGCGGCGCCTTTCCCTTCGCCTGGCGCTTCGGCGACTACGCGCCGACCACCCTGGCAACCGGCGCCTGGTGAGGTTGAGCGAAAGTCGTCGATTGTCCGTGAACGATCCGGCTGCCGCTGCCTACCGTCTCAGCATGGGGACCGCTGCACTGCGCCGGCATCTGGGCCGCGCCGTCAGGATCGCCATCGGGCGCTATCGCGCCCTCAAGCCCGACACCATACGCTTTCGCGGCGCCTTCGAATCGCACGAGGAGGCCCTGCGGCACGTGCGCCCCGGCAAGGTCAAGGGCTATGACAATAACGGCGTGTCCGAGGTCTCCAAGGCGCTGATGCAGGAAGTGCCGCTGTGGGACTATCCGATGCTGTACTGGCTAAAACGCCTGTCGCCCGAGATCGACCGCGTCATCGACGCCGGCGGCCACATCGGCGTGAAGTACCGCGCCTTCGCGCCCTACCTCGAGCTCGATCGGATCGAGTGGGTCGTCTACGACCTGCCGGCGCAGGTGCGCGCCGGACGGGCCGAAGCGCGGCCGGAGGACAAGACACTGTCCTTCGTCGAGCGCCTCGAGGACGCGCCGCCGGCCAATGTCCTGCTCGGCTCGGGACTGCTGCCTTACCTCGACCAGCCGCTGGCCGATCTCATAGGCCACCTGCGCCAACGGCCGCGCTACATCCTGTTGAACAAGGTCGCAACACGCGACGGTCCCACGGTGGTGACCTTGGAGAATTTCCGCCTGGCCGAGGTGCCCTACCACATCCGCAACGTCCGCGAGGTGCCCGAGGCGCTGAGCGCGTTGGGCTACGACATCGTCGACAGCTGGATCATCGATTCGATCGCCCATCGCATCGACACCCATCCGGAGCTGGGCGCCTCCGTCTCGCGCGGCTATGCGGCGCGATTGCGCGACGCGGGCTAGGTCAAGTCCTGGGCTTGCGCAGCCGCGCCGCCATGGCGTCGAGCGCCAACAGGTAGGAACCGACGCCGAAGCCCGCAATCATGCCGACCGCGGCTTCGGAAGTAACCGATCCGTAACCGCGCTTTTCGATGTTGGTCATGTGGATCTCGATCGCGGGCGCGCTGATCGACCGCAGGCAGTCGCGCAGCGAGTGACCGGCATGCAGGAAGCCCGCCGGGTTGAACAGTATGCCGTCGATATTGGCCCGATCGGCCCGATAGATCGCCGACACCGCCTCGCCCTCGGTGTTGGTGTAGAGGATGTCCAAGGTCACATCGAGCTCGCGCGCCCGCTTGCGCAGGATGGCGTCGAGTTCCTTGGCCGAAGTCGTTCCATAGAGCTCAGGTTGGCGGCGGCCCAGATACTCCATGTTGGCGCCCTGGATCAGCAGCAGCTTCATCGACACCCCAAATAAGACGCGGCAGGACCTCCCCAGGCGCCTGCCACCGACGCTGGATGAAGTGTAGAGCAATTCCCGCTAGAACTGAAAGCGCCGAGGTGCGTCGTGCTAGCGCGGCAGCGTTGTGGAACCCATGAGGCTCTCGTCGATCGAGCGCGCGCACTGGCGGCCTTCGCGGATCGCCCAGACGACCAGCGACTGGCCGCGCCGCATGTCGCCCGCGGCGAACAGCTTCGGCACGCTGGTCTTGTAGTCCTGGACGTTGGCTGAAATGTTGCCGCGCGGATCGAGCGTCACGCCCGACTGCTCGATCATGCCGGGCCGGCGCGGCCCCAGGAAGCCCATGGCCAGCAGCACGAGATCGGCCTTGAGATCGAAGGCGCTGCCCTCGACCTCTTGCATGGCCATGCGGCCGTCGGCGCCTTTCACCCAGTCGATGCGCACGCACTGCAGGGCGGTGATCTTGCCGTCCTTGCCGACGGCGCGCTTGGTCAGGACGGCGAAGTCGCGGCCCACACCCTCCTCGTGCGAGGAGGAGGTGCGCATCTTGAGCGGCCAGTCGGGCCAGGTCAGCGCCTTGTTCTCGTGCTCCGGCGGCTGCGGCATGACTTCCAGCTGGGTCACCGAAGCGGCACCCTGGCGGTTCGAGGTGCCGACGCAGTCCGAGCCGGTGTCGCCGCCGCCGATCACCACGACGTGTTTGCCCTTGGCCGTCAACGTGCCCTTGGGCGCCGCCCGCGCCTCGTCGTCGCCCGCCACCCGCTTGTTCTGCTGGGTGAGGAAATCCATGGCGAAGTGGATGCCTAGAAGCTCGCGGCCGGGGACTTCGAGGTCGCGCGGCCATTCGGCGCCGCCGGTCAGCGCCACGGCGTCGTAGCCCTCGAGCAGCGACTTGATGGACAGCGTGGCGCCGACCTCGACGCCGGTGCGGAACTCCACGCCCTCGGCCTCCATCTGGCGCATGCGCCGGTCGATATGGCGCTTCTCCATCTTGAAGTCGGGGATGCCGTAGCGCAGCAGCCCTCCGATGCGGTCGGCCTTCTCGAACAGCGTGACCGCATGGCCGGCGCGCGCGAGCTGCTGGGCGCAGGCCATGCCGGCCGGCCCCGAGCCCACGACGGCGACGCGCTTGCCGGTCTTCTTCGCCGGCACCAGCGGGGCGATCCAGCCCTCGTCCCAGCCGCGATCGACGATGGAGCATTCGATCGACTTTATGGTCACCGGATTGTCGTCGATGTTCAGCGTGCACGAGGCCTCGCAGGGCGCCGGGCAGATGCGGCCGGTGAACTCCGGGAAGTTGTTGGTCGAGTGCAGGACCTCCAGCGCGTCCTGCCAGCGGTCGCGCCGCACCAGCTCGTTCCAGTCGGGGATCAGGTTATTGACGGGGCAACCGTTGTGGCAGAACGGGATGCCGCAATCCATGCAGCGCGCGCCCTGCTTGGCGACCTCGGCAGGCGGCAACGGCAGCACGAACTCGCGCCAATGCTTCAGCCGGGCCTCGACTTTCTCGTAGGGCCGGTCCTTGCGCTCGATCTCCAGGAAGCCGGTGGGCTGGCCCATTGGCTTAAAAACTCCCCTCTCGTTGTCCGTCGGTCGTTATTCGGCGGCGACCGCTTTGGCTGCCGCGCGATCGCGCGCCTGCACCAGCGCGCGCTTGTAATCCTTGGGCATCACCTTGATGAAGCTTTTAAGTGCCTCGTCCCAGTCCTCGAGCAGGGCGCGGGCGCGCGCGCTGCCGGTGTGCAGGAGATGGCGCTCGACCAGGATACGCAGCCGCTCGGCGTCGAAGCGCAGCACGTCGCCCATGCCGTTGTCATCGGCGCTTATAGCCCGCTGATGCGGCCGGCCCGGCGCATCCTTGTCGGCGGATGGAACGCCGACCGGCTCGAGCTCGACCATCGACATGTTGCAGAGCTCGCCGAAGCGCGCCTTGGGATCGTAGACATAGGCGATGCCGCCCGACATGCCGGCCGCGAAGTTGCGGCCGGTGTCGCCCAGCACGACCACCACGCCGCCCGTCATGTACTCGCAGCCATGGTCGCCGGTGCCCTCGACGACCGACACGGCCCCCGAGTTGCGTACGGCGAAGCGTTCGCCGGCCACGCCTTCGAAGTAGGCCTCGCCGCCGATCGCGCCGTACAGCACGGTGTTGCCGACGATGATGTTCTGCAGCGGATCGCGGGTTGAGCCTTCAGGCTGACGGACCACGACACGGCCGCCCGACAGGCCCTTGCCGACGTAGTCGTTGGCGTCGCCTGTGAGCTCCAGCGACACCCCGTGCGCTAAAAAGGCGCCGAAGCTCTGGCCGGCAGTGCCGGCGAGCCGCACCGAGACCGTGTCCTCCGGCAGGCCAACATGGCCGTAACGCTGGGCGACCTCGCCCGACAGCATGGCGCCGACGGTGCGGTTGACGTTGCTGATGGTCTGCTCGATAAGCACCGGCTCACGCTTGTCGAGCGCCGGCTGCGCCGCCTCGATCAGCTTGTGGTCGAGCGCCTTGTCGAGGCCGTGGTTCTGGCTCTCGCAGTTCCAGATCGCCACGCCTTCCTTGGCCGGCGCCACGTAGAGAAGCTTGGTGAGATCGACGCCGCCCGCCTTCCAGTGATCGACAGCGCGCTTCATGTCGAGCCGGTCGACCCGGCCGATCATCTCGCTCAAGGTCCGGAAGCCCAGCCGCGCCATGATCTCGCGCAGCTCTTCGGCGACGAAGAAGAAGTAGTTGATGACGTGCTCGGGCTGGCCGGTGAAGCGCTTGCGCAGCACCGGGTCCTGGGTCGCGACGCCGACCGGGCAGGTGTTGAGATGGCACTTGCGCATCATGATGCAGCCGGCGGCGATCAAGGGCGCGGTGGCGAAGCCGAACTCGTCGGCGCCCAAAAGCGCCCCGATGGCGACGTCGCGGCCGGTGCGCAGGCCGCCGTCGACCTGCACGGCGATTCGGCCGCGCAGCCCGTTCAGCACCAGCGTCTGCTGCGTTTCCGCAAGACCGATCTCCCACGGCGAGCCGGCGTGCGTCAGCGAGGTCAGCGGCGAGGCGCCGGTGCCGCCCTCGAAGCCCGAGATCGTCACATGGTCGGCGCGCGCCTTGCTGACGCCCGCCGCGACCGTGCCGACGCCGACCTCGGACACGAGCTTCACCGACACCCGTGCGCGCGGGTTGACGTTCTTGAGGTCGTGGATGAGCTGCGCCAGGTCCTCGATGGAATAGATGTCATGATGCGGCGGCGGCGAGATCAGGCCGACGCCCGGCGTCGAGCGGCGCACGCGCGCGATGTTCTCGTCGACCTTGTGGCCGGGCAGCTGGCCGCCCTCGCCGGGCTTGGCGCCCTGGGCCATCTTGATCTGCAGGTCGTCGGCATTGACCAGGTACTCGGCCGTGACGCCGAAGCGGCCCGACGCCACCTGCTTGATGGCCGAGCGCATGGAATCGCCGTTGGGCAGAGGCTTGAAGCGGTCGGTCTCCTCGCCGCCCTCGCCGGTGTTCGACTTGCCGCCGATCCGGTTCATGGCGATGGCGAGCGTGGTGTGCGCCTCGCGGCTGATCGAGCCGAAGCTCATGGCGCCAGTGGCGAAGCGGCGCACGATGTTGGAAGCGGGCTCGACCTCCTCGACCGGGATCGGCTTGTCGGCCCACTTGAACTGCATCAGGCCGCGGATGGTCAGCAGCCGCTCGCTCTGCTCGTTGATCGAGGCGGCGAAGACCTTGTAGTCGTCCGATGAGTTGCCGCGCACCGCGTGCTGCAGCCTGCCGACGTTGTCGGGCGTCCAGGCATGGTCCTCGCCGCGCAGGCGGAAGGCATAGTCGCCGCCCGGATCGAGCATGTTGCGGTAGATCGCCTTGTCGCCGTAGGCGTCGACGTGGCGGCGCACCGTCTCCTCGGCGATCTCCTGCCAGCCGGCGCCTTCGATGGTCGTGGCGGTGCCGGTGAAATACTTCTCGACGAAGCCCGAGTGCAGGCCGACCGCGTCGAAGATCTGCGCGCCGCAGTAGGACTGGTAGGTCGAGATGCCCATCTTGGACATGACTTTCAGCAGGCCCTTGCCGATCGCCTTGATGTAGTTCTTCTGCACCTCGTAGGCCTTCTGCGGCAGGCCGTTCTCGACGCGCAGCTGCTCGAGGGTCTCGAAGGCGAGATAGGGGTTCACGGCCTCGGCGCCGTAGCCCGCCAGGCAGCAGAAGTGATGGACCTCGCGCACCTCGCCCGATTCGACCACCAGGCCGGTCTGGGTGCGCAGGCCCCTGCGGATCAGGTAGTGATGCACGGCGGCGGTCGCGAGCAGCGCCGGGATGGGCACGCGCTCGGCCGACACATTGCGATCGGACAGGATCAGGATGTTTCGATCGGCCAGCACGTGGTCGGTCGCCTCGGAGCAGATGCGGTCGAGCGCCTCCTCCAGTCCCGCCGCGCCTTCCGACGCCGGCCAGGTCGTGTCGATCGTGGCGGTGCGGAACGAGCCATCCAGAAGGTCTTCGATCGAGCGGATCTTCTCCAGCTCGGCGTTGGTCAGCACCGGCTGCGAGACTTCCAGCCGCTTGTGCGTGCCGGCCTGGCGGCCGAGCAGGTTGGGCCTGGGGCCGATCATCGACACCAGCGACATCACCAGCTCCTCGCGGATCGGATCGATCGGCGGGTTGGTGACCTGGGCGAAGTTCTGCTTGAAGTAGTTGTAGAGCAGCTTGGGCTTCTTGGAGAGCACGGCGATGGGCGTGTCGGTGCCCATCGAGCCCACCGGATCGTCGGGCTCGCGGCTCATCGGCTCGAGGAAGAAGTTTATGTCCTCCTGGGTGTAGCCGAAGGCCTGCTGGCGATCGAGCAGCATGGTCGGATCGTTGGGCGGCGCCGGCGTCGGCGCCTCGGGGATCTCCGACAGCTCCTCGAGCTTGTGCTGCGTCTCCTTCAGCCACTCCTCGTAGGGCTCGGCTTCGGCCAAGGTGCGCTTCAGCTCCTCGTCCTCGACGATGCGGCCCTGTTCGAGGTCGATCAGCAGCATCTTGCCGGGCTGCAGGCGCCACTTGCGCACGATCTTCTCGTCGGGAATGGGCAGCACGCCCGCTTCCGAGGCCATCACGACCTTGTCGTCGTCGGTCACCAGGAAGCGCGCGGGGCGCAAGCCGTTGCGGTCGAGGGTGGCGCCGATCTGGCGGCCGTCGGTGAAGGCGATGCAGGCCGGGCCGTCCCACGGCTCCATCAGCGCCGCGTGATACTCATAGAAGGCCTTGCGCTTGGCATCCATCAGCGGATTGCCGGCCCACGCCTCGGGGATCAGCATCATCATGGCGTGCGACAGCGAGTAGCCACCAACCAGCAGGAGCTCGAGCGCGTTGTCGACGCACGCCGTGTCCGACTGGCCGTGCGGGATGATCGGCCACATCTTGTCGAGGTCGGCGCCTATAAGGTCGGATTCCATCGTGCGCCGGCGGGCGTACATCCAGTTGACGTTGCCGCGCACCGTATTGATCTCGCCGTTGTGGGCGATGAAGCGGTAGGGGTGCGCCAGCCGCCACGACGGGAAGGTGTTGGTCGAGAAGCGCTGATGCACCAGGCAGAGCGCCGACTGGGTCAGCGGATTGCGCAGATCCTCGTAGAAGCTCTCGACCTGAGGCGCCAGCAGCAGGCCCTTGTAGACCACGGTGCGCGAGGAGAAGGACGGCATGTAGAGCTGCGAGAGGCCGGGCAGCTTGTGCTTCTTCTCGAGGTCGACCAGCGGGTTCTGGGTCTGCTTGCGGATGGTCAGGATCTTGCGCTCGAAAGCGTCCTGGTCGGCGAGCTTGGGGCCGCGGCCAACGATCGCCATCTTGATCACCGGCATGCGCTCGATCACGGCCTTGCCCAAACCAGTGATGTCTGTCGGCACGTCCCGCCAGCCTAAAAGCTTCTGCTTCTCGACCTTGACGAAGTGCTCCAGCCGCTTGATGGCGAAGGCCCGCGCCTTCTCGTCCTGCGGCAGGAAGCACATGGCCACGGCGTAGTGGCCGGGCTGCGGCAGGTCGACGCCCTCCTTCTTCGCCCAGTCGCGCAGCAGGGCGTCGGGCATCTGAATCAGGCAGCCTGCACCATCGCCCACCAGCGGGTCGGCGCCGACGGCGCCGCGGTGGTCGAGGTTGACCAGGATGGACAGCCCCTCGCGCACGATGGCGTGGCTCTTCCGGCCCTTGATGTCGGCCACGAAGCCGACGCCGCAGGAGTCGTGCTCGTTGCGCGGGTCGTAAAGCCCCTGTTTCTCAGGCAAATCCATCAAATTCTGTCCTGCAGCCCCCCGGCGCAGTTCCCCCGGGAACATGTCGTTATCAGGCATTATTAGCGCGGCGGCTACGCCCGACGAAAGCAATTGTTGCGACGCAAAAGCCGCTGTAATTTCAAGCGGCCTGCCTCGGGGGAGTTGCCAGAGAGATGACGTTTCCGTTGCTTTGCCGCCCGGC
>JAKFVH010000077.1 GCA_021732285.1 Reyranella sp. | reverse complement strand
GGCTCGGGCAAGACCACGCTGCTGCAGCGCCTGCTCGCCGATCCGGCGCTCAGCGACACCGCCGTGCTGATCAACGAGTTCGGCGAGGTCGGGCTCGATCATCACCTGCTCGAGCGCATCGACGACACCATGGTGCTGCTGCAGTCGGGCTGCCTGTGCTGCACCATCCGCGGCGAGCTGTCGGCGGCGATCCGGGACCTGCATTTCAAGCGCGAGCGCGGGACGGTGCCGCGCTTCCGCCGGCTGGTGGTCGAGAGCACCGGCCTCGCCGACCCGTTCCCCATCCTGTCGACGGTGCAGGCCGACCCCGTGCTGCGCCATCATTTCCGGCTGGGCAACGTCATCACCACCGTCGACGCGGTGAACGGCCTGGACCAGCTCGCCCGCCAGGTCGAGTGCACCAAGCAGATCGCCGTCGCCGATCGCCTGGTCCTGACCAAGACCGACCTCGCCGAGGCAGCGGGGACCGACGCGCTCATCGAGCGGCTCGGTCGCATCAACCCGTCGGCGCCGCTGTGGCGTGCCGCCGAGGCGCCGCTCGATGCCGCGGCCCTCCTGTCCCATGACCTGTTCGCGACGGCCGGCCGCAGCGCGGCGGCGCGACGCTTGTTCGCGGCCGAGCTTGCGGCCAACGACTCTGCCGAAGCCGCCGACCGCAATCGGCACAACGAGACCATCCATGCCTTCGCGCTGTCGTTCGACGGTCCGGTCGATTGGACGCTGTTCGGCCTGTGGCTCAGCATGCTGCTCAATCGCCACGGCGATCGGGTGTTGCGCGTAAAGGGCATCCTGAACGTCGCCGATGCCGGCACACCGGTCGCCATTCACGGCGTGCAGCGCCTGGTCCATCCGCCCGTCCATATGGCGGCCTGGCCGGACGACGACCGCCGCTCGCGGCTGGTCTTCATCGTCGACGGCCTGGACCGCGGCCTGATCGAGCGGTCCCTCGGCGCTTTTCTGGGGTCGGGGGCGTCCTATTCGGCTGCTGTCGCCAGCGGCGCGCCGGCTTTGGCCTCCTCGGCCAGTATGCGCTCGACCAGCCAGCGGTAGCGGCTGAGCGCCAGGTCGGCACGGATCGCGGTCATCCGGAAGTCCGGCCGCTTGGCGAGGTTTTCAGCCTGCGCCGTTATCATGGCGCGATCCTCCTCGAAGGCCTGGACGATGCTCTGATGGATCGACGCCGTGACCTCGGGGCGGTCGAGCGCAAAATTGTGCGGCTGGCCGTAGAAGTAGTGGGTGGACGTTTCGCTTTCGGGCGTCAGCGCCTGGCAACTGTGGAAGGCGGCGGCGTTCTCGCGATTGCCCTGCTGGGCGCCGGTGCCGGCCGGCATTATGCCCGAGTCCATCAGGAAGAGGCCGGGGATCAGGAAATCGTAGATGTTCCAGCGATCGACCAGGCCGTCGAAGGGCCGCACCTTCTGGACAAAGGGCGGCGGCGCCGTGTTGAGCGCCCAGCGGGTCACCTTGAGGCCGCGCTCCAGCATCTCGATGGTGGCGGGGTTGCGCGCATAGTCCTCCGAGCCGCCAAGCGTCGTGGGATGGACGTAGGGCAGGTGCGCGAGATCGAGCAGGTTGTCGCAGATCAGCAGGTAGTTCGTGTCGTAGTGCGTATAACCCCCTTCGAGGCTGCGCCAGCCCGAATCGTCGAGCCAGTGCGTGTCGGGGATCAGCGCGGGGTCGGCCTTGGCCACATCGCCCATCCAGATCCAGATCCAGCGATGGCGCTCGACCACCGGGAAGGTGCGCACGCAGGCATTGGCCGGGACGGTGTCCTGCGACGGCACTTCGATGCACTTGCCGGCGCGGTCGAACAGCATGCCGTGATAGAGGCAGCGCACCGTGTCGCCCTCGCGCCGGCCGCGCGACAGCGGCGCGCCGCGATGGCAGCACATGTCCTCGAAGGCCACGACCTGGCCCGCCTGGTCGCGCCACAGCGCCAGCGGCAGGCCGAGGAGCGTGCGCGCCAGGAAGCCGTCCTGCGGCACCTCCTTGCTCCATCCAGCGACGTACCAAGTGTTCTTGATGAACATGGTTTCCTCCCGATCAGGTACGGGGCCAAGCCTGCGACTCGTTTGTTGACTTGTCAACGTTCCGGCGGAATGTCGATGGGGGCGTTCATCTCCGGAATGCGCCGGTGCAGGCGGTTCAGTAGACCGATGAGGACCTCGCGCTCGGCGGCGGACAGGCTGTCCAGCAGGCGCTGTTCGCGCTCGAGCGAGAGCTCCAGGATGCGGCCATGCAGGCGCCAGCCCTTGTCGCTGAGCGCATAGACCAGGCTGCGGCCGTCGGAGTGATGGGAGCGGGCGCGGATCAGTCCCTTGCCCTGCAGCATGACCAGGGTCCGGCTGACGGCGGCCTTGTCGAAGCCGATCACCTTGCATACGCGTCCTGCCGCGATCCACGGCTCGACTGCCAGCATGGCCATGATGCGCCATTCGGTGGTGCCGACGCCGAAGTGCCGGCGCAGGATCGCCGAGGCTCCACTGGTCAGCTTGTTGGCAAGGAAGACCAGCAAGGCAGGCACGTAACGCTCGAGATCGAGCACCGCGCGCGGCCGCCCGCGCCTGGATGTTTTCGGCTTCCCCATCGTCCGGCCGGACCCTAGCCGCTTTTACGCCAAGTTTGCAGCCCAGCTTATAGGCCTCATGTTTCGCCGGGCCGTGCCATGCTGAAACCTCTTGGTCTTTCAATTCTGATCGCGACGATCGCCTTGCCGACGGGTTCGCAGGCCCAGCAAGCCGCCCGGACCGCTGACCTGCGCTACTGCGCCCAGCTCAGCGAGCTCTATATCCGCTATGTCGGACGGTCGGAGCGCGGGCCCAGCGCGCCGGTCAAACCCGACGTCAACGGCGGGGTGGCGCTTGCCAAGTGCCATGAAGGCGATGCCGCGACATCGATCCCCATCCTCGAGCGCAAGCTGGTGAACGCCGGCTTCACCTTGCCGCCGCGCGGCTAAGGTCCGGTGAGGCCGCTGGCGTTCGCTGCCTGGTGACAGGCGCGCTCGCATTGCCGGCAGGTCTCGGCGCACAGGCGGCAGTGCTCATGGTGGCCGGCGTGCCTTTCGCACTCGTCGGCGCACAGGCGGCAGAAGTCGGCACAGGCTTCCAGCATCTGCACCATCAGGGCCGAGGTGGCGGCGGTCCGCCGGCTCAGGACTGATCCGGTGGTGGCACAGGCATCGGCGCAATCGAGATCGAGGCGGATGCAGCGGGCGAGCTCCGAGGAGCGGTCCTCGGCGAGGCAGGCATCGGCGCACGACATGCAGACCTGGGCGCAGTCGAAGCAGGCTTCTATGCACTGGGCGAGAGCGTCGTTGACGACACCGGCTGCCTGGGGATGGCTGGACAACATCTCGCGCACGCGCATGCCGCTCTCTCCTGTGGGGAATACCGCATGAACGCCCGGCCTCGGCGATTGGTTACCGCTGTCAGTAGTAGTAGTAACTTCGCATCTGGTAGCGCCGGCCGCGGTTGAGGACGGCGATGAAAAGCAGGCTGAGGCCCAGCACCTGCAGGGCAGCGCCGGCGGCATGCGAGAATTCCCATTGCAGGCGCAGCTTGGCCCAGTTGTCCGGCGAGACGGTCCAGTTCGCCGTGGCGACGTTGGTGGGATAGGCGAACGTCCAGAATACGCCCTGGGCTGCCAGCACGCAGGCCAGCGCAAGAAGCGTGAGCACCATCACGCGCCGCTCCGGTCGCGCCGAGATGGCAGCGGCGAGCAGCGCCAGGACCTGCACCGCCAAGGGCCAGGCGACGAACAGGTCCCAGCCGCGATAGGCCTTCTGGACGATGAAATATTCCTCGCGCGGCAGGCCGATCTTGTTGGGCAATTCGAAGGCATGGGCCAAGGCCGGGCCGAGCAGCAGCGCGGAGGTCAGCAGGGCCACGAAAAAGGCAAAGGTTGCAGCCGGCGATGGTCGCACGTTGGGCAAAGGCGGAACGCCTCCGACGCGTTTCGGATGGGTTGTTGGGAATGCAACTGCGTCGCAGTGAACATGGCGTCGCGGCGATGCGCGATCAACGTGCAGTTCTGTATGAAATGCAACTCTGTATGAAATGCAACCGCGCGGCGCGTGCCGCTGAGCGATCGCTCAAGGCTTCCAGCGCAGGAAGTTGGCGATCAGCCTGAGGCCCGTCGCCTGGCTCTTCTCGGGATGGAACTGCGTGCCCGCGAGATTGTCGCGGCCGACGACGGCGGTGATCGGTCCGCCGTAATCGGTCAGGGCCAGCACCGTCTCCGGACGGCTCGCCTTGAGCTGGAAGGAGTGCACGAAGTAGGCGTGGTCGCGTTGGGCGATGCCTTCGAGCAGGGCGTGCGGCTTCAGCGCACCGAGCTCGTTCCAGCCCATGTGCGGGATCTTCAGATGATCCTTGCCGGGATCGATGCGCACGACGTCGCCCTGGATCCAGTCGAGGCCGGCATGGATGCCGTATTCGACACCACGCGTGGCCATGAGCTGCATGCCAACGCAGATGCCGAGGAAGGGCTTGCCCTGCTCGATCACCGCGCGTTGCAACGTGTCGACCATCCCGGGCACGCCGTAGAGACCGGCGCGGCAGTCGGCGAAGGCGCCGACGCCCGGCAGCACGATGCGGTCGGCGTCAGCCACTTCGCGCGGGTTGGAGGTCACCAGCACGCGATCGTCCGCACCGGTCTCGCGTGCGGCGCGCTCGATGGCTTTCGCGGCGGAGCGGAGGTTGCCCGATCCGTAGTCGACGATGGCGACGGTCATGAGACGATGATCAGGCGATTGCGTTCAGAGAACGCCCTTGGTGCTGGGGACCGCCTGGGTCTGGCGCGGGTCGATCTCGACCGCGACGCGCAGCGCGCGCGCCAGCCCCTTGAAGCAGCTCTCGACGATGTGGTGGTTGTTGTCGCCGTAGTGGTTCCACACGTGCAGCGTCAAGCCGCCGAGCTGGGCGAAGGCCTGGAACCACTCCTTGAACAGCTCGGTGTCCATGGTGCCGAGCTTGGGCTTGGAGAAATTCACCTTCCAGATCAGGTATGGCCGGTTTGACGCGTCGAGCGCCACCTCGGTCAGGGTCTCGTCCATCGGGATGTGGGCCGCGCCATAGCGGCGGATGCCGGCGCGGTCGCCCAGCGCCTTGGCCAGGCACTCGCCCAGGACGATGCCCGAATCCTCGGTGGTGTGGTGGTAGTCGATGTGCAGGTCGCCCTCGGCGCGCAGCGTGATGTCGATCAGGCTGTGGCGGCTCAGCTGCTCCAGCATGTGGTCGAGGAAGCCGATGCCGGTCTTGATGTCGTATTTGCCGGTGCCGTCGAGGTTGATGGCGGCGGCAATGCGCGTCTCCTTGGTGGAGCGCGACACGAAGGCCCGCCGCCCGCCTGAGCCGGGGGTGGTGAGCATCTGGGTGACGGTTGCCCCCTTGGACGTGGCCTTGGGAGCAGCCTTTTTGCGATTGGCCGGGCGGGCCATTGGAAGTCCTCTAAGTTGGCTGCCCGTTCATACAGGAACCCGCGCCGCGCGGTCGAGCGCAACGCGCGTCAGAATGACGCCCAAAAGCACGATCAGGCCGCCCAGCACGCGGGCGGCCGTCAGCGGATCGCCGAAAAACGCCGCCGACAGGCCCACGCCGGCCACCGGGATCAGGTACATGTAGACCATGACCCGGCTCACCCCCAGCCGGTCCAGGCCCGCCGTCAGGCCGAGGAAGGCCACGCCCACGGGGAAGATCGCGGTGTAGAGCCAGTAGCCCAGCAGGCGGTCGTCGAGCCGGGCGAACTCGCCGAGGGAATCGAAGATCAGCGCGATGGGCAGCAGGATCAGCGCGCCGATCAGGGTGGTCCACGCTATGACGGTCAGAGCGCCCAGCCGCAGGTTGTAGGGCGCACTGCGCTCGACATAGAGCGCCCAGGCGAAGGCCGCCAGCATCCAGATCAGGGTGCCGTCCAGGCTGCCGAAGGAGATGGTGAAGCGCGTCAGCGAATTGTTGACCACGACCACGACGCCCACGAAGGCGACAACGATGCCGGTCCAGCCGAGCGCCGGCAGGCGGCGGCCGCTGAACCAGGCGAGGATCGCCGAGAAGGCCGTCGTGGTGGTCATGACGATCGAGCCGACCGACGGCGGCGTGCGTGCCATCGCCAGCCCCCAGGAGGCCTGGAACAACGCCACGCCGGTCAGCGACAGCAGGATCATCGGCAGCCAGTCGCGGCGCGACAGGGCGATGGGCCTGCGCATCAGCGCCGCGACGGCGAACAGGAAGAGGCCGGCCACCAGGTAGCGCGAGGCGCTGTAGAGCAGGGGGCTCATGACGGCCAGCACATCCTTGGCGAACGGATAGCTCGAGCCCAGGAGCATCGCCGTGCCGAACATCACGGCGTCGCCGGTGAAGCTTCTCTTCCTCCCCTCGTCATACGAGGGGAGGTGCCCCGAAGGGGCGGAGGGGTCATGGGCCGCCCCTCGTCGTTCGCTCATGACCCCTCCGGCGCTACGCGCCACCTCCCCAGCGAAGCTGGGGAGGCAAGGCTATTCCTTCGGCGCCGTCGACGCCTTCTGTGCGCCCCAGAAGCCGAACAGCGCGCCGGCGACGCGGCGGATCTGGATTTCCTCCGAGCCCTCGGTGATGCGGTAGCGCCGGTGGTGGCGGTAGATGTGCTCGAACGGCGTGTGGCGCGAGTAGCCGATGCCGCCATGCACCTGGATGGCGCGGTCGGCCGCCTCGCACACCAGGCGGTTGGCGCGGTAGTTGGACATCGCCACCCATTCGCTGACGTTCATGTGGTGCTCGCGGTCGAGATGCCACGCGGTCTTGCGCACCAGGCCGCGCGTCATCTCGGCCTCGGTGTGCAGCTCGGCCAGCGGGAACTGGATCGCCTGGTTCGAGGCGAGCGCCTTGCCGAACACCTTGCGGTTCTTGGCGTAGGCCACCGACATGTCGATGCAGTACTGCGCCGCGCCCAGGCTCGAGGCGGCCTGGCGGATGCGGTTCTCGTGCACGAAGGTCTGCGCCACGTCGAGGCCGCGGCCTTCCTCGCCCAGCATGGTCGAGGAAGGCACCTTGACGTTGGTCAGTGAGACCTCGGCGTGGTCCGACGGCATGTTGAAGGTCCACCACATGTGCTCGACCTTGAAGCCGGGCGAGGTCACCGGCGTCAGGAAGGCCGAGATGCCGCGCGCGTCGCCCGCCTTGCCCGAGGTGCGGGCGAAGACGAGGTCGACGGTGGCGGTGTGCATGCCGGTGTTGAACCGCTTCATGCCGTTGATCACCCAGTCGCCACCCTGCTTCGTCGCCGTGGTCTCCATGAAGGTGGCGTCCGAGCCGTGGTTGGGCTCGGTCAGCCCGAAGGCGATGCGCTCCTTGCCGGCGAACATGCCTTCGAGATAGCGCTCCTTCTGCTCCTTGGTGCCGAAGCGGTGCAGCAGCAGGGCGACCGGGAAGTTGCCGACGATCGAGCTCTCGTTCTGCAGGTCGTTGTGCAGGCCGAGCCCCTTGTGCGCCAGATGCTCGCGGATGATCGCCATGGCGAGGTTCGAGCCTTCCTTGCCGCCCAGCGCCTTGGGCAGGCCGAAGCGCAGGTGGCCCGCCTTGTCGGCGCGGCGGCGCATCTCGGCTAGAAGCGCCTCCCATTCGTGGCGCGGCTGGCCGTCATTGTCCCAGTCGGTGCGGGCATGCTCGCGGCGATGGTCGAAGAAGCGGATGTTGTCGTTCTCGCGCTCGAGCGGCCGGATCTCGCGCTCGATGAAGGCGTCGAGCTCCCTTAGATACGCCGAGATCTCGGCAGGAATGTCGAAATCCATTGGGGCCGCTCCCTGGTAAACGCCATCATGATGAATGGGCGTTCACCAGGCATCTTACGCAGCCGGCAGGTCGATCCGGAAGCGGCTGCCGCCGCTTTCTGCCGCCAGGCAGACGGCATCGCCGCCGTGACGGCGGGCGATGTCGAGCACCAGGGCGAGGCCGAGCCCGCTGCCGCGGCCGGTCTCGCTGCCGCCGGCCAGGCGATAGAAGGGCTCGAAGATGCGCTGGCGCTCCGACGCCGGAACGCCAGGCCCGTGGTCGGAGACTTCCAGGATCGCGCGCCCGGCCTGCACGGTGACGGAGACCTCGATCGGGCCATTGCCGGCGTAGCGCCGCGCGTTCTCCAGAAGATTGCGGATCAGGCGGCGCAGCAGCGTTCGGTCGCCCGACACCGTGACCGGCTGGCCGGTGGCGCCAAGGTCGAAGCGCGCGGCCTCTTCGGCGGCCAGCGCCAGAAGGTCGACCGGCTCGCGATGCTCCAAGGTCGGCAGGGCTTCCAGGCGGCTGGCCAAAAGGATCTGCTCGATTAGCTGGTCGAGTTCCTCGACATCGCGCTTCAGCGATTCGCGCGTCTTGGCGTCGGCGCCTTCACTCAGCAGCGAGGCGGCGACGGCGATGCGGGCAAGCGGCGTGCGCAACTCGTGGCTGCAGTTCGCGAGCAGCATGCGATGGGCGGCGACGAGCTGTTCTATACGCTCGGCCGAGCGGTTAAAACTTTGCGCGAGCGCGGCGACCTCGTCGCGACCCTCGACCTTCACGCGCGCGCCGAGGTCGTTGCCGAACTGCTCGACGCCGGCCTTCAGCCGCTCCAGCCGCCGGCTGAGCCCGCGCACCACGGGATAGGCGCCGACGGCAACGGCCAGCGCCACCAAAGCGAGAAAGGCGGTAATCCAGAAGGTCGGGTTGACCCCCCGCTCGCGCACCTGGCGGGCGACCAGCCAGCGGCCGTCGGGGAGCAGCAGGGTGAAGTTCGGCCCGCCTGGGCCGCGCCGCCAGCCTTGGCGCGCACGCGCCGGGTCGAAGCGCGGCGGTGGCCGGCCGGCCATGGCGATCATGGTGCCGTCGGGCCGGTACAAGGCGATGTCGAAGCGCAGCTTGCGATAGAGGGCCTCGATGGCGCGCTGCTGGTCGACAATCGGCGCATCGAGATCAGGCAATAGCGCGCCGGTCAGCTCAGCTGCGACCTCGAAATACTGTGGCGTGCGCGCATCATCATCGGCCAGCCGCCACAGCAGCGCCGCCGCGCCGACGAACACCGCCAGCACGACCAGGATAGTGAGGTAGAATTGGAGATAGAGCCGCTGCATTAGGTCTTCCTCCCCGCGCGAAGCGGGGGGAGGTGGCGCGTAGCGCCGGAGGGGTCATGAGCCCCAGAACGTACGGTTGCCCCTGACCCCTCCGCCCGCTGCGCGGGCACCTCCCCACTTCGTGGGGAGGAAAAAGGCTCGCCACTCACCGGTCCTGGTCTTTCGCGAAGACATAACCCGCGCCGCGGATCGTCAGGATGCGGCGAGGCTTCTTGGGATCGTCCTCGATGGCGGCGCGGATGCGCGAGATGTGGACGTCGACCGAGCGGTCGAAGGCTTCCAGCTTCTCGCCCTTCAAGAGATCCATCAGCGCGTCGCGCGACAGCACGCGGCCGGCCCGGTCGGCCAGCGCCAGCAGGAGCGCGAACTGGTAGGAAGTAATGGTGCGCTCCTCGCCGTCAAGGCGCACCACGCGCGCGCCCTTGTCGATCTCGAGCCGGCCGAAGCGCAGCATGTCGCTCTTGGTCGGCGCGCCCTTGCGGCGCAGGATGGCGCGCAGCCTGGCCTGCAGCTCGCGCGGCTCGAAGGGTTTGGCGAGATAGTCGTCGGCGCCGACTTCCAGGCCGACCACGCGGTCCATCGGCTCGCCGCGCGCCGTCAGCATCAGGATCGGCAGGTCGGTGACGGTGCGCAAACGGCGGCAAAGATCGAGGCCGTCGGCGTCGGGCAGCATTAGGTCGAGGATGATGGCGTCGAAGGTCTCGCGCTTCAGCAGCGCCTCGCCGTCGCGCGCGGTGCCGGCGATGGTGAGACGAAAACCCGCCCCGCCGAGATAGTCGGAGACCATCCCGGCGAGGCGGCTGTCGTCGTCGATCATCAGGATGCGTTCGGCCATCACCTCAGTATCGGGCCGTGGCACCCTCGATGTCATCCGTGCCTCTTAGCCGCGATACCAGCCGCCGCGGCGCTCGTTCCAGCTCTTGAAGAAAGCCTGACGCTGTGAGGCATTGAGCACGTTGCCGGCATCGACCAGCGCCTGGGTGAAGCGCTTGGAGCTCGTGTCGGCGATCTTCATCTGCTCGGCGCGGATCTGCTCGATCCTGGCCGCATCGATGGTCGGTGCCTGCATCGCCGCTTCCATGGCCTTGCGGTTCTCGACCCGCTGGTCGTGGAAGCCCTTCATGTCCTTGAAGGCGGCCTGCAGGATGTCCGTGACCTTCTTCTTCTGGTCGGTCGTGGCATCGGTGCTGCCGAGCGCCTTGTCGACGCGCTTCTCGATGCGCTGCTGGAACTTGGCCGGATCGAAGGCCTGGCCGTCGGTCCTGGCGAAGGCGGCGCCGCCCGCGGTCGCCGCGATGCTGCCGGCCAGCAGGGCCGCCATGATCGTCGCCAGGCTCTTGCGTCGGGTGTTGAGGTCGTTTGCCATGTCACTCTCCTTGGTCTGGGGTTGGGGTTCCCCGTGACGGTGATATGGGTCAGGACCGTTTCGCCTCCCTCTCGGCCGTGTAAAGTTCTGTAAAGATGACCACGCTCAAGACCGAACGGCTCTGCCTGCGACCCCTGGTGGCCGGCGACGCCGAAGCCTACGCCGCCGTGCGCTGCCATCCCAAGGTCGCGAAGTGGCTGCCACCTGTGGCGGGCGAGCCGGTCGAGGCGGTGCGCGGCACGATCGGCCGCTTCGCCGCCGCCTGGCAGGAGCGGCGATACGCGCCGTGGGGCGTCTTTCTCGAGGACAGGCTGATAGGCCATGGCGGCCTGAATTTCGTGCCCGAGTTCGACAAGACCGAGGTGCTGTGGGCGTTGCATCCCGACGCCTGGGGCCACGGCTACGCCACGGAGGTGGCGCGCGCAGCGCTCGCCCATGGCTTCGGCTCGCTGAAGCTCGACCTGATCTTCGCCATCACGCTGCCCGACAACCTCGCCTCGCAGGCGGTGATGAAGCGGCTCGGCCTCACCTACCGCCGCCGCGTCGACTACAAGTCGTTCACCGACATCGTCTGGTACGACATCGATCGCGAGGCCTGGCTGGCGCGCTAGCCTCAGGTCGCCTCGGGCAGGTCGATCTGGAAAGCCGCCCCTTCCTCGCTGGGCAGCAACGACAACGTGCCGCCGGCTTCGCGCACGATGCCGTAGGACAGCGACAGGCCGAGGCCGGTGCCCTGTCCGGTCGGCTTCGACGTGAAGAACGGCTCGAAGATGCGCTCGCGGATCTCGGCAGGCACGCCGGGCCCGTTGTCGGCCACGGTGATGACCACGTGGCCGTTGTCGCCGCGCGACGTGCTGAGCACGATCGTCTTGTCGGGACGCATCGATTGCTGAAGCGCATCGCGGGCGTTGACCAGCAGGTTGACCAGCGCCTGCTCCAGCAGGTTCTGATGGCTGCGCACCTGGAGCGGCTGCAGGCCCAGCTCCTCGCGAACGATGATGCCGGCGTTGCGCAGGCGCTGGCCGACCAGGGTGAGCGCCCCGCGGCAGGCCTCGCGCACGTCGAAGACCGCGGGCTCGCCGTCGGGCGTGCGTCCGAACACGCGCATGCGGGCGATGATCAAGGCCGCGCGGTCGACCTGGGCCATGATGCGGCCGAGCTTGCCGGCGACGAACGGCCGGAGCTCGCTATCGTCCATGGGAGGGCGATAGCCCACGGGCCGCGGTTCCGTCGGCGCCACCTCGGACAAGGCGTTCTGGGCCGCCATTTTGATGACGTTCAGGGGCTGGCTGAGCTCGTGCGCCATGCCGGTGGTCATTTCGCCCAGGGTGACGAGCTTGGCCGTCTGGGCAATGGCCTGCCGCGCCTGATGGCGCAGCGTCTCGTCGTGGCCCATCAGGATCGTGCAGTCGCCGATCTCGGGCAGCGAGCGATGCGACAGCGAGAAATGCAGGTAATGCGTGGTCTCGCCGGGCCGGACGACCTGGAGATCGACCTCGATGCCGCGCGCATCTTTGCCGGCGGCGAAGGCGAGGATGGGGGCGGCGCCGTGCACGGCCTCGTCGCGCAGGATGTCGTCGGGCTCGTTGCCGCGGGCGACGAGCTCGCGAAAGCGATCGTTGCAGTAGATCACCTTCCCGTTCTGGTCGAGCACCCCACACAGCGCCGCCGGCGTGTCGATCAGGGCGGCCAGCAGCCGGCGCTCCGTGGCGAGCCGCGCCGCCGCTTCCGTGCGCGCGCTCAGCCGCAGGATCTGGGCGGTGACGAGAACCGCGACGGCGCTCAGCAGCAGCGCGAGCGTGAGGATGAAATAGAGGCGCTCGCGCCACTGGCCGAGAAAGGTCTTGTCGCCGATCGTCACGGTGACGAGCACGGGGAAGCCTTCGACCGCGCGCGACGAGATGATGCGCGTTTCCGAATCCGAAGAGTTCCACCACTTCGGTTCCTGTGTGATCTGCGCGGTGCCGGAAAGGCCTTCACGGATCGTGCGGACCGGGGCGGCGTTGGCGAAGGTCTTGCCCAACAGATCGGGCGTTTTCAATGTGGTCGCGAGCAGTGCCCCATCGAGTCGGAACAGAGATACTGAGCTGTCCTCGCCGAGCGAGATCAGGCGAAACAGGTTGGAGAAATACTCCGAATCGACGCCGACGACGGCGACGCCCAGCAGCTCGTCGGTCTTGGCTTTGATCCTGCGCGACAGATAGAAGGTCCAGCGCTTGCTGTTCAGGTCGGGCAGCGCCCGGCTGAACGACACCGGCGGGCTGTTCGGGCCGATCTGGGCCAGGAAGGTCTCGCGATCGCCGATATAGATCGACGGCGCCGGCCAGTCGGTCGACGAGCTCAGAAGATAGCCCTCCTTGTTGAAGATCGAGGCGACGCCGACCTGCGGCAGGCCGACCAGGCGGTCGCGTATGGCTTCGTGGAAGCGATGCTCCTTCATCACCCCGGCGAACTGCGATTCCGAGACGATGTCCTCGTCGGCGATCCAGTCGAGCATCGATCGCAACATGAGATCGGTCGCGACCAGGGTCTGCTGGGCATAGGCCGCGGTGGTCAGGCTGAAATTGGCCGCCGTCCGCTTCCAGTCGTCCACGGCATCGCGATAGCTCTGCCAGACCACGCCGCCGGTGACGCTCCACAGCAGCACGATGTTGAGGGCGGCGATGACGAGGATTCCGCGTCCGCTCGAGCTCCAGAATGGGGCTTGCTGGCGGCGCCCGGCGAGCCGCGTCTGCAACAAGTTGTCTAGCTGGCTCAAAGGCTCCCTCCCGAGGAGACGCTTTGCACGGGTTGCGGGCGCACAGAACCGGGCGGCCGAGTGCGCCGCCAACCCCACTCCCTAATATGCACCGCTTGACGGCGGGGCGTTCCCGCAAAAGTATCCGATCCGGATGCATTCGCCGGGAGCGAGGCAAAATGGACAGGCCGGAGACGACCAACCAGGACGAACGATCGCTCGACGTCCTGGTCGTCGATGATGACCAGGACGCCGTCGAGGAGCTCGTCGAGTACCTCAGCAAGGCCAACCTGCGCTGCCGGCCCGCCGCCGACGGCTGGGCGGCCCTGCAGGTGCTGGCTGACGGATATCGGCCGCAGGTCGTCGTGACCGACCTCAGGATGCCGGAATTGAGCGGCATGGAGTTCGCCGAACGGTTGAGCCAGCTCGGTGAAGGGGAGCGCCCCGAGATCATCTTCGTCAGCGGCAATGCCGGTTTTGACGATGCCGTGCAGGCGATCAGGCTGGGCGCTCGGGACATGCTGACCAAGCCGATCGATGGCCCTCGGCTGGTCCGCGCCGTAAAGTCCGCCCAGCATGCCCGACAGATGAGGCTGCGCGCGAAGGACGCGCCACCGCCAGCCGCTCCCGCAGGCAAGGCAAAGGCGGCCGAGGACGGAGGCCCGATCGCCCGCAAGCGCGCCGCCCTCAGCGAGCTCAAGACCATGCGCCGGCTGCGCAGCCAGTACTTTCCGGCCGAGCTGTTCTCCGACCCGTGCTGGGAGATGCTGCTGGACCTCTACGATGCGGCGCTGGTCGGCGCCGAGGTGACCGTGACCAGCCTGGGCGCGGCTTCGGGGGTGCCGCAGACGACCGCATTGCGTCGCATGGAGACCTTGCAGGCCCATCACCTGATCGTCCGGACAGAGGACAAGGCCGACAAGCGCCGGACCATCATCAAGCTCAGCGACGCCGGCATGCATGCGGTCGAGAACTTCTTCGAAACCTACCTCGGGCGTCGGACCTGAGAGCACCGTGACACTCAAATTTACTTAAGGGTGCAAAAAGTAGTTGACCTCGCCTTTGGGCCGGGCGTTAAATTCCGATAAGCGGCTGTGTAATTATGCCGTAAGCGAGGGGTGGACCCTCCCACAACCAAGGCGGCTCGCTGGGAATCGGGCAATGAACATCCTGGTTGTCGAGGACGACGCGGACCTGTGCGTCGAGATCGTCGAATACCTCGAACGCCGCAACCATCGGGTGAGCGGATGCGGCACCATGGCGGTCGCGCGTCAGGTGCTGGCTGCACTGGTCGCCAAGTCTGAGCTCGACGGGGTCGTCTGCGACGTCGGGCTGCCCGACGGCGACGGCTTGCGTCTCTACACCGAAAGCGTGGCTGAGACGCCCAACTGCCGGTGGATCCTGATGTCGGGTGCTCACGACATGGAGCGCCTCAGGCTGGTGCTCAAGGACCTGAAGACCAAGCCGGTCGTCCTGGAGAAGCCGCTGCCTCTGAAGTTGCTGTGCAGCGCCCTAGAAGAGGGCTTCGAACGCTGAACCGACGCCACTGATTCGAACGATCCCGGATACATTTCGCTCAGCTGATTCAGCCCGTAAATCCGGCGTTTTACGGGTGTCTCGGGCTGACATCAGGTCGTGTCCCCTGTGGTGGTGTAGCTGGGGCGGGAGCAAGGCCGCGAGCGAGCGCGCCCCTCGGGTGCGCTGTAGCGAGGGAGCGGCCTTGCGGCGGTCACCGGCGATATCCGGGTTAGGGTCGGG
>JAKFVH010000183.1 GCA_021732285.1 Reyranella sp. | reverse complement strand
CTCCTGACCCCAGGTCGGCTCCGAGGAATGGTCCTTCGATCCCACCACGGAATATCATCATCCGCGCCGTCACAACTCGTTCAACGTGTGAACCTTCTGCCCTACCCACTCGATTCTCAAAAGAGGCAAATACTTGATCTTGCGCATGCCGCGCGCGATCGCCTCGGGATCGCTGAGATTGACCGCACCGGCGATGTTCAGGCCGAACGGCCGCAGGACCAGCTCGACCTCGAAGTCGCGCTCGAGGTCATAGGCCGGGTCCTTGGCGAGGTAGGAGAACGGGCTGCGCAGGTCGAGCCAGAGTTCGACCTTCTTCCTCACGCGCGACGGCCCTCGCCACGATTCTGGCCCTCGCCGGTCTTGTCGCGCAGCCGGCGCATGCCGCGCAGCCAGCGGTCGCGGTCGAGCTTGCGCGCCATGTACTCCTTCACCTCGGGATGCGTCAGGATCAGGAAGCGCTCCTCGTCCATCGCCTCGATCACGGTCTGGGCGACGGCATCGGTGTGCAGCACGCCGTCGACCGACGCCGCGCCGGCGCCTGCCATGCGCAGCATGTTGGTGTCGACCGCCTGCGGGCAGAGCACCGACACCGCGATGCCGTGATCGCCGTACTGGATGGCGAGATGCTCGGCCAGCGCCACGGCGGCGTGCTTGGTGACGCCGTAGGGCGCCGAGCCCATCGAGGCGAGCAGGCCCGCGGCACTGGCGGTGTTTAATAGATAGCCCGACTTGCGCGCCAGCATGCCCGGCACCAGCGCGCGAGCAGCGTAGACGTGGGCCATGACATGGATGGCCCAGCTGTCGGCCCAGTCCTTGTCGGTCGCATCCTCATGGCCGCCGCGGCCGATGCCGGCGTTGGAGAAGAACACGTCGACCGGCCCGAACCGCCGCTCGGCTTCGGCGACCAGCTGCTTGATATCCGCTTCCCTGGCGACGTCGCAGGCGACGGCGAGGCCCCTGATGTCGTCGGCGACGATCCTCAGCCGGTCGGCGTCACGATCGGCAACCACGACGCCCTTTGCGCCCTCCTTGGCATAGCGCCGCGCCACTGCCTCGCCGATGCCGCCCGCCGCGCCGGTGACGACGCAGACCTTGTCCTTCACTTTCATTCATCGCTCCCGATCAACTTCATGCTCTTCCGGACCGCGCGCGGGGACGCGCGCTCATGAGCGCGCGGGGACGCGCGCGGTCCGGAAGATTAACCCCACGACTCCTCGATCAACCGCACGTACTCGGCCTTGGTCGGCTGGCGCGGCGTCGACTGGTGGCAGTGATCGCCGAGCGCGCCGTCGGCGATCTTCTCGACGGTGTCCTGCGCCAGGCCCATCGCGCCCAGACCCTTCGGGATGCCGAGCCTTGTGTTGAGCGCGGCAACGGCGTTGGCCACGCCTGCGGCGTTGGCCTCGCTCACGGGCAGGCCCAGGACCTGCGCCACCTTCTGGTACTTCTCGCCGACCGCCGGCTCGTTGAAGCGCAGCACCGCCGGCAGATAGACCGCGTTCAGCGTGCCGTGATGCAGGCGATAGCCCTTCAGCCCACCGGTCGGATGGCTGAGCGCATGCACCGCGCCCAGGCCCTTCTGGAACACCATGGCGCCTTCCATGGCAGCCATCGCCATGTTGTAGCGCGCCTCGCGGTCCGAGCCGTCCCTGGTGGCGCGCTCGACCCAGGTCCACGCCTTCTCGAGCCCATCGAGCGCGATCGAATCGGCCGGTGGATTGAAGGCATTCGACAGGAAGCACTCGATGTTGTGGGTGAAGGCGTCCATGCCAGTGCCGGCCGTGAGATGCGGCGGCAGGCCGAGCGTCAGCTCGGGATCGATCAGCGCCAGCTTGGGGATCAGGTGCGGGCTGCCGATGGCGAGCTTGCGGCCGGAATCCATGATGATGACGCCGCCGCGGCTCACCTCGCTGCCGGTGCCCGAGGTCGTGGGAATGGCGACGATCGGCGCCACCGCCGCGGTGATCTTGCCGGCGCCGCCCTCGACGAAGGAATAGGGCTGCAGCGACGTTCCGGGATGGGTCGCCATCAGGCCGACCGCCTTGGCGAGATCCATCGGCGAGCCGCCGCCGATGGCAACGATGCCGTCGCAGCCCTCCGCCTTGTAGATCCTGAGCGCATCGCGCATCGCGGCTTCGGTCGGGTTCTCCGGCGTGCCGTCATAGAGCGTGATCGGCATGTTGCCGGGCAGCTGCTCCTTGACCTTGGCCCACAGCCCGGCCGCGATCACGCCCTTGTCGGTTACGATCAGCGGCCGGCGAATGCCAAGAAGCTGCAGCTCCGCCTCGAGCAGCTTCATCGCCCCGAAGTCGAACTGGATGCGCGTGAGGTAGGTGATGAGCGCCATGACTTTTCCTATGCGCGGTAGATCGGCTTGTCGCCCTTGACCGTCACCCGGTAGCCCAGCCGCTTGTGCGGGAAGTAGTCCCACATCGCATGATGCATGGCGGCGCGATTGTCCCAGAAGGCGATCGAGTTGGGCTGCCAGGCGAAGCGGCACTGGAACTCCGGCGTCTCGCTGTGGCGGTAGAGCATTTCCAGCAGCGCATCGCTCTCGGCTTTGCGCAAGCCCACGATGTGGGTGGTGAAGTTGCGATTGACGTAGAGCGCCTTGCGGCCGGTGACGGGATGCGTGCGCACCACCGGATGCTCGTTCCGGGGGAAGCCGCCCTCCTTCGGCTTCTGGCCGAAGCGGCCGCCATAGACCTGCGCGCCGTCATGGACGGCCGTCAGGCCTTCGCATAGGCGCTGGATCGGGGCTGAGAGCGTGTCGTAGGCACGATACATGTTGGCGAACAGCGTGTTGCCGCCGCCGTCGGGCGGCAGCTGCTTCATGTAGAGGATGCTGCCCATCGGCGGCTCGGGATCGCACGAGACGTCGGAGTGCCATTCCTCGCCCGCCACGAACTTCGAATGCTCGTCGGCCTTGATGACCAGGATCTCGTGATGCTCGGATTCGGTGCGGATCGAGGTAGGATGAATGTGCAGTTCGCCGAAGCGGCGGCCGAAGTCCTTGTGCTGCTGATGCGTCAGCTCCTGGTCGCGGAAAAAGATCACCAGATTGTCCATCAGCGCGTCATGGATCTCCTGGAAGACCTGGTTGCCGAGCGGCCGGGCAAGATCGACGCCGAAGATCTCCGCGCCGATCACCGGCGTGAGCTTGCGCACCTCGATGATCTGGTATCCCATTGGCTTTCCCTCACCGATGAGGCAAGCCTACGCGAGAAAGCGACCATGAGCGACACCCTTGTCCTGCGCGCCGCGACGCCAGCCGATGCCACGGCCATCGCGGCCACCATCGCTGCCTCCTTCGAGCAGTATCGCGGCAAGCTCGAGCCCGAGTCGGGCGCCTTCCGCGAAACCGCTGACGTCATCGCCGCCGAGCTGGCGCGCGAGTGCGGCGCCATCCTCGCGGAGCGGAACGGTCGCATCCTCGGTTGCGTCATGGTGCAGCTGATGGACGACGATCTCTATTTCGGCCGTCTCGCAGTGGTGCCCGAGGCGCGCGGCCAGGGCATCGCGCGCCGCCTGGTCGAGGCCGTCGAGGACGAGGCTCGCCGCCGCGAGCTCGCCGGTGTCCGCTTGGGCGTGCGCATCGTGCTGACCGAGAACCAGCGGCTGTTCACTTCCCTCGGTTATGTCGAGATATCGCGCGAGGCGCATGAGGGCTTCGACTATCCGACCTCGATCAACATGCGCAAGGCGCTATAATGGTCCGATCATGAGCACTCGCACCCCCCTGACCGGTCCCTGCGTGTGGACCGGCGAAGAGATCAAGAACTCCAAGCGCTGGATCCGCGACTTCCCGGCCTCCGGCACCGCCGCGCTCGATGCCGCGCTGGCTGCCGTGAACAAGGCGGGCCTCGAATGGTCGCAGATCACGCGCAAGGATTTTCCGCTCGCCGGCCTCGACGGGCTGCTGGCCGACATCGCCGACGAGCTGGAGAACGGCGTCGGGATCATGAAGCTGCGCGGCTTCCCGGTGGAGCGCTACGACGAGGACGATCTGCGCAAGATCTACTTCGGGCTGGGCACATATCTCGGCACGCCGGTGTTCCAGAACCGCAGCGGCGAGCTGATGCGCGCCATCCGCGACGAGGGCGCCCATGTCGGCCGCACGTATGGTCAGATCACGATGGGCGGCGAGACCAAGGACCAGAAGGGCACCACCTTCCTCTCCTCCTATGCCCGCACACTGACCAACGGCGGGCTGCGCTTCCACACCGACCGCACCGACGTGGTCGGCCTCCTGTGCGTGCGCCAGGCGATGAAAGGCGGCGTGAGCACGCTTGCCTCGACGCCCGCGGTCCACAATGCGATCCTCGCCAAGCGTCCCGACCTGCTCGACGCGCTGTTCACCGACTACTGGCGCAGCCGCTTCGGCGAGGAAGGCACCGGCAAGGACGGCTCCAGCACGACCAAGGCCACGGCCTATCCGCTGCCGATCTTCGGCGTGCGCGACGGCAAGTTCACCTCGCACTATTCGCTCACCTTCATCGAGGCCGCCCAGCTCGCGCCCGACGTGCCCAAGCTCACGCCGGCGCAGAAGGAGGCGATCGACGTGCTGATGGCGACGGCGCAGGACCTCTGCTTCGAGATGACGCTCGAGCCCGGCGACCTGCAGCTGATCAACAGCCACGTCACCTATCACGGCCGCACGCCGTTCGAGGACGACGCCGGGAGTGGCCACGACCGGCTGCTGCTCAGGATCTGGCTGACCATGGCCAACAACCGGCCGCTGCCGGCCGGTCACGAAATCCTGTGGCGCAACATCGAGGCCGGCCAGCCGCGCGGCGGCATCCAGCAGATCATGATCTGACGCTGGGGGCGCGCCACTCCAGTGGCGCGATCTTCCACGTCGGCACCGAAGACGCGCGACTGGAGTCGCGCGCCCCCAGCTAGCCTAGTCGGCGATCGCCGCCTGCACCATCGAGCGGAACTGGTTGCGCAGGAAGCGCGTGTCCTCGGCGTTCGCCTGCACCATGTAGATGCCTAAAAGCTGTTCCTTGGGATCGACCCAGAAGGTCGTGCCGGCGGCGCCCGACCAGCCGTACTCGCCGACCGAGCCCATCAGGGCGGAATCGCCGCCGAGCTTGGTATGGACCTCGAAGCCCAGGCCGAAGCCGAAGCCGTCGGGACGGCCGGGCCGGTTGCCGACATGGTCCGCCGTCATGAACTCCAGCGTCTTGCGGCCAATGATGCGCTTGCCCTGGAAGGCGCCGCCATTGGCCAGCGCCAGGCTGAAGCGCAGGTAGTCCTCGGTCGTCCCCAAAAGACCGCCGCCGCCGGACTCGTATTTGGCGCCGTCGTCGACCTTGAAGCGTGGCGTCATCGGCGGGCCGTTGGGCTTCTGGCCAGGCTGCGCCGCGCGCGCGAGCTTGCCGGCCGGCACCTGGAAAGCGGTGTCGACCATGCCGAGCGGTTGGAACACGCGCTCGTTGAAAGCCTCCATCAGCGTCTTGCCGGTCAGCACCTCGATCAGGCGCCCCTGCACGTCGACGGCGACACTGTATTCCCAGCGCTCACCCGGCCCGAACAGCAGCGGTGTGCCGGCGAGGCGCTTCACCATCTCCTCGTTGGTCGCCGTGCGATCGCCGACCTTGGCGTCGATGTAGGCCTTGTGGACCAGCGACGTGCCGCGGTTGCCGTAGGTCAGGCCCGCGGTGTGGCGCAGCAGGTCCTGCACCGTCATTGCCCGCTCGGGATCGCTGAGGCGCAGCGCCGGGCGGCCATCGACCGTGGCTTCGGTGCCGACCTTCATCTTGCCGATCTCGGGCAGGTACTTGGCGACGGGATCGTAGACCTGCAGGCGGCCTTCCTCGACCAGCTGCATCAACACCAGGCTGGTGATCGGCTTGGTCATGGAATAGATGCGGAAGATCGAATCGAACTTCATGGCATCGTCGGCGTCCGGCGCCCGCTTGCCCTGCACCGACACCCAGGCGATCTTGCCGCGCCGCGCCACCAGCATGACCGCGCCGGGCATCAATCCGTCGTCGATGTTCTTCTTGGTCGCCGCTTCGAGGCGCTTGAGCTGCGTCGAAGACAGGCCGACGTCTTCGGGTTTGCCCGCCATCTGCGCGGGCATCTCTGCGCGGACGGCCGCCGGAACCAGGGCCAGCGACAACACCAGAACGCTTGCAAGGCTTTTGATGCTCATGGCGTTTCTCCCCTCCGGAAAGGCGTCCCACTATGGCACAGTCTGTCCGCCGCGCCCCTCCAGATTGGAGCGGTGACGCTGGAAGAGCTCGACCAGCGCGTCCATGACCGCGCGCACCCGCGGCAGGGCCCGGAGGTCGCGATGGACCAGCAGCCACTGCTCGGTGGTTATCTCGGGCAACACGCCACCGACGCGCCGCAGCCTCGGGTCCTGGTCGGCAAGATAGCAGGGCAGCACGCCAAGGCCCGCTCCGGAGCGCACCGCATCGTGCAGGACGAGCCAGTTGTTGACCCGCATCTCGGGCCGCCGGCCGATCTGCTCGTGTATCCAGCGCTGGCCCGGCATGTAACCGTGGTCGTCATCGAAGCCGATCCAGGGCAGGTCGACCAGCGCCGGCATCTCGGTACGCTTCAACTCGAGACGGCTCCCCGCATAGACCGCGTAGGCGACGTGGCAGAGCTTGCGGGTGACGATGCCGGCAAGCTCCGGCACCTGCTCGCGGATCAGGAGATCGGCCTCGCGCCGCGACAGGTTGGCGAGCGTGTGGCTCGCGATCACTTCGAACTCGATCTGCTGCAATCGGGCGCGCAGCCACGGCAGATGGCGCGCGACCAGCACCGCCATCGCCTCGCCGGCCGACAGGCGCACCACGCCGCTCACCGTGTCGCTGAGACCGGCGCTGCGCCGATGGATGGAAAGCGCCGCCTTCTCCATCGCCTCGGTGTCGGCCAGCAGCTCCTCGCCGGCCGATGTCGGCACGAAGCGGTCGGGCAGGCGCTCGAACAGGCGCGCGCCGATCTGCTGCTCCAGCGCCTGCACGCGGCGCGATATAGTGGGATGGCTGACGCCCAGCGCCTTGGCCGCCGTAGTGAGCGTGCCCTCGCGCGCGAGGGTCAGGAAAACGCGGAGATCGTCCCAGTTGGCATCCATGTTCAGAAATGTACACGGGTTCTTCCAATTTGTGGACTGACGAATACGAATGTTCGGCCTAGATTCATTCTTATGCACATCGAACCGCGCCTCCTCGTCTTCACCAAAGGGGTGCGCTGGCGGATCGCCGGCGCCGTCGGAATCGGGCTTTTGGCCGTCGGCCTGGGCATCGCCCGCCTCGGCCTTCTGGGCTGGCTGATCGGTCAGGTCTTCCTCGGCCGGCCGATCTCCGAGCTGGTGCCCTCGATCCTGCTGATCGCCCTGGTCATGGTGCTGCGCGGCCTCGCCGAGCACTGGCGCGCGGTGGTGGCGCACGGCACGGCGGCGCGAGTGCAGAAGAAGCTGCGGCGCATCCTCTACGACCAGGTGGCGTCGCTGGGACCGGGCACGGTCGGCCGCCAGCGCTCGGGCGGACTCACCCTGTCGATGATCGACGGCGTGGAACAGCTCGAAACCTACTTCGGCCAGTTCCTGCCGCAGTTTCTGATCGCGCTCCTGTCGCCGATCCTGATCTTCGCCGTGATCGCCTTCGTCGACCTGCCGGTGGCGACGGTCATGCTGGGCTTCGCCTTGGTCGCTTTGCTGGCGCCGGCGCTGTGGCACAAGTGGGACGTCAAGAATTCCCGGCGGCGGCAGACGGCCTATGCCTCGTTCGCCGCCGAGTTCCTCGATTCGATCCAGGGCCTCGCCACGCTCAAGGCGTTCGGCCAGGGCAAGACGCGCGCCGACAAGCTCGAGGTCGAGGCGCGCGACCTGTTCCGCCGCACCATGTGGGTGCTGGGCACCAACTCGCTGGCCCGCGGCATCACCGATGCCTCGATCGCGGGCGGCGCGGCGGCAGCGTTGATCTATGGCGCGACGCGCGTCGAGGCCGGCACGATGTCGTTGTCGGCCCTGCTGATCATCCTGATGCTGGGCATAGAAGTCTTCCGGCCGATGCGCGAGCTGCGCTCGGTGCTGCACCAGGGCATGGTCGGGCTGTCGGCGGCGCAGGGCATCTATCGCATCCTCGACGACAAGCCTGCTGTCGCCGACGCGAGCCCAGCCAAGCTCGGAGATGGGCTCCATAGGGCCCTGGCGCCGACCATCGAATTCGAGAACGTGCGCTTCGCCTATCCCGGCACGCGCCGCACCGTGCATGACGCGCTTTCCTTCCGCGCCGCGGCGGGTGAGCGGCTGGGCCTGGTCGGCCCGTCGGGCGGCGGCAAGTCGTCGATCGTGCGCCTGCTGCTGCGCTTCTACGATCCCGACCATGGCCGCATCCTTTTAGGCGGCCACGACCTGCGCACCCTGCCGTTCGCCGAGATCCGGTCGCTGATCTCGGTGGTGAACCAGGACACCTTCCTGTTCCACGGCACCGTCGAGGAGAACATTCGCCTCGGCCGGCCCGAGGCGACGCAACAGGAGCTCGAGGACGCCGCCCGCGCGGCGAACATCCACGAGTTCATCCTGACCCTGCCGCAGGGCTACGCCACCGTGATCGGCGAGAAGGGCATCAAGCTCTCGGGCGGCCAGCGCCAGCGCGTCGCCATCGCCCGCGCGCTGCTGCGCGACACGCCGATCCTGGTGCTCGACGAAGCGCTGTCGGCCGTCGACGCCGAGAACGAGGCGGTGATCCAGGAGGCGCTCGATCGCCTGATGCAGGGCCGCACCACGCTGATCCTGGCCCATCGCCTGTCGAGCGTGATCGACTGCGACCGCATCCTCGTGCTCGACGGCGGCAAGGTCGCCGAGCAGGGCCGCCACGAGGCGCTGATGGCCCGGGGCGGCGTCTATGCCGGCCTGATGGCCGAGCAGGCGCGCGGCTGGGGGCGCGCCACTCCAGCGGCGCGATCTTCCTCGCACGAGCAACCCTATGACGCGCGACTGGAGTCGCGCGCCCCCAGCAAGACCGTCACCGAAGGCATCATCAAGGCCGAGGGCCTCACCTGGTACCAGGTCGTGATCGCGCTGATGAAGGTGATCCTGCCGTGGAAGGGCAAGCTCACCGCAACGTTCACCTTGGGTGTGCTGCGCGTCATCGCCTTCATCGGCGTGGGCGTGCTCTCGGCGCTGATCGTGCTGGCGCTGAAGAACCACCAGCCTTACGCGGGCTACGCCATCGCGCTCGCCGTCGTGGCGCCGCTGTCGGGCATCCTGCACTGGTTCGAATCCTGGCTGGCGCACGACATGGCCTTCCGCCTGCTGGCCGAGATGCGCATCGACGCCTTCCGCAAGCTCGATGCGCTGGCCCCGGCCTACCTGGTGCGCCGGCGCACCGGCGATCTGATGGCGCTCGCCACGCACGACATCGAGCTGGTCGAATACTTCTTCGCGCACACCGTGGCGCCGGCCTTCGTCGCCATCCTGGTGCCGGCGGCCGTGGTTGCGGTGCTCGCGTGGGCCAACGGCTGGCTGGCGCTGGCACTGCTGCCGTTCCTGCTCGCGGTGGGCCTCAGCCCCTTCCTGATGCGCAAGCGCGTCGATCGCCTGGGCAGCCAGGCGCGCGAGGCCGCGGGCGAGCTCGGCGCCTTCGCCGTCGATTCGGTGCAGGGCCTGGGCGAGATCGTCGCCTTCCAGCAGGAGGACGCGCGCGGCGCCAAGCTCGACCAGCTCTCCCAGCGCCACATCTCGCTGCGCCTGCCCTTCTTCAGCGAGCTCACCTTGCAGCACGCCATCCTGGAAGTGCTGACCGGCTTGGGCGGCCTGGCCGTCGTCGTGACGGGCGCCCTGCTGTCGCAGCAAGGCGCCATCGATTCCGGCCTGCTGCCATTGCTCACCATCCTCGCCATGGCGGCCTTCCTGCCGGTATCGGAGATCGCCCAGATCGGCCGACAGCTTGCCGATACGCTGGGCGCCACGCGCCGTGTCTATGCGCTCGCCAACGAGCCGATTCCCGTGCGCGATGGCGCCGGCGTGCCGCCGCGCGCCGGTGCCGCCGCGCTTGCCCTCGAGAAGGTGAACTTCACCTATCCCGGCCAGACACGCCGGGCGCTGAGCGACGTCAGCTTCACGATCCCGGCCGGCAAGACGGTGGCACTGGTCGGCACCTCGGGCGCCGGCAAGACCACGACGGCGCAGCTCCTGATGCGCTTCTGGGACGCCGATTCCGGCCGCATCACGCTGAACGGCGCCGACCTGCGCGACTACAAGCTCGACGAGCTGCGCCGGCTGATCGCGCTGGTCGCCCAGGACACCTATCTGTTCAACGACAGCCTGCGCGCCAACATCCTGATCGCCCGGCCCGAAGCCTCGGAAGCCGAGCTGCAGGCGGCGATCCGGCACGCCTCGCTGAGCGAGCTGGTCGCAGCCCTGCCCGACGGCCTCGATTCGCCGGTCGGCGAACGCGGCACGGCACTGTCGGGCGGCCAGCGCCAGCGCGTCGCCATCGCCCGCGCCTTCCTGAAGGACGCGCCCATCCTGGTGCTCGACGAGGCGACCTCGCATCTCGATGCGGTCAATGAGCAGGCCGTGCGCCGCGCGCTCGATCTCCTGCAGTCCGACCGCACCACCATCGTCATCGCCCATCGCCTGTCGACGGTGCGCGATGCCGACCTGATCGTGGTGCTGGACGCGGGCCGCGTGGCCGAGACCGGCACGCACGCTTCACTGCTGGCAAGGAACGGCCTCTATGCGCGGCTGGTCTCGCGCCAGCTTGCCTCGGTGTATGCGCCTGCGGCATCCTGAGGCGCGAAGCAATCGAGGAAGGCCACCCAATGTTCAGCCACGTCACCATCGGCACCAACGATGTTGCCAAAGCCAAGGCCTTTTATGACGGCGTCGGCAAGGCACTGGGGCTCGAACGTCTCGCCGACTATCCCGAGGCGGCCGGCTACGGTCGCGCCGGCGGACGCCCGCAACTCTGGATCGTCACGCCTCTCGACAAGAAGACGGCATCGGTCGGCAATGGCGTGACGGTCGGCCTCGACGCGGCCAACCGGCCGGCGGTCGACGCCGCCTACAAGGCGGGGATGTCGGCCGGCGGCAAGGATGAAGGTGCGCCGGGGCTGCGCACGCACTATCATCCGAACTACTACGGCGCTTATCTCAGGGACCCCGACGGCAACAAGGTCTGCGTCGTCTGTCACAAGCCCGCTTGACGGGAACAAACAGGCGCTTTGGTGCGTTGGCGGTCCCAGAACGAAGGTGAGGCACTGCCATGATCCGGCTGTCGCGTCGCACCGTCCTGGCCGCCCCGGCCTTGCTCGGCGTGCCGTCACCCTATGCACCAGCAAATGCACAAGGAGTGCTGCCGACACGCGGCATCAGGATAGTCATCGGATATCCCGTCGGCGGCGGCACGGACGAGATGGCCCGGGTCATTGCCGGCTCCTTGCAGCGCCGCCTGTCACGGCCGGTGACCATCGAGAATCGCCCCAGCGTGTCGGGAGCTGCGGTCGGTGAGATCCTGAAGCGGGCGCCGACCGATGGGTCGGTGTTGGGCTTCATGCAGACAGCGGCATTGATCGGACGGCTGACCGACAAGTCCTTTCCCTTCAACCCGCTGACCGACGTCCTGCCACTCACCTTGGCCGGCACCTATCCGACGGCCCTTGCGGTGTCGCGCAAGCTCGAGGTCACCACTCTCGCCGGGTACGGCAAGTGGCTGCAGGACAACACGCGCCCGGAAGACGCTCGCTTCGGCACCACCTCGCTGAACACTCTGATCCACCTCTTCGGCCTGATGCTCGGCCAGGCGCTGAACCGTCCGCTGGAGGCTGTCTACTACAAGGGCGCATCGCCGCTCGTAGCCGACCTCCAGGAGGCCAAGATCCCCGCCGGCAGCGGCGGCCTCACCTCTTTCCTGCAGCATCATCGCGGCGCGCGCCTGCGCATCCTCGTCACCTCGGACAGGACGCGCAGCAAGACGGCTCCCGACATTCCGACCGTTGCCGAGCTCGGTTATCCAGCCCTCGAGCTGCAGAACTGGTATGGCTTCTTCGGGCCGACCGGCCTGTCACCGGACGTGGCGGCTGCCTGGGAACGCGAGTTGCGCGCCGTGCTCGACTCACGTGATGTCAGCGAGCAGCTGAGCCAGCTTGGCCTCGATGTGCAGACGTCAACCGGCAAGGAATGCGCCGAACGCTTGGCAGCCGACATGGTGCGCTGGCGGACGCTCCTTGACACGTTCGGCCTGAAGGAGACCAATTGAGTCCCGCGACGAAGGAGTAGCGACATGAGCGAACCGCTGAAGGTGTTCTGGCAGCCCGGTTGAACCAGCTGCCTGAGACTCAAAGAGTTTCTATCGATCCGTGGGATCGACTTCGTTTCAGTCAATGTGCTCGAGGACCCGACCGGCATGGCCGAGCTGGAACGGCTCGGTGTGCGTTCGGTGCCGGTGCTGTCGCGCGGCGACAAGTACACGTTCGGCCAGAGCACCAAGCAGATCGTCGAGTTCCTCGGGCTCACCGAGAAGTCCGGGCCCGAGCTTTCGACCGACGAGCTGGCAGCCCGTGTCACCAAGTTCATGGATGCCGCGCTCGAGCTGATCCCGCTGATGCCGGCCGACCGGCTCGACGTTCATGTCCCGGGACGGCCGCGCAGCTATCGCACGCTCGCCTTCCATCTGTTCCGCGTCGTCGACGCCTTCCTCGATGCCAACGAGAACGTCACCCTGGTCCAGGCCGCGTTCCGCGAAGAACCCGCCCCCGACGCGAGCACGGCGGCCCTGGTCGCCTACGGCACGAAGGTGCGGGACCGCTTCCGGGCCTGGTGGCAGGCCGGCGATACGGCGCCGTCGAAGACCTTGCAGACCTACTACGGCCCGCAGAGCCTGCACGAGCTCATGGAGCGGACGACCTGGCACTCCGGCCAGCATGTGCGCCAATACATGATGTTGTTGGAGAAGGAAGGGGTCTCCCACCACCGGCCGCTGGTGGCCGCCGACTTCGCCAAGCTGCCGATGCCCCAGAACGTGTGGGACGGTTGACGCCGGCACGGCCGTCCCTTACCCACCTGTCGCATGACAGCCAAGTTTCCAGGCCATAAGTACTCCAACGCCGGCGCCTTCGTCGCCGACTACGCATCGGCGATGGCCAAGGCGCTCACCTCCGTACGCCCCGAAGAAATCGATCGGGCGGCCGCCGTCCTGAAGCAGGCCATTCGCAATGACAAGCTGATCTTCGCCTGCGGCAACGGCGGTTCGGCCGCGATCTCCAACCACTTGGCCAACGATTGCACGAAGGGCATCGGCACCGATACGACGCTGCGCTCGCGGGTGGTGAGCCTGTCGGCAACCATCGAATTGATCACCGCGATCGCCAACGACATAGAGTACGCCGAAATCTTTGCCCATCAGCTGCGCAATGCCGCGCGGCCGGGCGATGTCCTGATCACCATCTCCTCGTCCGGCAATTCCGAGAACATCGTGCGCGCCCTGAAGTGGGCCCGCGACAACGGCATGACGACCATCGCGATGTCCGGCTTCTCCGGCGGCCGCAGCGCCCAGATGGCCGACATCAACCTGCATGTCGAGGCCGCGAACTACGGCGTCGTCGAGGACGCGCATCAATCCCTGATGCATATCCTCGCCCAGTATGTGCGGATGTCGGAGCTGCCGTCCGAGCGGGTGCAGGCGCTCCAGTTCTGATGCGGCGTCGCCAGGCCGCCCTCGCCGCCAGTCTGCTGTTCGCCATGTCCTCACCAGCCTTCGCCGATCCCTTGTCAGGCGCCGCGCTCTACGCGGACGTGCAGCGCTACGATAGTTTCGGGCCGCATCGCTACGGCTCGCCGGGCGCCGAACATGCGCTGACCTGGATCGCCGAGGAACTTGAACGCGCCGGACTGAAGGTCTCCTCGCAACGTTTTTCGCTGTCGCGCCAATACGATTTCGAAACCGCGACACTCAGGGTCGACGGCGAGACGCGGCCCGTCATGCCGCAATGGTGGATACCCGAGCGGCAGGCGACGTTTTCCCTGACGGCGCCGATCGCGGCATCAGACAGTGGCCCCGCGCCCGATGCCTTCGTGCGCCTCACGCTGCCTTTCGACCGCGGCGCCTATCTCACCAGCCAGCATGTCGCCGCCATCGAAAGCGCCTTGGCGCGAAAGCCCGCTGCCGTGCTGCTCACCATCGACCATCCGAGCGGCGAGATCTTCACCTACAACGTCGACCAGAAGACCCCACCGTGGCCGGTGCCGGTGATCCTGGTGGCGCCCAAGGACCGCCCGTTGCTCGACGCGGCCCAGCAGTCCGGCCGGCCGGTCTCCGTGTCGGTGCAGGGCGCGTGGCGGCGCGATGTGCCCGGGCGCAACGTCGTGGCCCGGCTGGACCGCGGCAAGGGGCGCTGGCTTGCGATCTCGACGCCGGTGACGAGCTGGTTCACCAGCAGCTGCGAGCGCGGGCCCGGCATCGCGGGCTTCCTGGCAATGGCGCGGCTCGCCGCGACGCGCTGGCCGGATGTTGATCTGGTCTTCGTCGCCACTTCAGGCCACGAGGTTGGCCACGGCGGCATGGAGCATTTCCTGCACGACGGCGCGCCCAAGCCCGATGCCACGCTGGCGTGGGCGCACTTCGGCGCTTCGCTGGCCTGCTTCGGCTGGCGACGCGACGGCGAGCGTTGGGTCACCGATCGCCAGGTCGACGCCCGTCAGCGCCTGATCCTGAGCTCGCAGGCGATGGAGGCATCGGTGGCGCGGCGCTTCAAGGACATCGTGGCCACGCCGCTGACGGGCCCGCGCGCCGGCGTCGGCGAGCTGCGCGACGTGCTGGCGGCGGGCTATCCGCGCTTCTTCGGCATGGCGGGTTCCCACACCTTCTTCCACACGCCTGCCGATTCGGCGGCGACGACCGGGCCGGAAATCCTGGAACCGGTCATCAGGGCCTTCGCCGAGACGCTGGATGATGCGGTTCAAGCCTCCTCCCCCGTCATACGGGGGAGGTAGGGAGGGGGCAGGTCAGGTCGCCAGCCGAATCCAGATCAACAAATTTCAGGCGTTCTTTGGC
>JAKFVH010000184.1 GCA_021732285.1 Reyranella sp. | reverse complement strand
GAAGCCCGCGGCCGCGCCCTGCACCGAGGCCAGCACCGGCTTCTGCATGCGGCGGATCTGGTAGATCGTCTGGTGCGCCTTCACCACGCGCATCTCGAAGCCGGCGAGATGGGCCGCCTTGTTCTCGGTGAGCGACTTGTGGAAGCCCTTGATGTCGCCGCCGGCCATGAAATGCGTGCCGGCGCCGCGGATCACCACACAGCGGACCTTGGCATCCTTTTCGAACTCGGCCGTGTGCTTGATCAGAAGGTCGGTCATCTCGAACGACAAGGCGTTCAGGGACTCCGGCCGATTGAGCGTCAGCCAGCCGATGCCGTCCTTGACCTCGGCGAGAACGTGGGGTGCTGACATGCGGCTGGATCCTCGGACTGGTGTTCCTGCCCAGTCTGCCCGCGCGCCGGCGCTGCTTGCAACCGCGCGTCGAGCCACGATGCGAGTGCGTCCCAGCCGGCGCGCGGCATCGACTTGCGGAAGAAGCCGAAATGGCCGACCGCCTCGACGGCGAGATCGGCAGGTGCGAGATGCCGGCGCTCGACGGACGCACCGGGATAATAGGGCCGCAGCGCCTCGACCGCCTCGTAGGGCGCGATCGGGTCGTCGGTGAAGCTCAGCCACTGGATCGGGAACGTGACTTGCTCGTTGTGCGGCCGGAACGGCTTGCCCCAAGGATCGCAAACGTAGTGGCGCGAACGACCCCAGCGCGCCCAGCTCCGCGCGATGTTGGCCGGCAGGTTGGCGGTGCCGATCCACGCGCCCGGGAAGCGGCCGGTCAGCGCTGTCAGCCCGGGAATCAGCAGCCACCACAGCGCCAGCATGCGCAGACGCCGTCGGCCCGGTGGCCAGTGGCGCCAGTGCCCGCTCTGGCTGGTGATCAGCACCGCCGCGCGTACTGACGCAATGTTGTCGGCGAGGCCCAGCACCTGGCCGCCGAACGAATGGCCGACGAGGCCGATCGGCGCACCCGGATGGAGGCGCGCCAGGTGATCGAGCATCGAGGGTTGGTCGATGCTGCCCCATTGGTCGATCATGGCTTCGAGCGGCTTCTCCGAGCCGCCGATGCCGCGATAGTCGTAGGTCAGCACGGCGAAGCCGCGGCTCGCGAGGTGTGCGGCGAAGGCGGCGTAGAACTGGCGTGGAATGCCGGTGCCGCCGTTCAGCAGCAGCGCACCGCGCAAGGGTGACGTGGCGTCGAACAGGGTGGCGGCAAGCTTCACCCCGTCGCGCGCGGGAAGCATCAGGTCCATGAGCGAAGCTATCGGCCCGCCGGCGCCTCACGACAAACGCAAGAGGTCGCGGCTAACGTGAATGATATTCAGGCCGCGCCGCTCTCGGCCAGCAGCCAGCGCCTGAGCGCGCGGATCGCCGGCAGAGTGCGCTCGCGCGGCCGGCAGACCAGCCATATCTGTCCGCGCGACGTCACGCCCGGTCCAACGCGCACCAGCGCACCCAGCCGGATCTCACTGTCGATCACCGGATCGAACGCGAGCGCGACGCCGAGTCCGTGCGCTGCCGCGCGCAACGCGGCCCCCATGCCGTCGACCTGCACGCCCTTGCGGCGCTCGAAGCGCGCGGCATCGAGGCCCGCGGCCGTCGCCCAATCGGTCCAGGATGCGCCGAAGGGCGCCACGCGGATCAGCGGCGCCCGCGCGACATCCGCCGGAGCGCCGAGCTTCAGGCGGCGCACCAATGACGGTGCCGCCACCGGCACCGTCTCCAGGTCCATGATGCGTTCGGCCGAGACGTCAGGCCACTGGCCCTCGCCGTAGCGCAGTGCGACGTCGACCAGGCCCGCTTCCATGTCGGCCATGCGCGGGCTCGCCTCGACCTGAAGCTCGATCTCGGGATGGTCGGCGAGGAACTGGCCAAGCCGTGGCAGCAGCCAGTGCGAGGCAAAGATCGGCACCGCCGACACGCGCAGCCGACGGCTGCCCGAGGACTGCCGTGCGAGCGCGCGTGAAAGATCGCCGAAGGCGTGGCCGGTGGTGGCGGCGAGCGCGGTTCCGGCCGGCGACAGCCCGACGCCGCGCGGGCCGCGCTCGAACAGCTTGGCGCCGAGCGTCCGCTCCAGGCCGGCGATGCGATGGCTGACCGCCGACGCCGTGATGTGCAACGCCTCGGCCGCCGCCTTGAACGAGCCGGTGCGCGCCGCGAGCTCGAAGGCCTGCAGCGCGAGCAGGTCGCGGGCGGAAAGCGTGACCTCGTCCTGCGCTGGCGTCATGGTCTTCCGGACCGCGCGCTGGGTCGCGTCTGACGCGACCTCCCTGCGCGCTCATGACTCTTGAGCGCGCGGGACGCGCGCGGTCCGGAAGAGTATGAGTTCACCAGATCAGAACGCCTCGGCCGGCAGGGCCATCAGGGTGGCGGCGCCCGCCTTGATCTGATGGTTGAGCGATGTCGTCTGCGGCAGCACGCGGGCGATGTAGAAGCGTGCGGTGTTGAGCTTGGCCTCGTAGAAGGCGTTGTCGTTGCCGTTGGCGAGGCCCTTGTGGGCGGCGACGGCGATGCGGCCCCACATGAAGGTCATGGCGGTGAGCGCCATCAGCCGCAGCAGGTCGGTCGCGGCGGCACCGGCTTCATCGTGGTTCTTCATCGCGTTCTGCATCACGAAGAGCGCGGCGTCCTGCACGCGGCCCAGCGCCTTCTCGAGCGGCTCGACGAACTCCTTCATCTTGTCGTCGGCCTTGTGCTGGGCGACGAAGCCCGACATCTCGCCGAGCAGCCGCTGGGCGGCCTGGCCGCCCTTCATCGGCAGCTTGCGGCCGATCAGGTCGAGCGCCTGGATGCCGTTGGTGCCTTCGTAGAGCTGAGTGATGCGGGCGTCGCGCACGAACTGTTCTACGCCGTTCTCGCGGATGAAGCCGTGGCCGCCGTAGGTCTGCACCGCGAGGTTGGCGCACTCGCTGCCCATGTCGGTGAAGTGCGCCTTGATGATCGGCGTCAGCATCTGCACGAGATCGTCGGCCGCCTCGCGCTTGGCGGCGTCGGGATGGCTGTGCGCCTCATCGATCAGCATGCCGACCCACAGCGACAGCGCGCGGGCCGCCTCGGTGAACGACTTCTGGATCATCAGCATGCGCCGCACGTCGGGATGCACGATGATGGGATCGGCTGGTCCGTTGGGATTCTTCGACCCGGTCAGCGAGCGGCCTTGGATGCGATCGCGCGCGTAGGCGACGGCGCTCTGGTACGAGGTCTCGGCGATGCCCAGGCCCTGCATGCCGACGCCGAGGCGGGCCGCGTTCATCATCACGAACATCGCCGGCATGCCCTTGTTGAGCTCACCGACCAGCCAGCCCTTGGCGCCGTCCAGGTTCATGACGCAGGTGGCGTTGGCCTTGATGCCCATCTTGTGCTCGATGGCGCCGCAGCGGATGCCGTTGCGCTCACCGACCGAACCATCGACCTTCGGAATGAACTTGGGCACCAGGAACAACGAGATGCCCTTGGTGCCGCCCGGCGCATCCGGCAGGCGCGCCAGCACCAGGTGAAGGATGTTCTCGGCGAGATCGTGCTCGCCGGCCGAGATGAAGATCTTGGTGCCGGTGATCGAGTAGCTGCCGTCGGCCTGCAGCTCGGCCTTGGTGCGCAGCATGCCGAGGTCGGTGCCGCAATGGGGCTCGGTCAGGCACATCGTGCCGGTCCAGGTGCCGTCGGTGAGCTTGGGCAGGTACTGCTTCTTGAGCGCGTCCGAGCCGTGCCGCGCCAGCGCCTCGTAGGCGCCGTGGCTGAGGCCGGGATACATGGCGAAGGCCTGGTTCGACGCCGTGAACATCTCCTGCACGGCGAAGCCCACCGTCGCCGGCAGGCCCTGGCCGCCATACTCGGCATCGCAGGTCATGGCGGTCCAGCCGCCTTCGCGGAACATGTCGTAGGCGTGCTTGAACCCCTTGGGCGTGCGCACGACGCCGTTCTCGTAGGTGCAGCCCTCCTCGTCGCCCGAGCGATTGAGCGGGAACAGCACGTTCTCGCAGAGCTTGGCCGCTTCCTCGAGGATCGCCTGGATGACGTCCGGCGTGGCGTCCTGATAGCCCGGCAGCTTCGACAGGCTGGAGACGTCCAAAACCTCGTTCAGGACGAAGTTGATGTCCTTGAGCGGCGCCTTGTAGACGGCCATCGATGCCTCCCTAGTCGTTCTCCGGATCGACGCCGCGCTGACGCAGCTCGGCGCTGACCTGGCTCTCCACTTCCTTGAATTCGCTGATATGCGCGTCGAGGTCGCGACGCTTCTTCTCGAGGTCGGTGATGTGCAGCCGGCTGCGGCGCAGCAGCTCGCGCAGCTGCTGCAGGCCGGTGCGGTCGACCTGGTAGAGATCGAGCAGCTCGCGGATCTCGGCGAGCGCGAAACCCAATCGCTTGCCGCGGAGAATCCAGCCCAGCCGCGTGCGGTCGCCGGCGCTGTACAGCCGCGTCAGCCCCTGGCGGCGCGGCTTGATCAGGCCCTCGTCCTCGTAGAAGCGGATGGTGCGCGGCGTGATCGCGAACTCGCGTGAAAGTTCGGCGATGCTGTAGATGCGCTGGCTGTCGCGCTGGGCAGAGCTCTTGGCCGTTGAGGCGGCCGGAGGGGCGGCGACGGGCATAATGGAGTCGTCATAGTTGACGTTTACGTAAACGTCAATGAGGGTTTACGTAGGCGTTGAGTTACGTAACCTTGCGTCCTGTCGTGTCGAGGCCCGCTTCGTTGAGCAGACTCTGGGTCGGGCCCGACTAGATTTGGAATCGCAACTTCAATGCCGGACAGCGCCGTCCTGGAGGACTAGATAGCTGGGCACCCCAACAGTCCTGATGAGTGGCTCCAGCTAGTTCGCCAGCGGCGTGATGCTGCCCGAACATTGAAGGATGCAAAGCAGCCCAACATGTGTTGGGAGCAGGTTGGTTTCGCGATCGAGGCCTGCCTCAAGGCGGCAGTCATGAAAAAGGAAGGCCTGAATCGCTGGCCGAGTACTGTGGACGCGCCGGAGTTATGGACCCATGATCTATATTACTTAGCGAAACGATTGGGCATCGATCCCACTACCTTCAATCCAAGGGATCCGGCCGCAGCTTCTTGGAAGATGACCTTCGAGTGGCAACGTGGGCACGGCTATTCAGTGAACAAAGTCCCACAGCGGTATGCGGACCAGATGTATGAAGCAGCGTTCAGTTCCAACGGAGTCGTTGAATGGCTAGCGAAACGCTACCAGCTCAATATCTAAAGGCTGGCGAGGAGTACCTCTCGGCTCTAACTAAGTTGGGGCTGTACCCTGAGTTCCTCGGATGGGGAAGACAGGAGCAGACCGGCTTGTGGATGCTGGCCCTGGTTACATCGAGCGTGGAGATTGGCGGTCCCCTGGCTTTGAACGAGCTATTGTTCAAAGCCTACAACCTGAATGCGACTCCGAGAGAAATTTCCCCGTTTATCGTGAGAGTCTTTGCACCGCGGACCGTGCTTGCGCCTAAGCTAAAGGAGTTGAATTTATTTCAGCCTGGCGTCGGCACGACTCAAAAAATTGATAAGAATACAAACATGCCTATTGGTCCGAAGATTCCGATTGAGGCTATCACGCTGAACTTCGGTGACCTTAGAATATCGACGACTGACGTCTACAAGGTACCTCACCGCAAACGCAGCTACGAGGATCGCACGCGCGAGTGGATGCGTTTCAAGAGCAGTGTCGAAAAGCTTGCCGCCTGATCTAACCGCACGTGCCGACCGTCTGTCCGCGATGGTTCTCCAACCGTAGCGTTCAGGGGAGCCCGCTAAGGTGGCGAGGGCGCGCCAAAAGCCGCGACGACGGAGGAGGTCGCGGACGTCGTCAGCCGCGCGGCCGCGCGGCCTACCACAAGGTAATCGGTTCCTTGTTTATGGGCCCGCGCGTGGCGAGGTTCTGGCGCTACGTTGAGACCGGACCGACTTCGCCCGGATAACTAGAATCAGATCACCTTGGCTTGGCGCATGCCCTTGACCTCGTCGGCCGAGCAGCCGAGCCACTCGCCGTAGATCGCCTCGCAATCCGCACCGAGAGCCGGGGCGATTTTCAGAGGGACCTTGGTGTCCGACATCCTGAGCGGCCAACCCGGCACGGTGACCGTCCCGCGGATCGGATGCTCGATCTTCTGCATCATCCCGCGCGCGTGCAGGTCAGGGTCGTGCAGCAGCTCGAGCGTGGTCATGACGGCGCCGCAGGGCACGCCGGCGCCGGCGACGATCTTCGTCACCTCCTGCTTGGTGCGCTTGGACGTCCATGCGTTGATCGCCGCATCGACGATCTCGCGATGCTGTCCGCGGGTGGTGGGGTCGGCCATGCGCGGATCGTTCAAAAGATCCTCGCGGCCGATCGCCTTCACCAGGCGGCGCCAATGCTCCTCGTTGCCGCGCGAGGCGAAGATGTAGCAGAGGTCGTTCAGCCCTCCCGGCGCGCAGGTGTAGAGGCCGCCCGGCGCCGTGCCGGGCACCGTGTTGCCGCCGCGTGGCAACTGGTCGGTCATGCCGGCCTGGCGGCTCATTGGCGTGCGGCAGTAGTTCAGCATGGCATCGCGCATGGCGATCTGGATGTGCTGGCCGCGGCCGGTCGTCATGCGCTGGTAGAGCGCGGCGAGGATGCCCATCGCACACAGCATGCCAGTGCCGGTATCGCCGATGGTCGGGCCCGGTCGGACCGGCGGCTGGTCGGGATGGCCGTTCACGCCCATGGTGCCGCCCATCGCCTGGGCGATCATGTCGAACGACAGATAATTCGCGTGCGGGCTCTCCGGCGCGAAGCCCTTGACCTGGGCGAAGATCAGTCGCGGATTGAGGGCGTGCAGCTTCGGCCAGTCGAAGCCCAGCCGCGCGAAGGTGCCCGGCGCCATGTTCTCGATCACGACGTCGGCCTTGGCGATCATCCGCCGCAGCAGTTCCTTGCCCTCGTCGCTCTTGAGGTTGCAGGTCACACTGCGCTTGTTGAGGTTGTAGTAGATGAAGTAGTGCGAATCGGCGTCGGGCCGGTCGCTCGATCCCCAGCGCCCCGGCTCGCCGCGGTTGGGCTCCTCGACCTTGACGACGTCGGCACCGAGCCAGGCCAGCGCCTCGGTGCAGGACGGTCCCGCCTCGAACTGGGTGAGGTCGAGCACCTTGATGCCCTTCAGGGCCGGCTGCTGCGTCTCGGTTGCGATCTCCTGCTGCCTAACCTGATCCTGCATGGCGATCCCTCCAGTGGCGGGCCGCGCTTCGAAGGCCGCGGCCCTTTGTTGTGTCACTCCATTAGCTATGCCAGGCGAACTGCTGTGCCTTGCGGGTGGAGCCCTGCGACAGCACGACGTTGACGAGCGCGGGGCCCTTGAAGGCCATCGCCTCGTCGAGCGCCTTGCGGATGTCCTTCGGCTCCTTGACGAACAGGCCCTTGCCGCCGAAGGCCTCCATCACCTTGTCGTAGCGCGCACCATAGATCAGCGCGTTGGGCTTCAGGTTGAACATCGGGTTTTCCGGGATCTCCGGCATGCCGGGGCCGATGCCGCCGTTGTTCAGGACGACGATCTTCACCGGCAGGTTGTAGCGGACCAGCGTCTCCATCTCCATGCCGGAGAAGCCGATCGCCGAGTCGCCCGAGAGGTGGATGACCGGCCGGCTGGAATCCGACACGGCGGCGGCGATCGCCTGGCCGAGGCCGACGCCCATCGTGCCGTAGGTGCCGGCATTGAGGACGGAGCGGGCGTTGAAGCTCGGCAACTGCGTGAGGCCGATATCCATCGTGCCGGCGCCCTCGGCGCTGAGGATCGCATTCTTCGGCATCCAGGCGGCGACGTCGCGCAGGGCCCGGTAGTAGTTGGCCGGCCCCTGCTCGTCGTCGACCTGCGGCTTGATCGTCGCCGCATTCTCGGTCGCCTTCTTGGTGAGGGCCTGCCGCCACGGCGTGTCCTTGGGATGGAACCACTGGCGGTTGACCAGCGCCTTGTTGAGCTGCGCCATGATGGCTTTGCCGTCGCCGACCAGCGCCACTTCCGTCGGCTTGTTGTGGCCGATCTCCTCGGGCGCGATGTCGAGCTGGATGACCTTGACGTCCTTGGCATAGCGCGGCGGCAGGCCGAAGTGGAAGATCCAGTTCAGCCGCGCGCCCATCAGGAAGATGACGTCGGCCTGCTGCAGCGCCAAGGTGCGCGCCGCCCCGGCCGACAGCGGATGGTCGTCCGGCATCACGCCCTTCCCCATCGGCGAGCGCACGAACGGCACCTGCGTGCGCTCGATGAAGGCGCGGACCTCGTCTTCGCCGCGCGACCACGCCATGCCCTTGCCGAGCAGGATGAGCGGCCGCTGGGCCTTTTCGAGCAGGTTGAGCGCCGCCTCGACGTTCTCCGCCGGCGCCACACTACGCGGCGCTTCGGGCACGCGCTCGGCCTGAGCGATCTTGTCGAGTTCGCAGGTGCCCTTGATGATGTCGTCGGGCATGTCGAGATAGGTGGCGCCGGGGCGACCGTAGATCGCGTTGCGGGTCGCCATCTCGACATAGAACGGGATGCGGGCCACGCTCTCGATGCCGTGCGCGAACTTGCAGAACGGCGAGGCGATCAGCACCTGCCGCTCTTCCTGGAACGCACCCATGCCGCCGCGATAGGTTTCCGAGGCGCCGCCGATCAGGATCATCGGCCAACAATTCTGCTGGGCATTGGCGAGACCCGACAGACCGTGCACGACGCCGGGGCCGGTGACGACGACGGCGGCGCCGGGACGACCGGTGAGATAACCGTAGGCCGCCGCCGCGTAGGCCGCACTCTGCTCGTTGCGCATGCCGAGGTAGGCGACGCCTTCCTTCTGCGCCGCCGCCGCGATCGCGGTGATCGGAAACCCGACGACCCCGAACAGGTGATCGATGCCCTGCTGTTTGAGGCTTCTTGCGATCAGGGTAGCGCCGTCGACTTCGCTCATGTTTCCCCCTAATGACCGGCTGATCTTGCCGCGAGCTTAGGCGTTGATGGCAGGGTGGCGAAAGGGGCCCCACCTCGATGTGCGATACGGCCAAGGGAGGTCTGGCATGCAGAGAGAGGCACTTGCCGCGGGCTGATCAGGCGCATCGGCAGGACCAAGACGCCATGCCACAAGTGGTGTAGTTGAGCAGTCGAAGCACAGAGGAAGTCTCCACAAAATGCCCATTTATCAGCTCGGCGACCTTGTCCCGGTCATCCCCGCCTCCTGCTACATCGCCCCGGAGGCGACGATCATCGGCCAGGTCACTCTGGGCGAACGGGTCACCGTGATGTCCGGCGCCGTGATCCGCGGCGACAACGAGCCGGTCGTGATCGGAGACGACAGCAACATCCAGGAGGGCTGCGTCCTGCACACCGACCCCGGGCTGCCGACCACCGTCGGCAAGGGCGTGACGGTGGGCCACCAGGTGATGCTGCATGGCTGCACGATCGGCGACGGCACCTTGATCGGCATCCAGGCCGTGGTGCTCAACAACTCTGTGGTCGGCAAGGACTGCCTGATCGGCGCCGGCGCCGTCATCATCGAGAACAAGAGCTTTCCCGACCGCTCGGTGATCTTCGGCTCGCCGGCCAAGGCAATGCGCGAGGTGAGCGAGGACAACTTGCTCCGCATGCGCTACAGCGCCGAAGAGTACGTCAAGCGCGGCCGCCAGTACCAGAAAGAGCTCAAGCGGATTGGGTAGCCGAGCCAAAGGGGGTAGAATAGTCCCATGACCATCACCCTTCCCCGTGAGCAGCAGGAGTGGCTGGAGGCGCAGGTCAAGGCCGGCTACTACGACAGTATCGAAGACGCTGTGGCGAGCATCATCACGCAGCACATGGTTGCTGACATCGACGACATGGCGTGGGCGCGCGAGCTCGTCGAGGAAGGACGTGCGTCGCTCGAGGGCGACGGCGGCCTGACTCTGGAAGAGCATCGAAAGCGTATGGCCCGCAAGCTTCAAGAACTCGATCGCAAATGACGCCTGTCGTCGTCAGCCCTCGGGCCGACGCTGACGTTGATGCCATGCTGGAGCACCTTGCAGACTTAGCTGGATCGGCCGTCGCAAGACGCTACAACCAGGAACTCGACGCAGTATTCGAACGATTGGCAATGTTCCCAGAAAGTGGCGCGCGGCGCAGGTCGCTTGGTCCTTACGCCCGTATTGCTGTCGTTGAACCTTACGTCGTTGTCTATGACTACAAGGACAACATGGTGGTCATCGTTCGTGTGCTCGATGGGCGCCGGAATATTACGCGCCGGCTGGTACGGCAATGATCGAAGCACTCAATCATCTGACGCTCAGCGGCTCAGCGCCTACCTATGAGCTCTTACTCGGTCGCCGCATCGCCGATGGGCGCCTGCAGACCGGCAATGTCGGTGTCGGGTTCGGTACCGGCGATCAACCACTTTCCTCGATGGTGTTCGCCACGCGCTCTATCGACAAAGCGATGCACCTGCTTCAGCGGCGCGGTGTTCCGACGACGCTGAACGGTTCGACGCTGCAGCTGTCGGCTACGGCGTCGCACGGAGTAACGATCGCCCTGATCGAGAGCAACAGCACTCCCGCCCCTTCACCCGCGACCGTCGACGAAGCATCCGCCATCTCCGCCCTCGATCACGTCGTCGTCCGCACGCCCAACCCCGAGCGCGCCGTCGCCTTCTATGCCGGGCGGCTCGGCCTCGATCTCAGGCTCGACCGCAGCAATCCCGAATGGGGCTCGCGACTGCTGTTCTTCCGCTGCGGCGATCTCGTCGTCGAGGTCGCCCACGACCTCAGGGCCGGCGTGTCGGACGGCCCCGATCACCTGTGGGGCCTGTCGTGGCGCGCGCCCGACATCGGCAAGGCCAATGCGCGGCTGAAGGCGGCCGGCGTCGACGTCTCCGCGCCGCGCACCGGACGTCGGCCGGGCACCGAAGTCTTCTCCGTCAACAGCCACACCGAGGGCGTGCCCACGATCGTGATCGGCGGCGTCGGACGCTGGTAGCCGATGCGCTGGGCCGTCCTCGTCCTTCTTGTGCTGGCCGCGGGCTGCACGTCCGCGCCTCAGCCCGCGCCGCCACCCGCCGTGAAGAGCGCCGCCGAGCTGCCGCCGCTCGGCCCCTGCCCGCCTTCGTCATGGAAGCCCGAGGCGCCGCCGCCGACGGCCAGCGCCAAGGTCTCGATGGTGCTGCTGGCGGTCGGCGAATGGGCCCGCTACGGCCGGCAGACCGTCGTCTACTCCACCGACCAGCCGCCGCGCATCGAGCTGCAGGGCGTCAAGGAGCGCGAGGCGCCCGAGCGCATCCACGACTACTGGACCAGCGTCGACCGTCCCGACCGCACGGGCCTCGACAACGTGCCCTGGTCGGCTGCCTTCATCTCCTGGGACATCGCCAGCGCCGGCGTGCCGCGCGACCTGTTCTGCCCGGATTCCCGCCACACGATCTATGTCGAGCGCATGCTCAATCGGGCGCGCCGGCCGGGGGCTGTCTTCATCGCCCACCGCCCGGCCGAGCGGGCGCCCCAGGTCGGCGACCTTATATGCGCGTCACGCGCAGGCAGCGGCACCACCCTGGACAACCTCAACCGCGGCGCGGCCCATTGCGATATCGTGGTCGAGGTGAAGCCCGGCTGGTTGGCGGCGATCGGCGGCAATGTGGCCGACTCGGTCAGCCGCATCGTCTTTCCACTGGACGGCAATGGGTTTTTGTCGCCCATTTCCGGCCGGCCCGTCTTCGCGGTCATCGAGAACAGATTGCCTTAGGTAGAACGAGAATGTCCTGGCCGTACGACTACATCATCATCGGCGCCGGCTCGGCCGGCTGTGCCATCGCCAACCGCCTCGCCGAAGACATGGCGCTGCGCATCCTGATCCTCGAGGCGGGCCCGCCGGACACCTCGTTCAAGCTGAAAATGCCCGCGGGCTTCGCCAGCCTGGGCGAGAACTCGCCCTACAACTGGCGCTACGAGACCGTGCCGCAGAAGCATTGCAACGACCGCCGCATGTACTGGCCGCGCGGCAAGACGCTGGGCGGCTCCTCGTCGATCAACGCCATGCTCTATGTGCGCGGCCACGCCTCGGACTACGACCATTGGCGCCAGCTCGGCAACGAGGGCTGGAGCTACCGCGAGGTGCTGCCCTTCTTCAAGAAGGCCGAGCACAACGAGCGCTACAACGACGAGTATCACGGCATAGAGGGACCGCTGAACGTCGCCGAGCAGCGTAACGCGCTGGAAATCAACGACGGCTTCATCCGCGCCTGCGCCGGCCTCGGCATCCCGCGCAACGACGACTTCAATGGCGCCGAGCAGTTCGGCGTCGGCTACTACCAGGTGACGCAGCGCGAGCAGGCGCGCTGGAGCACGGCCAGCGCCTACCTGCGGCCCGCGGTCGAGCGCAACCGCAACAACGTCCACGTCATCTCCAACGCCCTGGTCGAGCGCATCATCCTCGACAAGGACCGCGCCATGGGCGTGCGCTACGTGGTCGACGGCCGCGACGAGGTCGCGCGCTGCAGCCGCGAGATCATCCTGTCGGGCGGCGCGGTGAACTCGCCGCAGCTCCTGATGCTGTCGGGCATCGGCCCGGCCGATCACCTGAACTCGCTCGGCATCCGGCCCCTGCACGACCTGCCGGGCGTCGGCGGCAACCTGCAGGACCATCTCGATGCCGCCATCCTGCAGTACGCCAAATCCGGCACCACCTACGGCCGCTCGAGCAAGCTCCTGGCGCTCTACCAGTACATGGTGAACAAGAAGGGCCCCGGCACCTCGCCGATCGCCGAATCGGGCGGCTTCCTCTACACGCGACAGGGTCTCAGCGCGCCCGACATCCAGCTGCACTTCCTGCCGGTCATGGTCGTCGATCACGGCCGCACGGAAATGCGCAAGGACGGTTATAGCCTGCATGTCTGCACGTTGCGCCCCGAGAGCCGCGGCACGATCCGGCTCAAGAGCAACGATCCCAAGGAGCATCCGCTGATCGACGCCAACTACCTGGCAGAGCGACGCGACCTCGACACGCTGATCGACGGCGTGAAGATGGGACGCGACATCTTCGCCCAGGCCGGCTTCGATCCCTATCGCGCCGAGGAGTTCCAGCCTGGTGCTGCGGTCAAGACCGACGCCGAGCTGGAACAGTGGATCCGCGCCAAGTGCGAGACGATCTATCACCCGGTCGGCACCTGCAAGATGGGGCCCAGCACCGACCCCATGGCGGTGGTCGACAATCGCAGCCGCGTCCATGGCCTGGTCGGCCTGCGCGTGGTCGACGCCTCGGTGATGCCGACCTTGGTTGGCGGCAACACCAACGCGCCGACCATCATGATCGCCGAGCGTGTCGCGGGTTTCATGCAGGAGCCGTAATGCCGGACATCGCCCCCTCTGAACAGGCCAAGGCTTTGAAACGCCTCGCCATGATCCTTGTGTTCACGGGGTTGATGATCGGCGTCGGCCTGCCGGTGCTCTTCATGGCGTTTGGGATTCAATCCGCAATGACGCTATGGGGCTTCGATGTCCTGTGGTTGGCGGCACTGGCGATAATGGTCTTCGACTTTGGCCTGGCGCGAATGTTCTCGCGCCGCGCGATGGCGCTGGAGCAAGGCCGGTGAACGAGTACGGCCGCGCGCTGCGCCGATGGCGCCGCCTGCGCGGCGTCAAGCAGAGCCATGCCGCCGAGCTTTTGGGCGTCACCCAGGCGACGCTGTCGCGCTGGGAGCGCGGCCGTCATCGCCTGCCCGAGGCGGCGGAGCGCAAGCTCGCGCAGCTCCTGCGTGCACCGCTCGATTCGGCGGGCGATGCCGGCCTGCGCCGCCTGGTCGAAGGCTCGGCGCTGTCCGTCCATCTGATCTGCGATCTGTCGCACCGTCTTCTCGCCGCCTCGCCGGCGCGCGTCATCAACTGGACGGCCGACCTCGCCGAGATGCGCGGCCAGTCGCTGTGGCGCTTCGCCACCGAGGAGATCCGCGCCGCCGAAAGCCGGCTGGGCGAGCTCGGCTGGTACGACGACGGCGTGGCCCAGGTGAGCTTCGAGAACGGCGCCAACGGCAGCGCGATCGTGCCGATCGAGCCCGGTGTGCTGGTATGGGAGCGCCTGCAGCTCAGCGACGGCACACTGGCGCGCCTGGTGACGTCGCTCGACTCATAGCTGGGCGCGCGCCACTCCAGTGGCGCGTCATGCTCTTCCGGACCGCGAGCCTCTGGCTCGCTCATGACTCATGAGCGCGCAAGATGCGCGCGGTCCAGAAGAAGATGAGAAGACGCGCCACTGGAGTGGCGCGCCCCCAGCCATGAATATTTTATTCGTAGGCGATCGCTCTCGCCGTCCCTAACGTCGCGGCCATGACCACCTCATGGTCGCGCATCGCCCTGCTGTACGGCCTCGGCGTGCTGGCGGCGGGACAGCTCGGCATCGTGCCGCCGCTGGTACCCGACCTGAAGCACGATCTCGGCCTGTCGCTGGCCGTCGCCGGCACGGCGGTGTCGGTCATCACCGTGGTCGGCGCCGTGCTCGGCCTGCCGGCCGGCGGCTGGTCGCAGCGCATCGGGCACGCGCGCGCGCTCGCCATCGGTCTTGCCGTCATGGCCGTCGGCGCGGCGCTATGCGCCGCCGCAAGCGACGCCGTCACGCTGCTCGCCGGCCGTACGCTTGCCGGCATCGGCTATCTGCTGGTCGTCGTCGCCGGCCCCTCGCTGATGGCCATGACCGCCGAGCCGCGCCATCAACCGATCGCGCTGTCGCTGTGGGGCACCTTCGTGCCGACCGGTATCGCGCTCGCCGGTCTCGTCACGGCGGCCTTCACCGACGCCGGCTGGCGCACGATCTTCGCGGTCGATCTCGTGTTCCTTGCCGCAGCAGTCGTCGTCGCCGTCGTCGCCATGCCGAACGATCGCAGCGCGGGCCGCAACGACGAAAAGCCACCGAGCGGCGCGCTCACCTCATCGCTGCCGCTTGCCACCGCCTTCTTCTGCTTCGCCCTGCTCTTCCTGGCGGTGGCCGGATTGCTGCCGGCCTGGCTGGTCGAGCGCCGCGGGCTCGCGGCCGCCGACGCCGGCCGCGTCGCCGCCATCACCACCGCCTTCGGCATCCCGGGCAGCCTTTTGGCCGGCTCGCTGATGCGT
>JAKFVH010000011.1 GCA_021732285.1 Reyranella sp. | reverse complement strand
CCAATACACCCCCTCGCCCACGCCCGATCTCGCCCGCATCGAACGGGCGCTGATCTCCGTTTCCGACAAGGAAGGCCTGGTCGAGCTCGGCAAGGCGCTGGCCGGCCACGGGGTGGAAATCCTCTCGACCGGCGGCTCGGCCAAGGCATTGCGCGATGCCGGGCTGAAGGTGGTGGAAGTGAGCGATCACACGGGCTTCCCGGAGATCATGGACGGGCGGGTTAAAACCCTGCAGCCCACGATCCATGGCGGCATCCTCGCCCGCCGCACCGACGCCGGACACAAGAAGGCGATGGCCGACCACAAGATCGCGGGCATCGATCTCGTGGTGGTGAACCTCTATCCCTTCGAGGCCACGGTGGCGCGCGGGGCCGACTTCCCGACCTGTGTCGAGAACATCGACATCGGCGGGCCGGCGCTGATCCGCGCCTCGGCCAAGAACCATGACTTCGTGACCATCGTCGTCGATCCGGCCGACTACGCCGCGGTGATCGCCGAGCTGGGGGCGCAGCAGGGCGCCACGACCCTGGCGCTGCGCCGCAAGCTCGCGGCCAAGGCCTATGCGCGCACGGCGTCGTATGACGCTGCGATCGCAAGCTGGTTCGCCAAGCAGGAAGGCGAGGCGTTCCCCGAACGACTCACCATCACTGCCCAGCGTGTGCAGACCCTGCGCTACGGCGAGAACCCGCATCAGCAGGCCGCCTTCTATTCCGACGGCAGCAAGCGGCCGGGCGTCGCCACGGCGCGCATGGTTCAGGGCAAGGAGCTTTCCTACAACAACATCGGCGACACCGAGGCGGCCTACGAATGCGTGGCCGAGTTCAAGGAGCCTGCGGTCGTCGTGGTCAAGCACGCCAATCCCTGCGGCGTCGCCATCGGTGCGGACCAGTACGGCGCCTACCTCAAGGCCTATGCCTGCGATCCGGTGTCGATCTACGGCGGCATCGTTGCCCTCAACACGACCTTGGAAGCCAAGACGGCCGAAGACCTCAACAAGCGCTTCCTGGAGGTCGTGATCGCTCCCGACGCGACGGCAGAAGCGCTGGCCGTATTGGCCAAGCGGCCGAACGTGCGTGTGCTGCTGGCCGGCAAGCTGCCCGATCCGCTGTCGCCCGGCATGACCATGAAGAGCGTGGCCGGCGGCTACCTGCTGCAGAGCCGCGACAACGGCCATGTCGCCAAGAGCGATCTTAAAGTCGTCACCAAGCGCACGCCGACGGCCAAGGAGCTCGACGATCTCCTGTTCGCCTTCACTGTCTGCAAGCATGTGAAGTCGAACGCCATCGTCTATGCCAAGGACGGCGCCACCGTGGGCGTCGGCGCGGGGCAGATGAACCGTCGCGATTCCTCGCGCATCGCTGCCATCCGCGCGGCCGAATCAGGCGAGGCTGCCAAGCTGCCTGAAAGCCCGGCGATCGGCAGTGTCGTGGCGTCGGATGCGTTCTTCCCCTTCGCCGACGGGCTTTTAGCCGCGGCCGAAGCCGGCGCCACGGCGATCATTCAGCCGGGCGGCTCCATGCGCGACAAGGAAGTGATCGAGGCGGCCGACGAGAAGGGGCTGGCGATGGTCTTCACCGGCATGCGCCACTTCCGCCACTGAGGCGGTTGATCAGTCGAGACCCAGACTGTCGTAGTCGACGATGTCGTTGACCACGTCGGCGACCATGCGGTTGGTCATGTCCATCAAGAGCACGTCGTTGTCGACGCGGACGTAGTCGTAGCCCGGCGGCACGGGGGCGAGTTGCTGGACCACCGCGCGCGGCACCGGCTCGTAGATCACGGCGGGCGGCAGGGGCTGGCCGATGACCCAGAGCTTCGTCGCCTGGCCCGGCGGCAGGCAGCCATTGCCCTTCTTCGCCAGGCCCGGCGGGCAGCGGCCGGCGGAGTATTCGGTGCGGTAGTACTGGTAGACGACGACGCGGTCCCGGTCGGGCACGACCACGCGGACCGGCTGAACGACGACCGCCGGGTTGCCGCGATCGCCGTGCTTGCCTTTGCCCCCCTTGTCTCTGTCCTTGTCGGCCCAGGCCGGTGACGCGAGCCCTATCAAGAGAGCGGGAATGACCAGAGCCAGCGCACGGCGCATGTAAAAAGCCTCCCTGCGCCCTTCTAAACGCGGCGCCTGCCTAAACGTTCCGTTTAGACCGTCCCGACCCGGAAGGCCTGTGGCAGTACGGTGACCTCGAGCGGCAGGCGGCCCACCATCTCGCCGTCGAGGTCGACCAGGGTTTCTACTCCCGGCGAATCGAAGCGGAAGCAGGTCCCGCTCGCCGTCCGCACCTTGGGATGGTGGACGTGGTTGCCGCTGTAGAGCTTGGGCAGGATGCCTAAAAGCACGCCCAGGCGGGAAACACCGCCCACGTCGATCAGGTCGAGCACGCCATCGTCGAAGCGCGCGCCCGGCAGCAACTTCATGCCGCCGCCGCCATTCTCGGTGTTGCCGATCATGGCCGTGAACAGCTGGCGGGTGCCGGTCTGCACGCCGTCGACCTCGATCGAGATGTCGCGCTGGCGGTAGGTCAGGGTCACCGGCGGCGTCATCAGGAGATAGGCCACTTCGCCCAGCTTCTTCAGCCAGCGCGACTGCGAGGTGCGATGGCTGATGGTGGCGGCCAGCCCCAACGCCACGATCAGGTAGCCGAAGCGGTCGACCGGCCGGCCGTCGAGCCCCGTGCAGCGCACCCGCATCAGGTCGATGGCCTGGCTGCGCGGGCTCGCGGCCGCATCGAAGGCGCGGCCGGCCGTCGCCAGGTGGCCGAGCGCCCGGCAGAGCTCGTTGGCGGTGCCGGCCGGCACCGGGCAGAGCACGGCATCGGGCTCGATCAGCCGGCCCGAGGGGTCGAGCAGGCCGTTCAGGGTCTCGTTCACCGTGCCGTCGCCGCCCACGGCCACGAAGCGGCGCACGCCCCGCGCCAGGGCATTGCGGGCGAGGTGAGTGGCGTGGCCGGGCGCCTCGGTGAACATTGGCTCGACCGGACCCAGCCGTTTGGCCAGCTCGGCCTGGATGGCGGGCCAGCGGGCCAGCGCCCCGCCCTTGCGGGCGGCCGGGTTGACGATCACGGCAAGGCGCATGATTCTCCTGTCACTACTGCCATAAACTGACAGCAGCTCCCTGTAGGAGGGTAGCGTGTCGCGCGCCCAACGTCTTCTCGACCTGATCCAGGTGCTGCGCCGCCATCGCCATCCGGTGAGCGGCGCCACGCTTGCCGAGGCGACCGGCGTGTCGCTGCGCACGCTCTATCGCGACATCGAGCTTCTGAAGGCCGAGGGCGCCCACATCGATGGCGAGGCGGGCGTGGGCTACGTGCTGCGGCCGGGCTTCATGCTGCCGCCCCTGATGTTCAGCGAGGAGGAGATCGAGGCGCTGGTGCTGGGCTCGCGCTGGGTGCACCAGCGCGCCGACCGCGCGCTGGCCGATGCCGCCGCCAACGTCCTGGCCAAGATCGGCGCCGTGCTGCCCAAGGACCTGCGCGATACGCTGGACGAATCCGGCCTCTTGATCGGCCCGGGCGATCCCATCGCGGCGGGCGATGCGCAGCTGCCCAAGATCCGCCAGGCCATCCGCACCGAGCGCAAGATCGGCCTCTCCTATCGCGACAACAATGGCGCTGACAGCAAGCGCACCATCTGGCCATTCGCCCTCAGCTTCTTCGAGAAGGTGCGCGTGGTGGTGGCATGGTGCGAGCTGCGCGAGGACTTCCGCCACTTCCGCACCGACCGCATCGTCGTGCTGAACATGACCGAGAAGCGCTATCCGCGCCGACGCCAGGCCATGCTGAAGGAATGGCGCGAGCGCGAGCGGACGAAGGAAGCGTGAGCTTCATTCACCTCCCCCGTCATACGGGGGAGGCTGGGAGGGGGCATGGCCCCAGTAGAAAAGTCGGCCTGTTTCAGATCATGATCTTCGTCTTCCACGGAGCATCGCTGATGCCTTCCCCCTCCCGGCCTCCCCCGTATGACGGGGGAGGAGAAGAGGCTGCTGACATAATCTGACAGCTGCCAGGCTTATGGTCTTCTTCCAACGATCGAGGAGAACCCCATGAGCAGGAACTGGTTGGCGGTCGCATCCGCCGAGCATGTCGAGATCGGGCGCAACGGGGGCTTCATGCAGGTCAACCACGGCAAGGCGACGCCTCTGCGCCGCATCCAGCCGGGCGACCGCATCGTCTACTACTCGCCCAACCGCACCTACACGCCGAGCCACGCCCAGCGCGGCAAGGATCGGCTGCAGGCCTTCACGGCCATCGGCACGGTCAAGCAGGGCAAGCCCTACCAGGCCGACATGGGCTTCGGCTTCAAGCCGTTCCGCCGCGAGGTGGCCTGGCACGAGGCCGAGTCCATGCCGATCGCGATCCTTCAGGCGCAGCTTGCTTTCACCCAGGAGAAGAACTGGGGCTACCGGCTGCGCCAGGGCGTGATCGAGATCAGCGACGCCGACATGACCTTGATCGCCGAGGCGATGTTCACAGCCGCGGCAGAACCTCGTCGGCTAGCAGCCTGAACGTGTCGCGGCTGAGCGGCGCGCACATCAGGTAGTTGAGCCCGATCTCCTCCTTCAGCTTGGCGATCTGGTCCACCACCGAGTCGGGCGTGCCGTGCAGGATCACGCTGTCGAGGTAGTGCTGCACGGGCTCCTTGCCATCGTAGGTCCGCTGCGTGTGCATGGTCTTCTGACTGGCATGCTGCGGACCCGCATAGGAGTCGACCAGCCATTGCGCGCCGCGGCGCGCAATGGCCTCGGCGTCGGTCTGGGTCGACGCCAGCGCCAGCAACCGTGCCATCGGAATGTCGCGGCCCGAATCGTCGAAGCCCGCTTCGGCAAGCTTGTCGCGGTAGTGCCGGCGCTTGGCGCCGAGTTCCTTCATCGAGGAGTGCGGATCCATCAGGATGGAAAATCCGCGGCTCGCCGCCCAGTCGATCGCAGGCTCCGAGGTCGCGGCCATCCAGACCGGCGGATGTGGTCGCTGCAGGGGCTTGGGCAGCAGCTCGATGCCGTCGAAGGCGAAATGCTGGCCCTTGTAGGTGAAGCGCTCCTCGGTCCAGGCCTTGAGCACGATCTCGACGGCCTCGCGAAAACGGTCGGCGCTTTCCTCCGGCGGCACGCCGAAAGCATTGAATTCCAAACGGGCGAAGCCACGGCCGGCGCCCCAGTTGACGCGCCCGCCCGACAACAGATCGAGCAGGGCGACCTCCTCGGCCAGCCGCAGCGGATGGTAGAGCGCCGCCAGCGACACCGCGGTGCCGATGCGCAGCCGCTTGGTGCGCGCCGCGGCCATCACGCCCACCATATGGACCGAGGGGCATACGCTGTAGGTCGTGAAGTGATGCTCGGCCAGCCACACTGCATCGAAGCCGGTGCGGTCCATGATCTCGATGCGCTCGAGGGCGCGTGCGTAGACTTCTTCAAGAGGCCCGTGCCGGCCGGGCCAGCTGAAGAACTGTAGAACCCCAAGCTTCATTCGCCTTTGATCCCCGCGGCTTTGACGATGGGCCACCATTTCTCGATCTCGGCCTTCTGCCAGGCACCCAGCGCCTGCGGCGTGAGTTGATCGGTGGGCGGGATGTCCTGGCCCAGCGCGGCGAGCTTTTCCTTGGTGGCGGGCTCGCCGAGCGACTTCACGACAGCTGCGTTCAGCTTGGCGATGATGTCGGGCGCCGTGCCCTTGGGCGCCCACAGCCCGTGCCACACCGAGACATGCAGGCCGGGCAGGCCCGCTTCGTCGACCGTCGGCACCTCGGGCGCCTGGGCGAGCCGCTCCTTGGCCGTGACGGCGAACGCCTTGATGGTGCCGGCGCGCAGTTGCGGCAGCACGTTCGAGGCCTGGTCAAGCATGATGTCGATCTGGCCGGCCAGAAGATCGCGCATCGCGGGGGCGGTGCCGCGGTAGGGCACGAACTGGAAGCGCGTGTCGGTCAGCTTCTGGAAGAAGATGCCGGAGATGTGTCCCGGGGCGCCGACGCCGCCGGTGCCGGCCGTCGCCTTGTCGGGGTTGGCCTTCAGCCAGGCGACAAGGCCCTTCATGTCGTTGGCCGGCAGGTCCTTGCGGCTCACGATCAGCATCGGGCCGGTGACGATCAGGCCGACCGGCGCGAAGTCGGCTAAAAGGTCGTACTGCAGGGCGTAGGTGGCGCCGTTCAGCACGTAGTGGCTCCACTGGCCGATGCCCAGCGTGTAGCCGTCGGGCGCCGAGCGCGCGACCTTGCCGACGCCGATCGAGCCGCCAGCGCCGGCGACATTGTCGACCAGCACCGTGCCGCCGAGATTGGCGGTCATGCGTTCCGACATCACGCGGGCGATCGCGTCGGTCGGTCCGCCGGCCGAGGCCGGCACGATCATGGTGACGGGACGCGACGGGTACGGTTGTGCACTGGCCGGAACTGCCGCGAACAATGCGGCGACGCTCGCGGCCACGAAAAGCCATCGGCGCGACGGGTTCATTGTTTCCTCCAAGGAGGAGTAGAGCATGTTGCTGCGACGGTTGAAACGTTCCTCCCCAGCGAAGCTGGGGAGGTGTCCGCGAAGCGGACGGAGGGGTCATGAACAGCAGCACGGTCGCCCATGACCCCTCCGGCCCTGCGGGCCACCTCCCCACGCTTCGCGTGGGGAGGAATGAGTCCTAACGCCTCGACCGCCGTTCCCTGAGCCGCGTGAGCTGCTGGTCGGCTACAACGCCGATCAGGATCACCCCGCCCATCACCGCGAAGTTGAGCGAGCTCGGGATGCCGAGCAGGTTCACCAGGTTCTGCAGGATCTGCAGCAGGATGGCGCCCAGCACGATGCCGAGGATCGAGCCCTCGCCGCCGCGCAGCGAGCAGCCGCCCAGGACGGCGGCGGCGATGCCGTAGAGCTCGTAGAAATTGCCGTGGCTCGCGGGCGAGATCGAGCGCGTGTACATCGCCAGGTAAATCGCCGACAGGCCGGCCAGCCCGCCGCTGATGATGTAGGCCGCGGCCACCACGCGCTCGGTGCGGATGCCCGAGTAGCGCGCCGCCTCCTCGTTCTTGCCGACGGCAAACAGGTAGCGGCCGAACACCGAGCGGTGCAGGACCAAACCCATCACCGCCGCCACCACCAGGAACATGATGAAGGAATGCGGCACGCCCAAGGTCCGCCCCGCCGTCAGCCATTCGAGCATCGGGAAGGACTGGCCGTACTCGAAGCCCGCGGTGCCGTCGTTGGTGTAGTAGCGGGCGATGCCGCGATAGATCAGCAGGCCGCACAGGGTGACGATGAAGGGTTGCAGATGGAGCCGGGTGATGAGGAAGCCGTGGATCGCCCCCAGCACGACGCCGCCCAGCACGACCACGATCGTGGCCAGCCACCAGCTCACCTGCCACCCCACCAGCAGGTCGATATAGACCACGCCCAGCAAGGCGAACACCGAGCCGACCGAGAGGTCGATGCCGCCGGTGATGATGACGATGCCGGCGCCGATCGAGAACAGGCCGAACAGGCCGATCAGGTTCGCTGTGTTGCCGAGATTTATAGGCGACAGGAAGCGCGGGTTCAGGATGGAAACGACCAGCCCGACGACCAGGATCAACACCAGCAGCCCGAGATCCTTCTTCAGCACGATACGGCCTCCGCTGCCTGCAGGTCGCGCCGGCCGACGGCCAGCCGCATCACGTTCTCCTCGCTGAATTCGGCGCGCTCCAGGAAGCCCGCGATGCGGCCTTCGCGCATGACCACGATGCGATCACTGACGCCTATCACCTCTTCCATGTCGCTCGAGATCATCAGCACGGCGACGCCGGCATCGGCCAGGCCACGCATCAGCTTATAAATCTCGGACTTCGATCCGACATCGATGCCGCGCGTCGGCTCGTCGAATATCACCACGCGCGGCGTCATCGACAGCCACTTGGCCAAGACCACCTTCTGCTGGTTGCCGCCCGACAGGGTGCCGACCAGGGTGTCGACCGAGGCGGTCCGGATGTCGAGTGCGGCGCGGCGCTCGTCGGCATTGCGGCGCTCGGCGCCGCGGCGGACAATCAGGCCCGCGGCGACGGCTTTCAGGTTGGCCAGCGAGACGTTCTCGGTCACCGAGAAGTCGAGCACCAGGCCTGAGCGCTTGCGGTCCTCGGGCACCAGGAAGATGCCGTGATCGATGGCATCGCGCGGCGAGGCGATGGCAATCTTGTAGCCATCGAGGCTGAGCGCGCCGCCAAGCGGCCGGTCGATGCCGAAGATCGCCCGGGCAAGCTCGGTGCGGCCGGCGCCCACCAGCCCCGCCATGCCCAGGATCTCGCCCGTGCGCAGGGTGAGGTCGATGGCGTGCTCGGCGTGGGCCGGCGTCCGGAAACCCGCGATCTCGAGCACCGCGTCGCCCGGCGCGCGTTCGGCGGGGACGTGCAGGGATTTCAGGTCGCGGCCGATCATCATGCGGATCATGGTGTCGTGCTCGATCTCAGCCCTCGCCAGCTCGCCGACGACGGCGCCGTCGCGCAGCACCACGACCCGGTCGGCGCAGTGCTCGACCTCGACCAGGCGGTGCGAGATGAAGATCACGGCGACCCCGCCCGCCTTGAGCTCGGCGATCACCTTCAGGAGCCGCGCCGTCTCGGAGGCCGTGAGGCTCGACGTCGGCTCGTCCATGATCACGATACGCGCCTCGAGCGACAGCGCCTTGGCGATCTCGACCAGCTGGCGTTGGGCAAGCGACAGGGCGGCGACCGGCGTCGCGGCATCGAAGTCGACGCCGAGCCGCTGCAGCAGCGGCGTCACCTTGGCCGCGAGCGCCGCCCGGTCGATCAGCTTCAACGGTCCGGCAAAGACCGGCTCGCGCCCGATCATGACGTTGGCCGCCACGTCGAGATTGTCGAAGAGGTTGAGCTCCTGGTGCACGAAGGCGATGCCGGCCGCCATGGCGCCGGCGACGGTGAGCGCGCGATGCTCGACGCCGTCGATGCGGATCGCCCCTTCGCTCGGCTCGACGACGCCGCCCAGGATCTTCATCAGGGTCGACTTGCCGGCGCCGTTCTCGCCGATCAGCGCCAGCACCTCGCCGCGCTCGACCTTCAGGCTCACGCGATCGAGCGCCTTCACGCCGGGATAGGTCTTGCTGACCGAGGCGAGTTCGAGAAGCGGCGGGGTCACGGGGCCTTTATACCTCCTCCCCAGCGAAGCTGGGGAGGTGTCGGCGTCTTACGCCGACGGAGGGGTCATGAGCGTCAGTTCTGCGGCTCATGACCCCTCCGCCCGCTGCGCGGGCACCTCCCCATCGCGGATTCCGCGATGGGGAGGAACGACAGCGCAAAGTCCTACTTCTTCCCCTGCCTGTCCTTCAGCTCGGTCCAGAAGGCATCGACGTTGCTTTTGTCGATGATCTTGGTCGGCACGATGATCAGCTTGTTGGCGGGGATGAACGACTTGTCGCCCTCGAGGTACTTCGCCAGGTCCTTCATGCCCTGATAGCCCCATTCATAGGGCTGCTGCACGACGGTGCCGACGATCGTGCCGTCCTTCACGCCGCCCAAGGTGATCGGGTCCTCGTCGAAGCCGATGATCGTCACCTTGCCGATCTTGCCGGCGTCCTTCAGCGCCTCGTAGATACGCGGCGTGTTGTAGGAATAGAAGCCGACCATGCAGTTGATCTCGGGACGCGCCGTGATCGTGTCCTCGACGTTGCGCTTGGCGCGCGTCTGGTCGATGTCGTCGGCGCGCACGTCGACCAGCTCGATCTTGGAGCCCTTGATGGTCTCCTTGACGCCCTCGATGCGCTCGCGCGCATTGTCGGCGCCCGGCAGGCCGACGAAGCCCATGCACTTGCCGCCGTTGGGCATCGCCTTCAGCATCAGCTGGCCCGCCTGCTTGCCGGCGTCGACATTCGAGGAGCCGATATAGACCACGCGCTTGCTGTTGGGCGCGTCGCTGTCGGTGGTGAACAGGGCGACCTGGCCGCCGACGCGGTTCAGCGCGTCGCCCATGGTCTTGGGATCGACCGCGCTCACCATGATGCCGGCGACGCCCGCGGCGACGAGGTCGTCCATGATGCGGGTCTGGATCGCCGCCGACGACTGTTCGGGATACTTGAACACCAAGGTGTAGTTCGGCAGCTCGGTCTGCGCCTTCTTCACGCCGGCCTCGGCCGCCTTCCAGAAATCGGAGGCGCCATTGACCACGAAGGCCAGGGTCTTCTTGTTCTGCGATTGCGTGGTGCTGGCAAGGCCGACCAGGGCGGCAGTGACGGCAGCGGTAGCGAACAGCTTGTTCACGATCGTCCTCCCTCTCTCTTTTTGAGCGCGACGCGATCGTTCGATCGATTTGAGATCGATGGACCGATCAAATCGTCACCGCTGAGTCGGCCAGACGTCACAGAGGCCGTCAATCTGCCGGCACAGGAGGGGAGATATGCAGACGAGGACTTCACTGGAGCTGATGGTACAGCCCGCCGCAGAGGCCGATCGCCATCAGGCCGAGGCCGAAAAACTTGAAGAAGCGGGCCGATTGGATCGCCAGTGATTGTTCATGGCGGACGAACTGGCGTTGCTCGGCGGTGAGGTCTTGCTGCGCCTAGGCCAAAGCGTCGTCCAGCGCGCTGCCCAGTCGATCGACGATCTCGCCGATCTGGTCTTCGGTCACGATGAAGGGCGGCGCCAGCAGCACGTGGTCGCCCTGCGTGCCGTCGATCGTGCCGCCCATGGGATAGACCATGAGGCCGCGCGCCATGGCCGCCTTCTTGACCCGGGCATTGAGTTTTCTGGCCGGATCGAACGGCGTCTTGGTCGAGCGCTCCTCTACAAGCTCGATCGCCTGGAACAGGCCGCGGCCGCGGATGTCGCCGACATGCGGATGATTGCCGAAGCGCTCGCCGAGCCTTCGGCGCAGCAGCGCGCCCTGGGTGCGGACATTGGCCAAAAGGTTGTCGCGACGGATCGTCTCCTGCACGGCGAGACCGGCGGCGCAGGCCATGGGATGGCCCATGTAGGTGTGGCCGTGCTGGAAGAAGCCGCTGCCGTTGGCGAAGGAGTCGTAGAGGTGCCGACCGAGCAGCACGGCGCCGATCGGCTCGTAACCGCCGCCCAGGCCCTTGGCGATCGTTAGAAGGTCGGGGGCGATGCCTTCCTGCTCGCAGGCATGCAAGGTGCCGGTGCGGCCCATGCCGCACATCACCTCGTCGAGGATCAGCAGCACGCCGTGGCGATCACAGATCTCGCGGGTGCGCTTGAAGTAGCCTTTGGCCGCCGGCGCGGCGCCGGCAGTGGCGCCGACCACGGTCTCGGCGACGAAGGCCATCACCGTGCCTTCGCCCAGCTCCAGGATCTTGGCCTCCAGCGCATCGGCGGCGCGGCAGCCGTACGCCTCCTCGCTCTCGCCCGGCTCTTTTAAGCGGTAGGCGAAGCAGGGCGCGATGTGATGGGTCTCGATCAGCAGCGGCGAGAACGGCGCGCGGCGCCATTCGTTGCCGCCGGCCGCCAGCGCGCCCAGCGTGTTGCCGTGATAGCTCTGGCGGCGGGCGATGACGTGGCGTCGCTTGGGCTCGCCACGCTCGATGAAATACTGCCGCGCCATCTTCAGCGCCGCCTCGATCGCCTCCGAGCCGCCGCTCACCAGGTACGCATGGCTGATGCCTTGGGGGGCGTCGGCGATCAGCCGGTCGGCGAGCTTTTCCGCGACCTCGGTGGTGAAGAAGCCGGTGTGGGCATAGGCGAGGCGGTCGAGCTGTTCGTGCAACGCCGCCGTCACGGCGGGATGGCCGTGGCCCAGGCACGACACCGCGGCACCGCCCGACGCATCGAGGTAGCGCTTGCCCGTGCTGTCGACGATCTCGACACCGCGGCCGCCGGCGGCAACGGGAAGCGTGCCGCCGATCTGGCGGTGAAGGATGTGTGTCATATGAAGAACCTCATGGTCTTCCGGACCGCGCGCGTCCCGCGCGCCTCATGAGCGCGCGGGACGCGCGCGGTCCGGAAGAGGAAGACATGATCAGCGTCCGTTGCGGCGGGGCAGGTGGACGCCGAAGGCGGCGAGCTGCGCCTCGGTGTGCTCCAGCGCGGCCAGCGCCTTGGCGCCGCCGCGGCCGGCGACCAGGGCGGCTAAAATCTCGGCCACGGCCAGGAGCGGCGTCATCGTATGAAAGAAGGACGGGCTGCCGGTCGCCACCAGGATGGTGTCGGCCGCGATCTGGGCGAGCGGCGAGACCTCCGAATCGGTGAGCGCCACGACCGGCACGCCGCGGTCGGCCGCGTAGCGCGCCGCCTCGATGGTGGCGCGGGCATAAGGTTCTACGCTGGCGACCAGCAGGGCGTCGGCCTGGCCGGCGTCGCGGATGGCGTCGAGGCCGGTGCCGCCGGCATCGTCCAGCATCACCGTCTTGTCGCCGAGAAGCGACAGCATGTAGTGGAAGTGCCAGGCGGCGGCGTGGCACGAGCGCAGGCCGAGGCAATAGACACGCCGCGCTTCGTGCAGGCGGCTCGCCGCATCGGCCAGGCGATCGAGCGCGGCGGGCTCGGCCAATGCCGCGATCTGGCGCGACAGCGCGGTCGCCATCTCGGCGGCCAGCGCGCGCTCGCCATGCAGGGCCTGCACCTCGACCTGCACGCCGGCCTTGCCGGCGAAGCCCAGGGTTCCGGCGCGCACCGCCCCGGCATAGAGCTCGCGCACGCTGTCGTAGCCGTCGAGGCCCAAGCGCTTGGCGAGCCGCGTCATGGTGGCGGGCGGCACGCCGGCGCGGCGCGCCTGCTCGCGCATCGAGAGCAGCGCCACGTCGTCGGGACGGTCGAGCATGTAGCGCGCCGCCGTCTGCAGCTGCGGCGGCAGGAGATCGAACGCCTCGACGATCGAGGTGTTGAGCGGGCCTCGGGCTTCCATGCCTGTCGTCCTGACCTGGGCCTCAGCGCAGCGGGATGGGGTACATCAGGCCGCCCTTGGTCCACAGGCCGTTCAGCCCGCGCGCGAGCTTGAGCGGGCTGCCCATGCCGACATTGCGTTCGTAGCTCTCGCCATAGTTCCCGACCAGCTTGACGATGTTGTAGGCCCACTTCTCGTCGAGCTGCAGGGCCTTGCCGTTGCCGGGCTTCACGCCGAGGAAGCGCTGGACCAACGCGTCGGTCGACTTCAGCTGCTCGTCGACATTGGCGGTGGTGATGCCGCGCTCCTCGGCTTCCAGCATGGCGAACAGCGTCCAGCGCACGACCGCCATCCAGACGTCGTCGCCGCGGCGCACGAACGGCCCCAGCGGCTCCTTGGAGATCAGCTCGGGCAGGATCATGTAGTCGCCCTGGCGGCCGCGCGTGGCGAGCGCCGATGCGAGCGCGGAAGAGTCCTGCGTGATGGCATCGCAGCGGCCGGCAAAGAAGGCCTCGTACATCACGTCCTGACTCTCGAACACGACCGGCTTGAAGGTCATGTTGCGGCCGCGGAACCAGCTCGCGACGTTGAACTCATGCGTCGTGCCCTGGGCGACGCAGATCGTGGCGTTGTTGAGCTCGGCCAGCCCTTTCACGCCGAGCTTCTTGGACACCATGAAGCCCTGGCCGTCATAGAAATTGATGCCGGCATACTGCAGGCCGAGTCCGGCATCGCGCTCCAGCGTGATGGTCGAGTTGCGCACCAGCATGTCGATCTCGCCCGACTGCAGGGCGAGGAAGCGCTGCTGCGCCGACAGCGGCACGTACTTGGCCTTGGTCGCATCGCCGAAGACGGCGGCGGCCACGGCATTGCACATGTCGACGTCGAGGCCCGCCCACTTGCCCTGGCTGTCAGGCAGCGAGAACCCACCCAGGCCGACATTGACGCCGCAGATCACGTGGCCGCGTTTCTTCACCGCCTCGAGGGTCGAGGGCGTCTGGGCCGAAGCGGCGGTGAAAGCGAAGGCGCCGAACAGGGCGCCAGCGACGAGCAGACGTTTGATGACGGTCATGGGCTTTCCCCCTGAAAGAGCTGAGCCATTCGTACCGCTGGAGCCACCAGTTTGCAACAAATGAATCCTGATTGGGCCTATTTGATCCATTTGGCTCACTCCAGCCACGATGTTTCCTATGGTTACTCCTGACGGAATTGAAACCGGCTGCCGCTACAACCACATGTGCCGCGCCGCAAAACGTTCGCGGGGGAGTACCTTTTGTCCTTACATCGCCGCCTGCTGGCTGCTGCCGGCCTCGCCTTCCTTGTCACTTCATCGGCGGCCTTCGCCCAGGGTGGTCCCCCGGCAATGCCGGTCACCATCTCCCCACCGGTCGCCAAGCGCGTCACCCAGTGGGATGAGTTCTCGGGTCGCTTCGAGGCGGTGGCGCAGGTCGAAGTGCGCGCCCGCGTGTCGGGCTTCATCGACAAGCTGCATTTCCGCGACGGCCAGATCGTCAATGTCGGCGACCTGCTGTTCACCATCGACAAGCGGCCGTTCGAGATCGCGGTCCAAAGTGCCGAGGCCGAGGTCGCGCGCAACAAGGCGCAGGTCGACATCGCCGAGCTGCAGGTCGAGCGCGGCGCGGCGCTGGTCAGGTCCAAGAACATTCCCGACGCCGAGTACGACCAGCGCAAGGCCAACCTCGCCGTCGCCCGCGCCCAGCTCAAGACGGCCGAGGCGGCCGTGCGCAATGCCGAGCTCAATCTCGACTGGACCGATGTGCGCGCGCCGCTGGCCGGCCGCATCTCCGACCGCAAGGTCGATGCCGGCAACCTGATCCAGGGCGGCCAACAGGGAGCGACGATGCTGGCGACCATCGTCACGCTCGACCCGATCCGCTTCGTGTTCGACGTCTCGGAATCGGACTACCTGCGCTACACGCGCCTGTTCCTGTCCGGAGCGATGGCCTCGTCGCGCGATTCGGTGAATCCGGTGCGCATCCGGCTCGCCGACGAGAGCGAATGGACGCGCACCGGCAAGGTCGACTTCGTCGACAACACGCTGAGCGCCCGCTCCGGCACCATCCGTACACGCGCCATCGTCGAGAACAAGAACCAGCTTCTGACGCCCGGCATCTTCGGCCGCGTGCAACTGTTCGGCGGCGAGTATGACGCGCTGTTGATCCCCGATTCGGCGATCGTCTCCGACCAGGCGCGCAAGATCGTGTTTGTCGTCGACAACGACGTGGTGAAGGCCAAGCCCGTGACCCTGGGTCCGATCGTCGACGGCCTGCGCGTGGTGCGCGAGGGCCTGGCGGCGACCGACAACGTCGT
>JAKFVH010000010.1 GCA_021732285.1 Reyranella sp. | reverse complement strand
ACCACGACGTCTTCGACAAGGACTACACGGGCGACCGCACCGAAGACCAGGACAACAAGAACCCGGGCGTGAATGCCCGCTACGTCAACCTCGTGCACAACGACCTGAACGACAATTCGGGCCGCGTGCGCTGCCGCGAGCTTTTGACCAAGAACCTGCGCAACTTCGGCCGCCCGCAGCACTACACCGAAGAAGAGGCCGACCGGAAGATGTCGCGCCGGTTCATGTCGCTCAATCTCGCCAAGCCGATGGAGACGGTCGAGCAGTTCCCCTTCGTGCTCTGCGCCTGGCCGTCCTTCGCCGACCAGCCCTACATCAACAACTACCGCATCTATGACGACCGCGTCGGCGAGACCACGCGCTTCACCTACCGCCCGAACCACGAGTGGTACTGGTTTCCCAAGCAGACCTCGACCGAGGTCTCCATGCTGAAGTGCTACGACTCCGTCACCGACGGATCGGTCTCGCGCTGGTCCTTCCACACCGCCTGCATCGACCCGACCGCACCCGCCAATGCGCGTTGCCGCAAGAACGTCGTGGTCCGGTCCTACGTCTTCTTCTAGGGGGTCCCACCAACCCCTTCTGATCATTGATGAATTTTAGGCAGGTCCCGGGTTGACGCGGCGCTCCCGGGTCCCTATTTTCCGCGCTCTTTCGGAATTACCCCGGCCCCGCCGGGGCTTTTGTTGAGAAGAACCATGAAGATCCGCCATTCCCTCAAGTCCGTGAAGCTGCGCCACAAGGACAGCCGCATCGTCCGCCGCAAGGGCCGCGTCTACGTCATCAACAAGACCAACCCGCGCTTCAAGGCTCGCCAGGGCTAAGCCCGGACGCGTCTCGGAATTCAAAAAGCGGCGGGAGCCTCGGCTTCCGCCGCTTTTTCATTTGGCGTAAGGATCGAGGCATGCAGATGCCGCCGCTCGATCCCGCCATTCTCGCCCGCCGGTCCGAGATCGTGGCCGCCCTGCGCGCCATCGTACCGGGCGAGGGGGTCATCGACGATCTCGACGGCATGCGGCCCTACGAGTGCGACGCGCTCTCGGCCTACCGCCAGATGCCGCTGGTCGTGGTCCTGCCCGAGACGGTGCCCCAGGTCTCGGCCATCCTGCGCTACTGCCAGGACAACAAGGTCAAGGTCGTGCCGCGCGGCGCCGGCACCTCGCTGTCCGGCGGCTCCATGCCGGTGGGCGACGCCATCCTCCTGGGCCTGGGCAAGTTCAACCGCGTGCTGGAGATCGACTACGCCAACCGCTGCGCCCGCGTGCAGCCCGGCGTCACCAACCTCGGCATCTCCAAGGCGGTCGAGCACGAGGGCTTCTACTACGCCCCCGACCCCAGCTCGCAGATCGCCTGCTCGATCGGCGGCAACGTGGCGGAGAATTCGGGCGGCGTGCACTGCCTGAAATACGGCCTCACCACCAACAACCTTTTGGGCATCGAGATGGTGCTGATGACCGGCGAGGTCGTGCGGCTGGGCGGCAAGCATCTCGACTCCGAAGGCTATGACCTTTTGGGCCTGATGACCGGCTCCGAAGGCCTTTTAGGCGTCGTCACCGAGGTGACGGTGCGCCTGCTGCGCAAGCCTTCTACGGCGCGCGCCGTCCTCCTGGGCTTCCCGACCGAAGCGGGCGCCGCCGACTGCGTCGCCGCCGTCATCGCCTCGGGCATCATCCCCGGCGGCATGGAGATGATGGACAAGGACGCCGTGAAGTGCGCCGAAGCCTATGTCGGCGCGGGCTATCCCATGGACGCCGAGGGCCTGCTGATCGTCGAGCTCGACGGACCGTCGATCGAGGTCGACTACCTGGTCGAGCGCGTCGCCGAGATCGCCCGCGAGCGCGGCGCCACCACGGTGCGCGTCAGCCAGGACGAGCAGGAGCGTGTGCTGTTCTGGGCCGGCCGCAAGGCCGCGTTCCCCGCCGTCGGCCAGATCACGCCCGACTACATGTGCCTCGACGGCTCGGTCCCGCGCGGCCGCCTGGTCGAGGTCCTGGCCGAGATGCGCGAGATGTCGAAGAAGCACCGGCTGCGCGTGGTCAACGTCTTCCATGCCGGCGACGGCAACCTCCACCCTCTGATCCTGTTCGACGCCAACGATCCCGGCGAGCTCCACCGCGCCGAGGAGTTTGGCGCCGACATCCTGCGGCTTTGTGTGCGCGTGGGCGGCGTGCTGACCGGCGAGCACGGTGTCGGCATCGAGAAACGCGACCTGATGGGCGAGCAGTTCACCGAGATCGACCTCGACCAGCAGATGCGCGTGAAGTGCGCCTTCGATCCCGACCACCTGCTCAACCCCGGCAAGGTCTTCCCCAAGCTGCGCCGCTGCGCCGAGCTCGGCCGCGTGGTGGTGCACCAGAACAAGCTGCCGTTCCCCGACATCCCGCGGTTCTGACGGATGGCAGGCACCATCAAGCCGCGTTCGCCCGAGGAGCTGCGGCAAGCCGTCGAATGGGCGCTGAACGACTCCCAGACGCTCGACGTGCGCGGCCAGGGCAGCAAGCTGGCGCTCGGCAAACCAATGACCTGCGACCAGGTCCTCGACCTGTCAGGCATCTCCGGCATCGTCGACTACGCCCCCGAGGAACTGGTCGTCACCCTGCGCGCCGGCACGCCGATGCGCGAGGTCGAGGCGCTGCTGGCGCAACGTAACCAGATGCTGGCCTTCGAGCCGCCCGACCTCGGCCCGCTGCTCGGCCGGGAAGCCGGGCAGGGCACCCTGGTCGGCGCGGTGATGGGCAATCTCGCCGGCCCGCGCCGCCTCTCGGCCGGCGCGGCACGTGACCATCTGCTGGGCTTCAGCGGCGTCAACGGCCGTGGCGAGGCCTTCAAGTCGGGCGGCAAGGTGATGAAGAACGTCACCGGCTACGACCTCTCCAAGCTTCTGGCCGGCTCCTGGGGCACCCTCGCCGTGCTCGACGAGGTGTCGGTGAAGGTTCTGCCCGCGCCTGACCAGACGCGCACGCTGGTGCTGCACGGCCTCTCCGACGAGGCGGCCGTCAAGGCGATGTGCGCCGCGATGGGCAGCCCGCACGATGTTTCCGGCGCCGCTCATATCAAAGACAGGACAGCCTTGCGTCTCGAAGGCGTGGCGCCATCGGTCGAAGCGCGCCTAAAGGGGCTGCGCGATCTCCTGTCGACGACGGGCGCGACAATGGGGGAACTCGGTACGCTCGAAAGCCGCACCTTCTGGCGCGACGTGCGCGACGTGGCGCCGTTGTCCGGTGCGCAGGACGCCGTCGTGTGGAAGATCTCGTGCCCCCCGACCGAAGGTCCCGCCATCGTCGCGCGCATCAAAGCGCAGAGACCATCGATCGAGGCCTTCTACGATTGGTCAGGCGGCTTGGTCTGGCTAGCCTTGCCGTCGAGTGCCGATGCCGATCAGGCGATCGTGCGCGGCGCCCTCGGGCTGACCGGCGGGCATGCCACATTGATCCGCGCCGCCGAGAGCGTCCGGGCGAGCGTGCCTGTATTCCAACCGCAGCCGGCTGCGCTTGCCAGCCTGGCCGAGCGCGTAAAGGAAAGCTTCGATCCCAAGCGCCTCTTCAACCGCGGGCGTATGGGCTAAGGTTGAGCATGCGGATGAAGAGCAAGATCAAGCCGGTGCACCCAGGGCGCCTGTTGCATGATGAGTTCATGGAACCAGTCGGCCTTTCACAGAGGCGGCTCGCTCAAGCTACTGGCCTGTCCCGAGCTCGTGTCGGCAACCTTGTGCGCGGCCGACGAGGAATCACGGCTGAGGTGGCATTGCGGCTCGAACGTGCGCTCGGCATGAGCGCCCAAAGCTGGATGAACCTGCAGACGCTCTATGATCTTGAGACGGCCTCTGCGGAGCTTGGAAAGCGAATCAGGCAGACGACTGCGCGGATAAATCTACGCGCCGTCCCATAGTTCGCCACATGCAGACCAACTTCACCCTGGCCCAGCTCGCCGACCCCGAAACCGCGCGCAGCGAGCACATCCTGCGCAAGTGCGTGCATTGCGGCTTCTGCACCGCGACCTGCCCGACCTTCGTGCTGCTGGGCGACGAGCGCGACAGTCCGCGCGGGCGCATCTATTTCATCAAGGCGATGCTGGAGGGCGATCGCGCGCCCACGGCGTCGGAGGTGAAGCACATCGATCGCTGCCTGTCGTGCCTTTCCTGCATGACGACCTGTCCGTCGGGCGTGCACTACATGCACCTGGTCGATCACGGCCGGCATCATATCGAGGAGCGTTATAAGCGTCCGCTGCCGGATCGGTTGATGCGCGGGCTGCTGGCCTGGCTGATGCCGCGGCCTGCTCTGTTTCGCTGGACCATGGTCCTGGGCCGGTTTGCCAAGCCGCTGGCGGCGTTGCTGCCGGCGCGCAGCGCCGATCCCGGCGGTGCCACGTTCCTGCGTCGCCTGCGGGCGATGCTCGAGGCCGTGCCGGATCGGCTGGCGGGACCTTCGCCGGTCGACCGGCCACAGACCTTCCCGGCGGCAGGCCTGCGCCGCAAGCGCGTGGCGCTGATGCCGGGCTGCGGCCAGCAGGTGCTGGCGCCCGAGGTCAACGAGGCGACGGTGCGGCTCCTGACTCGCCACGACATCGAGGTGGTGAACGTCGCGGGCTCGGGCTGTTGCGGTTCGTCGGTGCTGCATGTCGGCCGCAACGACGAGGCGATGGCGCTGGCCCGGCGCAACATCGAGGTCTGGATGCGCGAGATCGACGGCGCGGGCCTCGACGCCATTGTCATCAATGCGTCGGGCTGCGGCACCACCGTGAAGGACTATGGCGAGATGTTCGCCAACGATCCCGTTTGGAAGGAACGGGCCGGGCAGGTGGCGCGGCTCGCCAAGGATGTCAGCGAGGTCATGCTGGAGGTCGGTCTCGCGAACGTGACCGCCCGTCCACTCATCGTGGCCTATCATTCGGCCTGTTCCATGCAGCACGGCCAGAAGGTGATCGAGCAGCCCAAGAAGCTTTTGGCGGACGCCGGGTTCGTCGTGAAGGACGTGCCCGAGGGCCATCTCTGCTGCGGCTGGGCCGGCACCTACCAGGTGCTGCAGCCCGAGCTGTCGCGCCGCCTGCGCGACGCCAAGGTCGCCAACATCGAGAGCGTCCGGCCCGACGTCATCGCCGCCGGCAATTTCGGCTGCATCGGCAACATCGCCTCGGGCACCGGCATTCCGATCGCCCACACCGTCGAGCTGCTCGACTGGGCGACGGGCGGACCGAAGCCGCCCGGGCTGCCCTCGGGATGGCAATGACCATTCTTCGCCCTTGCCTTGCCGCACTGCTCGGCCTGATGCTGGGGGCCAACGCGCTGGCGCAGAACGGCGGGAGCACTACCATGCTCGACACCTTGTTTGCCAAGCTACAGACCGCGACCGATCCCATGGCGATCCAGTCACTGGAGGGGGCGATCTGGGAGCAATGGGTCCTGGTGCCGGACGGCCCGCAGCGCGAGCTGATGATGCGCGGCATCGCCGAGATGCAGCAGCGCCAGCTGAAGCAGTCGGTCGAAACGTTCAGCAAGCTGATCGAGATCGCCCCCGATCTCTCCGAAGCCTGGAACAAGCGGGCGACGGCCTATTGGCTGCTCGGCAACTTCCCGGCCTCGCTCAACGACATCTGCGAGACGGTGAAGCGCGAGCCGCGCCATTTCGGCGCCTATTCCGGTCTCGGCATGATCCGCGCGGAAATGGGCGAGTACCCGCGCGCGGTGGCCGCCTTCGAGCTGGCCAAGAAGCACAATCCGCACATCGTGGGAATCGACGACGAGATCACGCGCCTGAAGGCGATGGGCGGCGATGCGCCGGCCGATCCGCTGGGCTGCTCACAACGCACCGCAGGTCGTTAGTTCTGGTCCTTGCCGCGCGGCAGGCGCACGGGCAGACTTTTGCCAAGTTTCAACTCCAAGGATGGGTCAATGGCCACGTTGTATGTCGGCGGTCGCGTTTTCGACGGTGAGAAGGTTCTGGACGGCCAGGCGGTGCTCGAGGAGGACGGCAAGGTCAAGCGCGTCGCTTCCGCCGGTGAATTCACAGGCTTCTCTGGCGACAAGGTCGACACAGCGGGCGGCACGCTGATCCCCGGCATCATCGACTGCCATGTCCATTCGATACTCGGCGGCGAGGGCAATCCCGGCGCGGCTCAAGAGCGGCTGTCGGCGGCGCAGCTCGCGGTGCGCGGCATGGAGTTCATGCGCGACACGCTGGAAGGTGGCACGACGGCGGTGCGAGATTGCGGCGGCAAGGACTACATCGAGTTCTCGCTGCGCGACGCCTACAATTCGGGTCGCTTCCTGGGCCCGACCATGCGCTGCTCCGGTCGCCTCATCTGCATGACCGGCGGCCACGGCAGCCGCAACGGCCGCATCGCCGACGGCGTTGACGAGGTGGTCAAGGCCGTGCGCGAGCAGGTCCATGCCGGCTCCGACCTGATCAAGATCATGGCGACCGGTGGCGTCATGACCCCGGGCGTCAATCCCGAGGACGCGCATTACTCGGCCGAGGAGATGAAGGCCGGCATCAGCGAGGCCCATCGCTTCCATAAGTGCTGCGCCAGCCACGCCCAGGGCGCGCTCGGCATCCTGAACGCCGTGCGCGGCGGCATCGATTCCATCGAGCACGGCATCTTCATGACCGAGGAATGCATCACCGAGATGAAGGAGCACGGCGTGTGGCTGGTGCCGACGCTGGCGGCGGTGAAGAACATCCTCAAGGGCTACGACGACGGCGACCGCTCGATCCCCGACTACGTCATCGAGAAGGCGCGCCGCGTGTTCGACCGCCACATCGCCTCGATCAAGATGTACTACAAGGCCGGCGGCCGCATCGCCATGGGCACCGACGCCGGCACGCCGCACAACCGCCACGGCGAGAACGCGCGCGAGCTCGAATACATGTGCGACATCGGCATCTCGAGCCGCGATTCGCTGTTCTTCTCGACCGCGAGTGCCGCCGACCTCATGCGCCTGGCCGACCAGGGCCGCATCAAGGAAGGCAACAGCGCCGACTTCGTCCTGTGTGACGGCGATGCCCTGGCCGACATCAAGCGCGCCGCCCGCAAGCAGAACCATCGCATGGTGGTGAAGCGCGGCCTCGTCGCCCGCGACAACCGCGCTGCCTTCGTGCGCCAGGCGGCCCGGGTCGCCGCCGAGTAACTGACCAGGCGCCCGACGGCCCGTGGACGAGATCTTCCTGATCCTGCTGGGGATCGCCTGGGCCGTCGGCACGCCGATCATCGCCATCGTTGCGCTGGTGCGCACCGGACGGCTGCGCGACCAGAATGAGCGTCTGACCGCCGATGTCGCGCGGTTGAAACGGCAGATGGCGGAGGCGCCTCCGCCGCTGGCGGTCGTCAGCGAGCCTGTGGCGGAATCTGTGCCGCCGCCACCCGCGCCGCCCTTCGAACCCGAACCGGCGGCCTTGGTGATAGCCCCGCCATTGCCGGCGCCGGCGCAGCCATGGAAACCAATCGCCGCGCAGCCACAAGTCGGCTGGGAGCAGCGCCTGGGCGCCCGCGCTTTCGTGTGGGTCGGCGCCGTCACCTTGGCACTCGCCGCTGTCTTCCTCGTCCGGTATTCCATCGAGGAAGGTTATCTCTCGCCTGAAGTGCGCGTGATCCTGGCGGCCCTGTTCGGCTTCGCCCTGATCGGCGGCGCCCAATGGATCCACGGCCGCGACGACCGCGTCGCCCAGGCGCTGGCGGCCGCCGGCGTCGCCGCGCTCTACGGGTCGCTGTTCTCGGCCGTGGCGCTCTACGACATGATCTCCAAGGCCGCGGCTGGCGGTGGCGCCGCGGCGCTCACGGCCTTTGCCATCGGCGTGTCGCTGCGGCACGGCATGTTCGTTGCCGGCCTCGCCTTCGTCGGCGGCTTCGCCAGTCCCGCCATCATCGGCAGCGAGACGCCCAACACGCCCGTGCTGTTCGGCTACCTGCTGGCGATCGCGGCCGGCACCCTTTGGGTCATCCGGCTACGCGGCTGGTGGCCGCTCGGTTGGGGCGTTCTGGCAGGCTCGGCGATCTGGACCGTGCTCTGGATGCTGTCGCTCGCCTCCGGCCTGCACTGGGTCGGACTGTTCCTGGTCGCGATCGCCGGCCTGTTCGCCTGGGCGACCTGGCGGCGGCTCGGCGAGGGCGACCAGGCGATAGATGTCGCGGCGCTGGTCTGGGCGACGCTCGGGGTAACGGGCGCGCTGATCGTGTCGCTGATCGTCCAGGACGGCGGCAAGCAGACCGCCGGCTGGCTCGCGCTGGCGGCGCACGGCATCGGGCTCTTCGCCCTGGCGCGATGGACGCCACGCTTCCAGTACGTGGCCGTACTGGCGCCGCTCCTGTCGCTCGCAGCGCTCGCCTTGTGGCGCGACACCGGAGAGTTCGGCTGGATGGCGACGTGGTTCGGCGGCCTTTATGCCGCGGCTTCCTTCGCCTTGCTGTGGAACGCCGCGCGGCCGGGCTTCTGGGCGGCGTTGTCCGTCGCCACGGCGCTCGCGCACTTCCTGCTCGCCTGGTACGTGCTGCGCGCCCTGGCCGACGGCACGCCGTGGGGCCTTTTAAGCATCGCGCTCGCACTCCCGTTCCTGGTCGGCGCCGAGCGCCTGGCGCGCTGGCGCGACAGCATGCCCGGCGCCACCGAGGCTCTGGGCTACTGCGCGGCCGGCGTCGCCTTCTTCATCGCCGTCGCGATCGCCCTGGAACTGCGCCGCGAATGGATCACGGTGGCCTATGCCGTCGAGTTCGCCGCTGTCGCGGGCATTTCGGCCCATCTCGGCCTCCATGCCATGCGCCGCCTGTGCTGGCTGTTGCTCGCCGCGGTGATCGTTCGCTTCGTGCTCAATCCCGAGGTTCTGAAATACCCGCTGGGCGTCACCCCGATCTTCAACTGGATCCTGTGGGGCTATGGACTTTCGATCGCGGCCTTCGTCGTCGGCCTGCGCTTACTGCGGCCAACTGAAGATCTGCAGCTGGTGCGTGCGACCGAGGCGGCGATCGCGCTGCTTGCCTTCGTGCTGCTCACCCTCGAGGTGCGTAGTGTCTTCCGTGCCGACACCATGATGGCGCTCGACGCGCGCTTCATGGAACGCGCCTTCTACGTCCTGGTGTGGGGCGCCTTCGCGCTCGCCGCGCTGTGGCTGGCGCGCACGCGCGGCGATGTCGTTGCCCTGTGGGCGTGGCGCGTGAGCGGCAGCCTGGCCGTGGCGCTGGTGCTGGTGGTGCAGGTCCTGCTGGCCAACCCGATCTTCGACAAGGCCGATGTCGGCCGCCTGCCGATCGCCAACGGCCTGTTCCTGGCCTACGCCTTGCCGGCGGTGATGGCGGGGCTGGCGCGGCGCTGGATCGATGTCGAGCCCAACCGCAACGTCGCCCTGTTCGTCGAGGCGACCGCCTCGATCCTCGTCTTCGTCTATGTGTCGTTCGAGGTCCGCCATCTGTTCGATCCCGGTTTCGAGCGACCTGGACTGAAGGCGTCCGGCCTGGAGCTGTACGTCTACTCCGCGGTCTGGCTGCTGTTCGGCGTCGCCTTGTTGGCGCTGGGCTTCCTGCGCAACACGGCGGCGCTCCGGCATGCCGGCATGGCGCTGGTCTGCGTCGTGGTCGCCAAGGTCTTCCTGGTCGACATGGCCGGCCTGCACGGGCTGCTGCGCGTCTTTTCGTTCCTCGGCCTGGGCGCGGCGCTGGTCGGGCTAGGTTACGCCTATCGCCGGTTTGGATTCAGGTAGCGCATGTTCCCGGAAACCGCCGCGTCGCTCGACGCCCTGCGGGTGCTGCAGCTCGAACGCCTGCGCAGCGCGCTCCGCCATGCCTACGACAACCAGGCGCCGTACCGCGCCAAGTGCATGGCGGCCGAGGTGCATCCCGACGATCTGCGGCGGCTGGAAGACCTGCAACGCTTTCCCTTCACCTCGAAGGCCGACCTGCGCGAGGCCTATCCGTTCGGCATGTTCGCCATCCCGCGGGAAAAGTGCGTGCGCATCCATGCCTCGAGCGGCACGACAGGACGGCCGACCGTCGTCGGCTACTCGGCGCGCGACATCGACCTGTGGGCCGACCTGATGGCGCGCTCGCTGTACGCCGGCGGGGCGCGGCCGGGAGACATCATCCACAATGCCTATGGCTACGGCCTGTTCACCGGCGGCCTGGGCGCACACTACGGCGCCGAGCGGCTGGGCTGCACGGTGGTGCCGATGTCGGGTGGCTTCGGCGAGCGCCAGGTCCAGCTGATCCGCGAGTTCGGCGCGCGCGTGGTGCTGATGACGCCCTCCTATATGCTGGCGATCGCCGACGAGTTCGAGCGCCAGGGCATCGATCCGCGCGACACGGCGCTGCGCATCGGCATCTTCGGCGCCGAGCCGTGGACCGAGGGCATGCGCGCCGAGATCGAGCGCCGGCTCGGCATCGACGCCGTCGATATCTATGGCCTGAGCGAAGTGATGGGGCCGGGCGTCGCCTGCGAGTTCGTCGAGAGCAAGGACGGGCCGACCATCTGGGAGGATCACTTCTATCCCGAGATCGTCGACCCCGAGACCGGCGCACCCGTGCCCGACGGCGAGCCGGGCGAGCTGGTCTTCACGTCACTTAGCAAGGAGGCGATGCCGGTCATCCGCTACCGCACGCGCGACCTGACGCGCCTGCTGCCGGGCTCGGTCACATCCATGCGCCGCATGGCCAAGATCACCGGCCGCAGCGACGACATGCTGATCGTGCGTGGCGTGAACCTGTTCCCGAGCCAGGTCGAGGAGCAGATCCTGCGCGACCCGGTGCTGACCGGGCACTACGTCATCGAGCTGACGCGCAGCGGCGCCCTGGACGATCTTTTAGTCCGGGTCGAGGCGAGGGCTGTGCTGGAGGGCGAGGCTGCCGGCCGCTCGGCGGATGAGCTGGTGCAGCGCTTGAAGGGGATGTGTGGCCTCTCGGCCACAGTGGAGATCGCAGTACCCGGTGCGGTCGAGCGCTCGATGGGCAAGGCGCGGCGGGTGATCGACCGGCGCTAGCCCGCCGCTAATTCCAGGGGCCGCCGACGGCCAGCCTTATTCTTGCCTTGATCAGGTCGGCATCGCTGCTACGCCCTGTTTCTGTCGAAAAGGTCGGCGGGTCGTTGTAGTCCGACGCCTTGGCGTGACTAATGGTAGTGCTGGCGATCACGATGAAAGTGAGCGCGATGGCTCCCATCACCAGGAAGTCGATCCAGTTCAGGGCGTCCGGGCGGAAGGGACGGGCGGTGGTCCGCGGCTTGCGTTTCACGATCGCCTCTGTGCGTTGCTGCTTCTGAAAATTTCTACGATGGAACCTTCTGCTCCATCCCCGATCTTTTCAGGGTCACACTAGGGCGATTCCAAGGTGATTGGCCGTTCTTCGTATCATGCGTGTCGTGTTGCGCGAGGGCAACAGCGCGGCGCTGCGTGAGTCTCTTCCTCCCCATCGTTCACGATGGGGAGGTGCCCGCGAAGCGGGCGGAGGGGTCATGAGCAACGGTATTGACACTCATGACCCCTCCGTCGGCGTATGACGCCGACACCTCCCCAGCTTCGCTGGGGAGGAATGAGCTAACAGCTTCAGACGTAGGCGATGCGCAGGATGTTGGTGGCGCCGGGCGTGCCGAACGGCACGCCGGCGGTGATCACCAGGCGCTCGCCCGGCTTGGCGAGCTTCTCCTGGCGCGCCACGCGCACGGCGCGCGCCACCATGTCGGCGAAGTTGTGCGCGTCCTCGGTCTGCAGGGCGTGTACACCCCAGGTGAGTGTCATGCGCCGCGCCGTCTCGAGCTTGGGCGTGAGGCAGAGGATGCGCACGTCCGGCCGCTCGCGCGCCGCGCGCAGCGTGGTCGAGCCGGTCGTGGTGTAGGTGACGATGGCGGAGGCCGACAGCGTGTGCGCGCACTGGCGCGCCGCCGCGCTGATCGCATCGGCGCTGGTCGATTCGGGCTCGCGGCGGCTCGCATCCATCAGGCGCCGGTAGAGCGGGTCGGCTTCGACGCTCTTGCAGATGCGGTCCATGATGGTGACCGCCTCGACCGGATAGTCGCCCGACGCGGACTCCGCCGACAGCATCACCGCGTCGGCGCCGTCATAGACCGCGGTCGCCACGTCCGACGCCTCGGCGCGCGTCGGCGTCGGCGAATGGACCATCGATTCGAGCATCTGGGTGGCGACGATGGCCGGCCGTCCGACGACGCGGCAGGCCGCCAGGATGCGCTTCTGCAGCGGCGGCACGGCCTCGGGCGGCATCTCCACGCCGAGATCGCCGCGCGCCACCATGATGCCGTCGCTCTGCTCGATGATCTCGTCGAGATGGTCGATGGCGGCGGGCTTCTCGAGCTTGGCCATGACGGCGGCGCGGCCGGCCACCAACTTCTTCAGCTCGGCGATGTCGTGGGCGTGCTGCACGAAGGACAACGCCACCCAGTCGACGCCGAGCGACAGGCCGAAGGTCAGGTCGCGGTGGTCCTTGGCCGTCATCGGCGACAGCGGGATCACGAGGTTGGGCAGGTTGACGCCCTTGCGGTCGCTGATCGTGCCCGGAACCTCGACCTCGGTGTCGATGGTGGTCTCGTCGTGCGCCGTGATGCGCAGTCGCACCTTGCCGTCGTCAATCAGCAGGACGCCGTCAGGCTTGGCCGCCTTGAAGATCTCGGCATGAGGCAGCGGCACGCGCTTGGGCGTGCCCGGCGCCTCGTCCATGTCGAAGCGCAGCTTCTGGCCCTTCTTCAGCTCCAGCGGTCCCTTGGCGAAGGCGCCCAGCCTGAGCTTGGGACCCTGCAGGTCCATCAGGATGGCGATGGGATGCTTGTATTGCTTCTCCAGCGCCCGCAGGAGGTCGACACGCTGGCGATGGTCGTCCTGCGTGCCGTGGCTGAAGTTCAGGCGAAAGACGTCGGCGCCGGCCTCGAACAACGCGCTGAGCCGCTCGCGTGTCGACGACGCGGGCCCGAGCGTGGCAACGATCTTGGTGAAGCGGTCGCGATGCATCCCGGGAGTCTACTTCTTGGGCGACGACACTTTGAAGTCGCCGGCCTGCTCGTAGACCTTGACCACGGCTGCGTCATCGAGCCGCCCCCACCCGGCGCCGGCCGCGGCGAGGAAGAGCTGGTGCGCTGCCGCGGCCATGGGCAGCGGCAACCGATGCTCGTGACCGGTGTTCAGCACCAGGCCGAGGTCCTTCACGAAGATTTCCACGGCCGACAATGGCGAGTAGTCGTCGTCGAGCATGTGCGGCACGCGATTGCCGAACATCCAGGAGTTGCCGGCGCTGGCCGAGATCACCTCGTAGACGGCGCGCGTGTCGGCGCCGGCCTTGGCGGCGAGCGCCATCGCCTCGGCCGCCGTGGCGATGTGCACGCCGGCCAGAAGCTGGTTCACGGTCTTGACCAGCGAGCCGATGCCCGGCGCCTCGCCCAGACGAAACACCTTGGCCGAGGTCGCCGACAGGATCGATTCGGCCGAGGCAAAGGCTTTCGGCGAGCCCGAGGCCATGAAGGTGAGCTCACCCGATTCAGCGCGGGCCCGGCCGCCCGACATCGGAGCGTCCAAGAGCTCGTGGCCCGACTTGGCCAGCCGTTCGCCCAATGACTTGGCGAAGGCCGCCGGCACGGTGGCGCACTGCATGACCAGCCCGCCCTTGCGCAGCTTGGCCGCGCCGCCGCCTTCGCCGTAGAGCACCGTCTCGACCTGCTGGGCGTTGACCACCGCCACGACCAGCGCGTCGGCGCCGGCGGCCGCCTCGCCGGGGTTCGCCGCGATGCTGCCGCCCGCGGCCGTAAAAGCCTCGCGCGCCGGCGCGCTGGGATCGACGCCGATCACCTTGTGGCCATGCTTGAGCAGGTTTTTCGCCATGCCGAGCCCCATCGAGCCCAGGCCGACGAAAGCGACGATGGGAGTGTTCTTGTCCGCCATGGTTTTAAGCCTTGATGCCGTACTTCGCCGCCCAGCCCAGACCCGCGCCGGTCGTGGTCTTGGGCTTGTATTCCAGGCCGACATAGCCCTGGTAGCCCAGCCGATCGAGCACATCGAGCAGGTAGAGGTGGTTGGCCTCGCCGATATCGGGCTCGTTGCGGTCGGGATTGCCCGCGATCTGCACGTGCGCCGTGATGGGGAACAGGCGCTCGGTGCGCTTGGTGAGGTCTCCCTCGGTGACCTGGCAGTGATAGAGGTCGAGCTGCAGCTTCAGATGCGGTGCGCCGACTTCCTTCATGATCTGCTCGACCTGCCCGGTGGTGTTGGTGAAGTATCCGGGAATGTCGCGATGGTTGATCGGCTCCAGCACGAGCGTAATGCCGCTCTTGGCGGTGCGGTCGGCCGCCATCTTGAGGTTGGAGATGAAGGTCTTGTGCATCGCCTTCACATCGGCACCGGGCGCGATCATGCCCGACATGATGTGCAGCGTGGTGCACTCCAGGACCTTGGCGTAGTCCAAGGCCTTGCCGAGGGCGGCGGCGAAGTCGGCTTCGCGGCCGGGCAGGGCGGCGAAGCCGCGCTCGCCCTTGCTGGCGTCGCCGGCCGGCAGGTTGAACAGCGCCTGCGTGAGCTTGTGCTTCTTCAGCTCGGCCGCGATGTCGGCGGCGGGCGCCTCGTAGGGGAACAGGATCTCTACCGCCTTGAAGCCGTGCTGGGCGGCCGCGCCGAAGCGCTGCAGGAACGGCACCTCTTGATAGATCCACGAGAGATTGGCGGCGAGCTTGGGCATGTGTTCATCCTTGATATTCCTCCCCAGCGAAGCTGGGGAGGTGGCCCGCAGGGCCGGAGGGGTCATGGGCAATAGTGACGGTGCCCATGACCCCTCCGTCCGCTTCGCGGACACCTCCCCACTGCGTGGGGAGGCAGACGGGTGTCGTAATCACGACGGAAACGCCTCTTCGACTTCGCGCACCTGCACGTCCGACAGCAGGCGCACCTTGAACCCCTGCAGCAGCAGATGGAGCTTGGCGGTCTCCTCCAGCTCCTCGATCGAGGCCGAGGCGGCCGAGAGCGAGGTGCCGGCCACGACCGGACCGTGATTGGCTAAAAGCACGGCGCGATGGCCCTTGGCATAGTCGCGGATGGCGTCGGCGAGCTTCGGGTCGCCCGGCTTGAAGTAGGGGACCAACGGCAGCTTGCCGACGCGCATCACGAAGTAGGGCGTGATCGGCGGCAGCGTCGTTTCCTTGTTGTGATGGCACGACGGGTCGAGGC
>JAKFVH010000042.1 GCA_021732285.1 Reyranella sp. | reverse complement strand
GGCAATGTGCTGAACCCGCGTCGCCTGCCGCCGGTGCTGTCGCCGACCGGCGACGAGAACGGCTGGCGCTTCAACTTCCACACCAAGACCATCAACCCGTTGTTCGTCGACGTGGCGAGCGACGATCGCGTGATCCTCACGCTGCAGTATTCGACGCAGTGGGACACGCTCGCCCATGTCGGCGGCTTCTTCGATGCCGACGGCGATGGCGTGCCCGAGCCGCTCTACTACAACGGCTTCAAGGCGGGCATCGACGTGATCGGCCCGCAGCCCGATGCCGGCCGCGACGGCTGCGGCCATCTCAGCTACGCCCACAAGCTCGGCGTCGAGAACATGGCGGCCAAGGCGATCCAGGGCCGCGCCGTGATGGTCGACCTCGAGAAGCATTTCGGCCGCGACCACAGGTACGTGAACTACGACGACTTCCGCAAAGTGCTGGAAGCCGACAAGGTGGTGGTCGAGCTGGGCGACATGCTGCTGCTCTACACCGGCTTCACCGACGAGATCGTCAAGATGGACAAGAAGGTCGATCCGGCGCGCGCCCATGCCATGTGCGCGGTGCTCGACGGCCGCGACAAGCGGCTGCTGCAATGGATCACCGACAGCCAGATCTCGGCCCTGATCGCCGACAATTACGGCGTCGAGGCCGTCCCTGCCCTGCCCGGCCCGGACAACGCCGAACATCCCTCGCTACCCATCCACAATCACTGCCTGTTCAAGCTCGGGCTGAACCTTGGCGAGATCTGGTGGCTGAAGGACCTGGCGCTGTGGCTGCGCGACAAGAAGCGCTCGCGCTTCCTGCTGACCGCGCCGCCGCTGCGTCTGCCGGGCGCGGTCGGTTCGCCTGCAACGCCCGTGGCGACCGTGTAATCTCTGCAGCATGGCATCGTCGTTTCCGGCGCTCATCGCCAAAAGTCTCAAGAGCGAGAAGTTCAGGCTGCTCGATGTCGGCTGCTCGGGCGGCCTCGATCCGCTGTGGCGGTCCTTCGAGCCGCGCCTGCAGGCGCTGGGCATCGATGCCAGCGTCACCGAGTGCAAGCGGCTGGCGGAGCTCGAGCGCAATCCCGACGTCTCCTACGTCGCAGCCTTCGCCGCGCGGTCGGCCGACAAGCCGATCGACATCTCGGCCGGGCCGGCGGCGCCGCTGATCATGAAGATGCGCGATCGCATGAGTTTTATGCGGACGCGCGAGATCCGCGAGGCCCGGCTGAAGCAGGCCTCGACCGAGGAGCAGTTTCGCCACAACGCCTGGGAGATGACAGGGCTCGCGGATCCAACCAAGCCCGTCGTCCTGCCCAATCTGCTCTCAGAGCGCGGCTGGAGCGATCTCGACTACATCAAGCTCGACGTCGACGGCGCGGACTTCGACATCCTGCAGTCCTTCACCGGACGCTTTGATCCGCTGCAGGTGATCGCGGTCCAGCTCGAGGTCAACTTCGTCGGCACCGACCGGCCCGACGAGCACACCTTCCACAACACCGACCGCTTCATGCGCGCGCACGGCTTCGACCTGTTCCGCCTCGATGTGCGCAACTTCTCCGTCCGCGCCCTGCCCGCTCGCTACATCTGGCCGACTCCGGCCGAGACGGTGTCGGGCCGGCCGTTCCAGGGCGAGGCGTACTACGCCCGCGACGTCCTGGCGCCGCATCGCGCGGGTGCCGGTCCCGCGCTCGGCATCGAGAAGCTCGCGAAGCTCGCCGCGATCTTTTCGGCGTGGCAGGTACCCGACGCGGCAGCGGAGCTGCTGCTCGCGCGTCGCGCAGAGTTCGCCTCGCTGTTCAACATCGACGCCGGCCTCGACCTGCTGGCGGCCCAGACGCAGACCCAGCGCAGCCGGCCACTGGCCTATCGCGACTACATGGCGACCTTCGAGGCCGACGCGCCGGGCTTCTACCGGCCCGAGGGCCCAGTGCCGGCGTGGGAGCGCCTGAAGTCAGCCTGGCGCGGCTACTGGTTCCCGCGCGAGAAGCGTCATTGAGGGAGCGCGGGGCTCCGGCCCGCTCATGATCATGCTCTTCTGGACCGCGCGCGTCTCGCGCGCATCATGATCATGAGCGCGCGAGACGCGCGCGGTCCAGAAGATATGAGCGGGCCGGAGGCCCGCGCTCCCTTAAGCCTTCTTCTCCCAGCCGCCGGTCGGCGTCTGTTGCCAGTAGACCACCGTGTGTCCGGCCGCCTTGTACGCCTTCCAGCGCTCGCGCGAATCGGCGACGGCGGTGTCGTCGCGGCCGTCGAACAGTTCGAAGCAGCGCTTGTAGTCGGCGACCTTGTCCGAGCGCGCGCGGTCGGCGACGAACAGGAACTTCGCGCCGTTGGGATTCTCGTCGAGGTGCGTCAGCCACACCGGCTGGCGGTCGGCCTCGCCGTCTTTGGCAGCACCATGCGGCAGGAAGCCGTTGGGATCGCAGGTCCAGAGATGCGTATTGAGGGCATCGACGCGCTCGGGCGAGCCCACCATCACCACTGCGCGCTCGCCCGCCTGCAGGGTCTTGGCCAGCAGGCGGGGAAGTGCGTCTTCGAGCGACGAACGGGTCAGGTGGTAGAAGTTGACCTCGGTCGTCATCACGCAACTCCTTTGGTGATCACTTCTCGTAGTTTTCGGCGATCCACGTGTCGAGCAGGCGCACGCCGTAGGCCGTGGCGCCCTTCGGCGTCGTGCTGTCGCCCTTGTTCGACCAGGCCATGCCGGCGATGTCGAGATGGGCCCAGGCGACACCCTCCTGCACGAAGCGCTGCAGGAACTGCGCCGCCGTGATCGAGCTTGCGTCACGGCTGTTGGTGACGTTGCGCATGTCGGCGATCTCGGAGTCGATCATCTTGTCGTACTTCGGCCCGAGCGGCAGGCGCCACAGCTTCTCGCCGATGCCCGCGCCGGCCGCGCGCAGCCGGTTGGAAAGCGGGGTGTTGTTGCTGAACAGGCCGGCGCGCTCGTGACCCAGGGCCACGATGATGGCGCCGGTCAGCGTCGACAGCTCGACCATGGCCTGCGGCTTGAACTTCTCCTGGGCGTACCACATGGCATCGCACAGGATCAGCCGGCCCTCGGCGTCGGTGTTGATCACCTCGACGGTCTGGCCCGACATGCTCTTGACCACGTCGCCCGGGCGCTGGGCGTTGCCGTCCGGCATGTTCTCGACCAGGGCGCAGACGCCGACGACGTTGGCGCGTGCCTTGCGGCCGGCCAGCAGGCGCATGGCGCCGGTGACGGCGCCGGCGCCGCCCATGTCCCACTTCATGTCTTCCATGCCGCCGGCCGGCTTCAGCGAAATGCCGCCGGTGTCGAAGCACACGCCCTTGCCGATCAGGGCGACCGGCTTCTGCGACTTCGGACCGTTCATCCAGCGCATGACGAGGAGCTGCGATTCGCGCTCGCTGCCCTGGCCCACGCCTAAAAGCACGTTCATGCCGAGCTTCTTCATCTCGGCCTCGCCCAGGATCTCGACTTTTACGCCGAGCTTGGTGAGCTCACGCGCGCGGCGGGCGAACTCCGCGGGATAGAGGACGTTCGCAGGCTCGCTCACCAGGTCGCGGGCGAAGAACACCGCGTCGATGGTCGGCTCGAGCTGCCCGTAGGCGCGCCGCGCCTCGGCGGGGCCGGCGAGGAAAATGGTGATCTGCTCGAGCGAGTTCTTCTGCTCGGGCTTGTCCTTGGTCTTGTACTTGTCGAAGCGGTAGGTGCGCAGCTGCGCGCCGAGCGCGATGCGGGCGGCGATCTGGCCGGGCGTGAGCTTGCTGCCCTTCACCGGATCGACGGCGACGCTCACCGCCTTCTGGCCCGCCGCATTGGCTTCGGCAGCGAGAATCCCGCCCAGGGCCTCGGCGGCCCGTGCATCGAGTTCACGGTTCTTGCCGACGCCGAGCAGCGTGAGGCGCGCGATGGTGCCAGCCTGCCCCAGCACCGTCAGCGACTGGCCCTTGGCGCCGGTGAAGCGGCTGGCGTCGATCGCCCGCGCGACAGTGCCGTCCTTGTTGATCGATTGTGCGGTTGCCAGGAGTTGCTTGTCGGCCGCTACGAAGGCCGCGACATTGCCCGAGAAGGCCTTCGGAAAGGCCGAAAATTCCACTTTCATTAGGTTCCTCGCTGATGAAGGGCGATTTTTCGCCCCTGCGGCGGGGCAGCGCAAGCAGCGATTCCGCTCCGAAATGCTGCAAATTCGGGGTGGCGTCCTGCTCTTGCCGACAGTATCAGTACCGGCCCCCAAAACGGACATGGAAATGACTTCAGCCACTCTCCCTCGCGTCTCGGTCGTCGGCCTCGGCAAGCTTGGAGCGCCGCTCGCCGCGGTGCTCGCCAGCCGCGGCTTCACCGTGATCGGCCTCGACGTCAGCAAGGTGCTGGTCGATTCACTGAATGCCGGCAAGATGCCGATCGTCGAGCCGCAGCTCAACGAGCTGATCGCGGCCAACAAGGAGCGCCTGTCGGCGACGATGGATGCCAACGAGGCCATCCAGAAGAGCGACGCCAGCTTCGTGATCGTGCCGACGCCGTCGGACAGCACCGGCTTCTTCTCCAACCGCTTCGTGCTGCAGGCGATGGAGTCGCTCGGCAAGGCACTGCGCAACAAGAAGGGCTACCACATGGTGAACATCACCAGCACGGTGATGCCCGGCAGCACCGGCGGCGAGATCAAGGCGGCGCTGGAGGCGGCCTCCGGCCGCAAGGTCGGGCCCGAGCTCGGCCTCTGCTACAACCCGGAATTCATCGCGCTGGGCAGCGTCGTGCGCGACATGCTCTTCCCCGATTCGATCCTGATCGGCGAGAGCGACACCAAGGCCGGCGACGTGCTGCAGACCATCTACCTGCAGATGTGCGAGAAGAAGCCGCCGGTGCAGCGCATGAACTTCGTCAGCGCCGAGCTCACCAAGATCTCGGTCAACACCTACGTCACCACCAAGATCTCCTACGCCAACATGCTGGCCGACATCTGCGACCGCCTGCCGGGCGCCGACGTCGACGTCGTGACCAAGGCGCTGGGCGCCGACACCCGCATCGGCTCGAAGTACCTCAAGGGCGCGATGGGCTATGGCGGCCCGTGCTTCCCGCGCGACAACGTCGCCTTCGCCGCGCTGGCCCGCAAGATCGGCGCCCGCGCCGACGTGGCCGAGGCGACCGACCGCATCAACAACCACCAGATCGAACGGCTCAGCGGCCTCGTGGCCAAGTTCGCCAAGGCCGGCATGCGCATCGCGCTCTGCGGCCTCAGCTACAAGCCGCAGACGCCGGTGGTCGAGGAAAGCCACAGCGTCAAGCTCGCCGCCAAGCTCGCCGACGCGGGCTACATCGTCTCGGTGCACGATCCGCTGGCGCAGGATGCCGCGATCGGCGTGCTGGGCGACAAGGTCGTCGGCGCCTCCTCGCTCGAGGGCGCGGTGCGCGAGTGCGACCTCTTGATCGTTGCCACCGGCTGGCCCGAGTACCAGGAGATCGATCCGGCCTGGTGCAAGCGCAATGGCCAGCGCCTCACGGTGCTCGACCTGTGGCGCACGCTACCGGCCGACAAGTTCGCCGACGTGGCCGACGTGCTCTACCTCGGCTCCGGCCGCTAGGCTCCGCCGCCATGGCCGACTCCGACGGGAAGAGGCCATGGAAGGTGCTGCGATCGACCTACGCCGTCGCCGATCAATGGCTGCGACTTCGCAACGACGTCGTGCAATCGCCCGACGGGCGCACACTGACGCCCCGCCCGGTCATAGAACATCCCGACTGGGTCGATGTGATCGCCCTCACGGCCAATCTTGATATCGTGCTGGTCGACCAGTACCGCCACTCGGTCGGCAGCGTGCGGGCCGAATTCCCTGCCGGCACAGTCGATCCGGGCGAACAGCCACTGACCGCAATTCAGCGAGAGCTTCAGGAAGAGACCGGCTATGTCAGCGACGAGTGGCATCTGCTCGGCGCCGCACCCGTCTATCCAGCCTTTCAGACCAATCGCATCTGGTCCTTTGCAGCCTTGAACGCACATCGCGTCGCCCAGCAGAAGCTCGATGAAGGCGAGGTTATCCGCTTCTATGAGATGCCGCTCCGCGCTTTCATTGCGCAAGTCGAGGCAGGCGCGATCGAGCTCCCGGCGCTGCAGCTTTCAGGACTTTGGTGGTTTTGCTCGTGGCACACCGCCCAGGCGGGCCTAGTGCCCCGAAAGTAAGGGGCGAACGGCCGCGCACAATATGACGAGCCCGGCGATCAGAAAGATCGCCGGGAAAACCCAGGTTGGCGACAGCGGATCGATGGTCGCGTCCCTCGGATTTGCCGGATTGAAGCGTACCTGGAATTCCCGCCCCATCGGCCAATTCGGCGCGCCGTCGTAATCGTAAGTCAGGTCGCTCACAACGTCGTGGTGCGAACCGTCAGGCGCCTCGAAGCGGACGACCGGGTGGAGGTGCCTCAGCCGCAAGATTCGGCCGTTGCCGAGCCACTGGTGGTGGTAAGTGTACCGCCATCTGACCAGGACGCCGGAGATCGCGCGGCCGACGAGATGAAGCTTGACGGCCTGCCAGAGCGCCGCCGCGCTCGCCCAGGTTACAATGACGCCGATGAGGAGCAGTATGATCGTTATCATCGTCAGGAGACTTCTAGAGAACCGCTATCGCCTGTTTTTATAGGCTCGACCATATCGCGAGGCGCTGTCAGAAACTAGGCTGGAGGTGCGCCATGTTGGCAGCGCGAGTCCCTGTTCTGTATTGGCGGCTGAGGCGATGCTGAACTCGGCCGATTGCCAGCGGGTCGCCGAGCTGATGCGCGAGACGGCGGCAGCCGAGCTGCTCCCGCGCTTCCGCGCACTGACCGGGGCAGAAATCCGCCAGAAGCGTTCCGGCGACTTCGTCACCGTGGCCGACGTCGCGTCCGAGCAGCGATTGGCGGCGGGTCTGGCCAAGATTCTTCCGGGCGTCCCCATGGTGGGCGAGGAAGCGGTCGAGAAGGATCCCGGCCTGCTCGACCTGATCGCTCGGCCGGGCGAGATGTGCTGGATCGTCGATCCCTTGGACGGCACCAAGAACTTCGCCGAGGGGAACGACCGGTTCGCCATGATCATCTGCCTGGTGCGCGACACCGTCTCGGTCGGTGGCTGGATCCTCGACGTGGCCCACGGTCGGATGGCGATCGCCCTCGAGGGACAGGGCGTCACCTTGGACGAGATACCGGTCAGACGACGCCAGGCCGAACGGCCGCCCAATGGCTATGTCGGCTTCAACGTCTGCAAGGAATTCGACCGTCAGCTTCCCCCAGAGCAGCGCCGCAGGCTCGGTGTCGTCTATCCGGGAAGCTGCTCGGGAATCGAATATCTCGAGATCCTGTCCGGACGGGCCGATTTCAATCTCTACACCAGAGCCATGCCATGGGACCATGCGGCCGGCACCCTGATGCTGACTGAGGCGGGTGGCGAGGGCCGGCGCCTCGACGGCCAGGCCTACGGACCATCTCAGCCAACCGCTGGCGGGGTCATCGCGGCCATCCATCCGCAGGTCTGGTCAGAGGTACGGATTGTGTTCGAGGCGGTCCGCATGCCGCAAGCCGAGCAAGAAAAGGTGTAGGCACCTCTTAGAGCGCGTGACGTCCTCGGAACTTCAATACCTTTCCCTTCAGCGATTCGTCCTCGCGCGGCAGCCCGGCCAGGACCTGGCTGCAGAAGGGATTGATGTTGGCGCCGACGTAGTTCGTGAAGGTCACCCAGAACTTGTTGTAGATCACGTTGACGCCGATGAAGCGGCGCGCCACGCGCCGGCCCTCCGGACGCGTCTCGGCCTCGATCGCGGCCGTGCGCTTGAACAGCCGCTCGGCGACCTTCAACCGCTTCTTGTCGACCGGCCCGATCTGACGGCCGGCGCGGACGGGCTCGGTGGCCGTCTGGGTGGCCAGCCCGAACTCAAAGATGAAGAGCTCAGCCGACGAGAGTTGCTCGGCGAACGGCGCCCGCTCGACGCCCGGCAGGTCGGCGGGCAGTCCGTCACACTCTTCGGGGATCAGGATCGGGCCGGTAAAGCCCATGCCCTTCCAGGCCTTGGCGAAGCTGCTGACGAAGTCCGGCCGCGTCGCGACCAGCATCAGGTTGGTCGAGCGTGGGAACGTCACCACCTGGTCGCAGACGAACGGCAGCGTGTGCGGCAGGTCGTAGGTGAGGTCGTCGAACAGCTGCCATTCGAGGCTGGTCTCGACGAACGGCATCGTGGCGGGCTCGATCGCCTTGTCGAGGCCGGCCGAGTAGCGCTGGTAGGGCGTGTCTCGGTCGAGCCGGATCTCCTCGATCTCGGTGTCGGGCCAGCCCCAGGTCTCGGCCTGCGCCGGCACGTAGGGCGTGGCGACGTTCCAGATGAAGCGGTCCTGGTCGTTCATCCGCGTGGCGCGGCCCTTGTTGTTGGCGGCGGCGACGCGGGTGTGGTCGCAGTGGTAGCCGAACACCTTGTCGACCAGCGTGTCGACCCGGCCGCGATAGAGCGCGAGCCGCGCCGCCAGGTTCGAATCGCAGTGCCAGCCCAGGATCATGTCCTCGTCGAAGCCGTGGATGGCGAACATGTCCTCGCGCAACGCCGCCTGGAAGTCGCCCAGCGCATCGTACTTCATCGGCATGTAGTTGTGGACGACCTGGTTGAGATGGAAGCGCACCGACCAGTCGCGCAGCTTGGCGAGATTGCCGACCGGATCCCGCCGGTCGAACGCCGCTTCCCACAGCATCTCGGGGATCTCGAAGCGCGGCACCTGGTAGAAGCCGTCGGGAATCGCGCCCAGGATGTCGCTGAGCGATTCCTTCTCGTTGCGCGGCACCAGCAGCATGTCGGTGTTGGTGTAGAGGATCCAGCGGTTGCGCGGGTTGGAGCGCCGGAGCGCCACGTTGCGCGACTGCGCCTCGAGCGCCACCAGATGGGTCTTCAGGCGATGGCGGACATGCTGGTCGGGCCGGATGCGCAGCACGCGCATGACCTTCTTCGCCTTGTCGGTCAGCGTGTCGTGGATCGCCTCGGGGAAGGTCGGATGGTCGTCCGGCGTGTTGTAGTCGACGAACAGGATCTCGTCGTCGGGGTCGGACATCACCTCGGCCAGCGCATTGAAGCTGATCGCCGCCCGCTTGTGCAGGTTGTAGCCGTGGCTGTCGTTGCGGCCGTAGAGGATGACTGAGAACATTTTTGGCCTCTAGGCGCCGAGGCGCGCCAGCTCATTGCTGGCGGCGGCGAACTCGATCAGCGCCGGCGGCCCCTGGTCGACGACTTCGCGCCAGTAGCGGCGCGCCGCCGCCGGATTGCCGTCGACGGCAAGGACGCCCATCTGGAAGCGCGCTTCGGCATGGCGGTTGGGCGAGTTGGCGCGCTTGAGCAGCGCCTCCTCCGTGGCCTGCCCGGTGCGGAAGGCGAGCAGCAGGGTCTCCCAACGATCGTCGGCCGGGAGCGTCACCGGCTCGGCCGGAGCGCCGGCCAGCCGCGCGGCGGTCAGCCGATAGAGCAGCCAGTAGGCGTTGCTCGGCTCCTTGGCGATAGCCACCCCGAATTCGTTGAACGCCGCGCTGTAGTTGGCCATGCGCATCGCCAGGCAGGCGCGCGCCGCCGGGCTGGTCTGCGGCAGCAGCTCGAACTGGTGGCGCCAGTCGTCGTTGGCTTCGGCCAGCCGGCCCAGCGCCGCGCGCGCGATGCCGCGGGCGTTCAGCGTGTCGCCATCCTTCGGATGGGCGGCCAGCACGCCGTCGAAGATCTGGATCGCCTCCTCGTAGCGGCCGAGCGCCGACAGGGCCTCGCCCTTCAGCGCCAGCACCTCGGTGAGCTTGGGGTTCACCTTCAGCGCCCGCTCGTAGCTGTCCAGCGCCTCGGCCGCACGGCCATGCGCGAGACGCGCGTTGCCGTGCGCGATCTGCGGCAGGATCTTGCCGCGGACGTTGGTGCGGACCAGGTCGTACGATTCGGCCTCGAAGGCGAAATAGCCCTGGCGGCGATAGACGTAGCGCCGATCGGCGGCGCCCGGCGGCAGCTCCGACCACAGGCGGCGCGCGCGCTCGTATTCGCCATGCGCCTCGTCGATGCGTCCCAGGCCGTCGAGGATCTCGGCCCGCGCCATCACGGCATCGGCGAAATCGGGAACCAGCGCCAGCGCCCGGTCGAACGCCGCGAGCGCGCCCTCGCTGTCGCCGCCGCGGCGCTTGACCAAGCCGTCGCGGAAATACGCGCGCGCGTCCTGCTCGTCGTCGCCGACCTTGGGAGCAATCTCGACCGCGGCCGGCCGGCGCCACAGGCGCCTGACGGGCGCGATGGCCGCTCGCAATATGCCGATGTCAGCCAATGGCGGCTCTCAGGGTATCGTTCCAGGGGGTCAAGATCGGCACTTTCGCCGGCGGCCGGCGTCGCGGGAGGGAATCCGAGGCGTCCCGCTAGCCTAAACCCCTGGGGAGCGTCAAGGCGGCGTCGTGCCTCGAACATCGGCGGATAACTCGCCATGATTCCACGGCAATTTCCCGCTGCCGGCGGCGGCAGGAAGCCCAGGCGAGACATTGTCGAGGCTATCTCGGGCGGGTTCGCTATGCTATGCGACCTGCGCAAATGCCCCCCACCCGAACACCCCGTCTTGCGGCCCTGCGCCGCCCCGATTTGTCGTTTCACTTCAATGGTTAACCTGAACAACCGCCAGGAACTGCCCGACGCGCCCGTCATGCACATTGTGGATGGCAAGGCGGTCGAGCCGCGCGACTACAACTGGCTGGAGCGCTTCGTCCGCTTCCTGCTGCGGCCGTTCGTCGAGGCCTGGCACCACCGCGACCTGATTGCGGCGATATTGCGACGCGAGCTGCGCGAACGCTTCAGCGGCTCGATGGCCGGCTGGGTATGGGCAGTGGTGGCGCCGCTGATTTCGCTGGTCACCTACACCCTGGTCTTCGGCGGCTCGTCGACGCTGCCCAACAAGACCCAGTCCAGTTCGTCCATCGACTACGCTCTTTTCATCTTCGGCGGGCTGGTGGCGTTCAACTTCTTCACCGAGATGGCGTACCGCGCGCCCTCGCTGCTCCACGAATACGCCCACTACATCAAGCAGACGATGTTTCCGGCAGAGATGCTGCCCATCATCTCGACGCTGAGAGCGACGACATATGCCTCGATCGGCTTGGCGCTGATGCTGGTCTGCCAGCTTGCCTTCACCGGGACCCTGCATTGGACCGTGCTGCTGCTGCCATTGTGGTTCATCCCGTTCCTGATGTTCCTGATCGGCATCACCTGGCTCTTGTCCGCCATGGGCGCGTTCACGCGCGACACCGCCTACCTCATGATGACCATCGCCCCGGTCCTGATGTTCGCCACGCCGGTGTTCTTCAGCCACGAAACGCTCGGCCCCACCTGGTACCTTTTGATGTACGCCAACGTCCTGACCGGATTCATCGAGACCATCCGCGACCTGGTGGTGTTCGGAAAGATTCCCGCGGGACTGGTCATCGCGTGGACGATGTTCATTTCCCTGTTCTTCTTCTGGTTCGGCTACTGGTTCTTCCGGCGCCAACAGGATGCGATCGCCGATGTCATCTGACACCGAGGTCGTGATCAGGGCGAGGCATCTCGCCAAGGCTTACAAGCTCTACGACAGTCCGAAGGACTGGGTGAAGCAGCAGGTTCTGGGATCGGAGAAGAACCCCTATTACAAGTCGTTCTGGGCGCTGAAGGACATCAGCTTCGAGGTCCAGCGCGGCAAGAGCCTGGGCATCATCGGCCGCAACGGCTGTGGCAAGTCCACGCTGCTGCAGATCGTCTGCGGCATGACGAAGCCGACAAAGGGCGAGATCTGGGTCAAGGGCCGGGTCGCCCCGGTGCTGGCGCTCGGCGCCACCTTCGACCTCGAGGCCACGGGCCGCGAGAACGTGCTGATCGGCGGCGCCGTGCTCGGGCTGAAGCGCCAGGAGATCCTGCGCAAGTTCGAATCGATCACCGACTTCGCGGGCATCGGCGCCTTCATGGACCAGCCGCTGAAGCTCTATTCGGTCGGCATGCGCATGCGGCTGGCCTTCGCCATCTGCGCCCATATCGACGCCGAGATCCTGATCGTCGACGAGGCGCTGGCAGTGGGCGACCTCGCCTTCCAGAAGAAGTGCGTCGACTGGATCGACAATTTCCGCCGCACCGGCACGCTGCTCTTCGTCAGCCACTCGACCGGCGAGCTGTCGCGGCTGTGCGAGAGCGCGATGTGGATCGACAATGGCCGCGTCCGCGAAGCCGGCAGCGTCGCCGACGTCGCCCGCGCCTACCGCCGGGCGACCTTCGTCGAGAAGGACAACATGAAGCGGTTCTCGGCGGTCTGAAGCCGGGACCGCGGGCCTCCGGCCCGCATCATGACTAGGGGCGGGCCAGAGGCCCGCGCTCCCAAGCAGCCATCTGCGACACCAGCGCCCGCGCCTTGCCGATCTGTTCGCGGCGGACCTCGTCCCAGGTGCCCCGCGCGGCGTTGCTGTCGAGGCGATGCTGCCAGCGTTCCGGCAGAAACTCGCCCAGGATGATGGCGCACCAGCGCAGGCCGTAGAGAGGCATCAGCGCCGGCAGGCGGTCGGTCTCGGCATGGCGGCCGAAGTGGCCAAGCAGGGCCTGCTGGTAGAGCGCCTTCTGCCGGTCGGTCAGTCGCATGCCGGGATGCATGATGAAGTTGGCGATGCTGGTGAGCGGATCGTCCCAGCCGAAATACTCGAAATCCAGGAAGTGCAGGCGGCCGTCGGCGGCCCTGAGCGCGTTGTGCGAGCCCATGTCGGAGGGAATGAGCGTGCGGAACTGCGGCGCGAGGTCCTCGGATAAATCGAAGCCCAGCCGGCGATAGGCTTCCTGGGCGCCGGCCTCGAAGCGCCGGAGCGATGGCACCAGCACCTCGTCGAAGAACGCAGCGAACTCGGGCACGTCATGCTTGACGGCCTCGAGCCGGGCGTAGCGCCGCTCGATCTGAGACATGATCCGCGGTCCTGACAGGCAGGCCTCGGAGGCCTCGCCGATTGCGCTGCGGGCGTCGGCATCGATGCCCCGATCGAGCGCGATCTGGAAGGCGGCAAACTCGGCGACGTCGGCGTCGGTGACGGCGTCGACCGCCTCGCCATCGATCCAGGTCAGCAGCGCGAAGCGTCGCTCAGGCGATACCGCCGCCACCTTGGGCGTACGGCCGATGCCCTTGCGCTCCATGAAGCGCAGCGCATTGACCTCGGCCTCCAGCCGGTTGCGGTTGTCGGCGGCCGGATATTTCTTCAGCGCATAGCGGGCCTCCTGCGTCTCGACCCGGAAGATGCGGCTGTTGCCGCCACGACGGATCTCCGAGATCGACCGGACCGGCTCGGCGCAGAGCGCACGGGCGACGTCTTGAATGTCGTCAGCTGCCGCGGAAGAGCGCGTCACGGACTTGGTTCCAGGAGGCATATTGCTCGAACTCGCTCTGCGGCTCGCTGCCGAACAGGATCTTGCGGCACGCCGCCGGCATCTCGGCGTGGCTGAGGACTTCGGCAAGATCGTCGACGAACACGTCGCATTCAAGCGACCGTATGCGCCGCACCTTCTCGTCCCGCGTGCCTTCGAAATAGACGTTGCTTCGTCCGATGCCGAGGCCCGTCGCGTCGAAGAAGCGATTGCTCTCCATCCAGCGCAGCGCCGCCACGCGCAGGTCGGTCATATGCGGGTCGTGATGGGCAAGCTCGGTCTTGTGGCTGATGATCGCCACCACGTCGGCGCGCGCGCGGCAGGCTTCCAGGAACCCGGCGACACCGTCGAACAGGACCGCGGCATCGATCCGCCGGCCGTAGACCAGTCCCTGCAGGCTCTCCCACAGAAAGCCGTCCGGGCGCTCCGCCAGCAGGGCGCGCTTGACTGCGGCCTTGTTGCCTTCGAAGGACGCGGGCAGCAGCCCCTCCTCTTTGGCCACGCGCTGGAACGCCTGGTCGTAAGAGATCAGCGTGTTGTCGAGGTCGATGCCGACTCTCATCGCGGAAAGCCCGCGAACAACGTGTCGAGGATGTCGCGTGCACGCCGGACCGGCATCGGCAGACTCGCAATCTTCTCGCAGCTGAGCGTCACGTAGCGATGACGGTAGATCGCCGGCACCTGGGCCTCCGTCAGCTCTTCGCCCTGCACCAGTGAGATCGGCAGACGCCGCGTCTCCGCCATCAGCCGGGCGGCGTCAAAATAGCCGATGTCGTCGCTCGAGCCCAAGTGCCAGACGCCGCGATGGCGCCCGGCAGCGAGCCGCTCGGCCGCCTCGGCGACGTCGCCGACCATGACCGGCGACAGCGCCATGTTGGTCGCGGCCTGCACGGCCTGGCCCTTGGCCAGCGCTTCGAACCAACCCTTGAAGACACCGACCGGACGATCGGCCAGGACCTTGGTCACGCGCAGGACAGTGACCGGCAGCTTCTGCCGCTCGATCGCCTCCTCGACGGCGAGCTTCTGGGCGCCGTATTCGTTCTTCGGTGCCGTCGGCGCGGCCTCGTCAGGCATCGGCGTCTCGCCGTCGAACACCTGGCTGCTCGACAGGAACACCAGGTGGGTGCCGCGGTCGGCCAGACGGCGCATGAGGTCCAGCGTGTTGTCGACGTTGATGCGGCGCGACCGTGCCGGGTCGCTCTGGCAAGCCTGCATGCTGGTGACGGCGGCGCAGACGAAGGCGACGTCGTAGCGGCCACGCTGCAGGGCCGTGAAATCAGGATCGCCGAGATCGAGGAAAACGGCACCGGGTGTCGCCGCCCGGCGCGACGTTGCGTCGACCGTCAATCCAAGCTTGCGGCAATGCACCTTGAGCTCGGAGCCGACGAGACTGTCGCCTCCGACGACGAGTGCGCGACCGCTTTTGCCCTGCTCCATCTACTGGAGATTTACCTTCTGCATCGTCTTGATGTTGAAGTAGCGCGGATCGTCCATCGAGTTCGGCAACCGGCCGTCCTTGAACGCCTTGATCAGGTCGACGACGGCTTCCTCGATCGTGTGGCTGGCCTCGAAGCCCAGCTCTTCTTTGATCTTCTTCGACGACACGTGATAGGAGCGCATGTCGTTGGTGTTCTGCACCTTGAGCTGCACGTGCGGGCCGACGTTGCGCTGGACCATCTCGGCAAGCTGCATCACCGAATGGTTCTCGTAGCCGGCGTTGTAGACCTTGCCGTTGACCTTCTCGTCCGGCGCCAGCAGCAGCAGCATGTAGGCGTCGGCCATGTCCTCGATGTGGATGTTGGGCCGCAGCTGCGCGCCGCCGAACACCGAGACCTCGCCCTTGTGCACGCCGAGATTGGTCAGGATGTTGACCACGACGTCGAGCC
>JAKFVH010000114.1 GCA_021732285.1 Reyranella sp. | reverse complement strand
GCAGTCTCATCGACCAAACCTGTTCCAGGCGCCGTTGCTGCCGCGCATCAGCACGAACTCCTTGCCCTTCTTGCCGATGCCGTCACGTGGCACGCAGGTGACCGAGATCCACGACTGGTGGTCCCAGCGCGCCGAACAGCTTTCCAAATCGCAGGGCAGCTCGAATTCGGCCTCCGTCGCCAGCGCCTCGCCGGCCGGCGCGTGGATGACCAGCGCGTTGCGCGGCGGCTGGAGCGAGCAGCCGATCGTCAGGAACTTCGACTTTTCCGATGCCCAGACGGGCGCACCGTAGGTGGTGTAGAGCCGGCCGGTCGGCATCATCACCAGGACATAGGAGAAGTCGTCATGCGCCGACTTGCGCACGACGTAGAAGCGGCCGGCTTGGTCGTAGCGCTCGTAAAGGAAGTGGTAGGCGTCATCGCCGTAGGGACAGTCGACAAGCTCGATCGACTTGCCGCCGTCCAGCACGAGTCGCAGGCGATCGCGTTGCCGCGATACCAGCTCACCATTGTTCTTGAAGCGCTGCGCCTCCTGCGGCCATTCGGCGGAGGTGTCGTTCTCATAGTAGGGATCGATCGGACGGCCGCCCGGCGCGCAGCTTGTCTGCGCGCCCGCCGTTGTCGCCAGCAGGCTGCCAACGATCGCCAGGGCAAGCCCGAGGATATGCATTACCGCCTCGGCTTCAGCATGGTCTCCAGGCTGATGGATCGCAAGGTCGCCTCGGCGATCTCGTCGACTTCCAGGAGCACGCGCTGCAGGGCCGCGCCGATGTCGGTGTCCTCGCCCGGCTCCTTCGCCCGCTGGCCGGGCGCCGGCTCGAACAGGGCGACGATGTCCATGAGCGTGGTGCGCCGGCGGTTGCCGGTGAAACGATAGCCGCCCGAGGCACCCCGACCTCCGCGCACCAGGCCGGCCGCGGCCAGCGTCCGCAGCACCTTGGCGAGGTGATGGCTCGACACGCCGAAACGTTCGGCAAGGTCGGCGGCCGACAGGGTGCGTTCTGGATCGCGTGCCAGTTCGAGCACGGCGTAGAGACCAAGCCGCGTGCCGGTTTGAAGCTTCACGCCAAATCCATATCGAGCTGCAGCGAGGGACCGGCCACCATGCCCTGGGCGCGGAAGAACGACAGGATCAGGTGGTCCTTGCGATCGACCAGGGTGCGCACGCGCGTCACGCCCTTCTCGCGAAAGCGCGATACCAGCGCCTCGAAGAGCGCGCTCGCCACGCCGCGCTCGCGCTGCTTGGGTTCGATCTGGATGGCGAATACCCAGCCCGCCGCCGGTTGGCCGAACTCCCAGGCGCGGACCTCGCCGGCGATGAAGCCCAAAAGCTTCCCCGCCTCGCTTTCGGCCACCAGGAGATTGCGCTCGGGTGCCAGCATGTCGCGCCAGTATTGCGGCTTGTCCAAGCCGGTCAGCCGAGCGTCCAGCGCCGAAATCGCTGGAAGATCAGAGGCTTGAGCGGGGCGGATCGCGACCATATGTCGGGGAATAGAATGCGCTTGCCGTAGAGAAAGTAAATAGGTATTTCAGTACCGAATTACGCAAATAGGGAACGCCAATGGCCGACGCCCCCATCGACTTCCGCACCGCGCCCGACCGCTACCGGCATTGGAAGCTCAGCACCGAGAACGGTGTGGCCTACCTGACCATGGACGTGAACGAGGATGGCGGGCTCCGGCCCGGCTACAAGCTCAAGCTCAATTCCTACGATCTCGGCGTCGACATCGAGCTGGCCGATGCCGTGCAGCGCCTGCGCTTCGAGCATCCCGAGGTCGGCGCCGTGGTCATCCGCTCCCTGCGCGACCGCATCTTCTGCTCGGGCGCCAACATCAACATGCTTGGCCTCTCGACCCACGATCACAAGGTGAACTTCTGCAAGTTCACCAACGAGACGCGGCTTGCCATCGAAGACGCCAGCGAGCATTCGGACCAGACCTACATCTGCTCGATCAACGGCATCGCCGCCGGCGGCGGCTATGAGCTGGCGCTGGCCTGCGATCAGATCCTGCTGGCCGACGACGGTTCCAGCGCGGTATCGCTGCCCGAGCTGCCGTTGCTCGCCGTGCTGCCCGGCACCGGTGGCCTGACGCGCCTGGTCGACAAGCGCCTGGTGCGGCGCGACCACGCCGACTTCTTCTGCACCACCGCCGAGGGCGTGCGCGGCAAGCGGGCGCGCGACTGGCGCCTGGTCGACAAGCTGATCCCGCCCAGCAAGCTCACGGATGAGACGAAGAAGATCGCTGAAGACGTCGCCGCAAGATCGAGCCGGCCCAAGGGCTCGAAGGGCATCGCCCTGCCCGGCGTCGAGCGCGCGATCGAGGGCGATACGATCCGCTACGGCCATCTCACCATCGAGATCGACCGCGAGCGCCGCGCCGCGAAGTTCCGCGTAAAAGGTCCGGCCGCCGCGCCGCCCGCCGATGCCGCTGCCATCCATGCGCAAGGCGCCGGCTTCTGGCCGCTGGCGCTGGCGCGCGAGCTCGACGACGCCATGATGCATCTCAGGCTGAACGAGACCGAGATCGGCACCTGGGTGCTCTCGAGCCAGGGCGATGCCGACCTGGTCGAGGCCTACGACGCGCTGCTCGCCAAGGAGGCCTCGAACTGGCTGGTGCGCGAGATCGTGCTCTACTGGAAGCGCACCCTGAAGCGCCTGGACGTCAGCTCGCGCAGCCTGATCGCCCTGGTCGAGCCGGGCTCGTGCTTCACCGGCACGCTGTTCGAGATCGTGCTGGCCGCCGACCGCTCCTACATGCTGGACGGCGCCTTCGAGGGCTCCAACCAGGAGCCCGCCACGCTGCGCCTGACGGCGATGAACTTCGGCTCCTACCCCATGGGCAACGGCCTGACGCGTCTTGGCACGCGCTTCCTCGCCGAGCCGAGCCGCGTCAACGAACTGAAGGACGAGATCGGTGAGGCGCTCGATGCCGAGACGGCCGACGAGCTCGGCCTGGTCACCTTCACGCCCGACGACATCGACTGGGAGGACGAGGTGCGGCTGGTCCTCGAGGAGCGCGCCGGCTTCTCGCCCGACGGCCTCATAGGCATGGAAGCCAACCTGCGCTTCGCCGGACCCGAGACCATGGAGACCAAGATCTTCGCCCGCCTCTCGGCCTGGCAGAACTGGATCTTCCAGCGGCCCAACGCGACCGGCCCCGAGGGCGCGCTGAAACTCTACGGCACGGGCAAGCAATCCAAGTACGACCGCAAGCGGGCGTAAGGGAGCACAACATGTCCATCGACTACACCCAGCGCATCCCCAACAACGTCGACCTCTCGAGCGACCGTCGCCTGCAGCGCGCGCTGGAGAACTGGCAGCCGCGCTTCCTCGACTGGTGGAAGGACCTGGGGCCGGACGGGACACTCAACTTCGACGTCTATCTGCGCACCGCCATCTCGGCCGAGGCCAACGGCTGGGCCAATTTCGGTTACGTGAAGATGCCGGACTATCGCTGGGGCATCTTCCTTGCCGGCCAGGATCCGAACCGCGTGATCGCCTATGGCGACAACAAGGGCAAGCCGGTGTGGCAGGAGGTTCCGGGCGAGCTGCGCTCGACCTTGCGCCGCCTGATCGTGACCCAGGGCGACACCGAGCCCGCCTCGGTCGAGCAGCAGCGCCTTTTAGGCAAGACCGCGCCCTCGCTCTACGACCTGCGCAACGTCTTCCAGATCAACTGCGAGGAAGGCCGGCATCTGTGGGCCATGGTCTACCTGCTGCACGCCTATTTCGGCCGCGACGGCCGCGAGGAAGCGGAGATGCTGCTGGAGCGCCATTCCGGCGATCCCGACAAGCCGCGCATCCTCGGCGCCTTCAACGAGAAGACGCCGGACTGGCTCTCCTTCTTCATGTTCACCTACTTCACCGACCGCGACGGCAAGTATCAGCTCGCCTCGCTCGCCGAATCGGGCTTCGATCCATTGTCGCGCTCCTGCCGCTTCATGCTGATCGAGGAAGCGCACCACATGTTCGTGGGCGAATCGGGCGTGCAGCGCATCGTCCAGCGCACCTGCGACCTGATGAAGGAGCACAAGACCGACGACGTGCGCAGCCTGGGCGCGATCGACCTGCCGACCATCCAGCGCTACCTCAACTTCCACTTCTCGGTGTCGCTCGACCTGTTCGGCCAGGAGGCGTCGACCAATGCCGCCAACTACTACACGATGGGCGTGAAGGGCCGGTACCTCGAGACGCGCATCGACGACGATCATGTGCTGACCGATTCGACCTTCGACATGGACACCGCCGACAACGGCCGCATCGTGCGCAAGACCGTGCCGGCGCTGTCGGCGCTGAACGAGCGCCTGCGCAACGACTACATCGAGGATTGCGCCCGCGGCCTTTTACGCTGGAACCGCGTGATCGAGCAGGCCGGCATCGCCTTCGAGCTAAAACTGCCGCACCGCGCCTTCAACCGTCGCATCGGCGCCTTCGCCGAGCTCAACGTCTCGCCCGAGGGCAAGGTGATGAGCGAGGCCGAACGGAAGGCCAATGAGCACAAGTGGCTGCCGACGGCCGAGGACCGCGCCTACGTCACCTCGCTGATGGGCCCGGCGGTGATCGAGCCCGGCAAGTTCGCCAACTGGATCGCCCCGCCCCAGCGCGGCATCAACAACCAGCCGGCCAACTTCGAGTACGTCAGGTTCAATTAGGGCGTTTCAACTGATGGCCGGCGGCATTTCCATCCACGTCTACGACGTCTCCCGCGGCGTGCCAGCCGCGGGCCTGCGGGTCGAGCTGCGCGGCCCTGACGGCAAGCTGCTGGTCGACGGGACGACCGCAGCGCCCGGCACCCTCGATGCGCCGACGCCCGTCACCGGCACCTACGAGGCGATCTTCCATGTCGGCGACTGGTACCGCGCGCAAGGCGTTCCCATGCCGACGCCCGCCTTCCTCGAGACGGTGCCCTACCGCTTCGGCGTTGCAGACCTTGCGCAGCACTATCACCTGCCGCTCAAGATGACGCCCTGGGGCTTTTCACTTTTCCGTGGCGGGGCCTGACGTGCGGCACGGTCGTTGCTACTCAGGCAGTCGACACCGCTTGGGGGAACGATGATCGCACGCAGACAGCTTCTTGGAATGACCGCCGGCCTCGCCTTCGCCGGCACAGCCGCCGCGCAGGCGCCATGGCCCAATCGGCCCGTCAAGCTGATCGTCACCTTCCCGCCGGGCGGCGCGTCGGATGCCGCGGCGCGCGTCGTCGCGGGCCCGTTGTCGGACAAGCTCGGCCAGACCGTGATCGTCGACAACAAGCCGGGTGGTGGCACGACCATCGGCGCCAACTTCGTGCTGGCGGCCAAGGACGACTATCACACGCTGATGCTGTCGAACTCGGCACCGCTCTCGATCGCGCCCTACCTGTTCGACAAGCCGCCCTACGACCCGATCAAGGACTTTTCCCACGTCGTCTATATCGGCTCGGTCGCCAACGCCTTCGTCGTGCGGCCCGCGGTGCCGGCCAAGACCATGCCGGAGCTGATCGCCTGGATCAAAGGCCAGGGCAAGCCGGTGCCGTTCGGCTCGGGCGGCCAGGGCTCGATCGGCCACATCATCGGCGAGATGTTCAAGGCCGAGCTCGGCTTGAACATGGAGCATATCGGCTATCGCGGCGCGGCCCCGATGTTCCAGGACATGATGGCGGGCCAGCTCGACTTCGCCGTGGTCACGCTGACCGAGGTGCTGCCGCTCGCCAAGGACGGCAAGCTCACCATGATCGCGCTCACCTCGACCCAGAAGGCGCCGAGCGCGCCCGACGTGCCGCTGGTCACCGAGCTCGGCTACCCGAAGCTCGTGGCCGAGAACTTCGTCGGCATCTCCGCCCCCGCCGGCATGCCGGCCGACGCGCAGGCCAAGCTGCACAAGGCAGCCGCCGAGGTTTTGGCCGATCCCAAGATCGTCGAACGCCTGGGCGAACTGGGTTTCGTCACCAGACCGATGACTTCGGCCGAGTTCACGGCCTTCGTCGCCAGCCAGGTCCAGAGCTTCCAGGCGCCGGTGAAAGCCTCGGGCGCCAAGCTGTAGGCGCGGCTGTCGATGCCTTGTCGCAGGACCGACGCGCAAGTTTAACGGTGGGGTCAACATTCCCCAAAGGCTGGGTTGCTACGCCATGATGGCGGTCCGCGAACGTCGCAGGGGCCGCCCTAGAGAGGGGTAGCAAATGGAGCACAAGGCAGTCACCGACGTCGCGACCGGCAATTTCCGGCTGCGCAAGAACGACCAGCATGCCACCAGCAGCACGATCGTCGACATGGACACCGACGAGCTGATCGCGCTCACGACCGTCGAGGTGTCGGACGGCGTTGTCGTGCTGCATTGCTTCGAGTCTGCGATGGCCGCGCAGGAAGAGGCCGACGACGCGGATGAGACCGAGTCGGACGATGAAGAGTCCGAGGAGGAAGAGTCGGAGGAAGAAGAGTCGGAAGAGGAAGAGTCCGACGAGGAAGAGAAGGAAGACGAAGAAGACGACGACGCCAACCACGCTGCCAAGGGGCGGACCTATACCGTCGCCAGCGGCAACAGCGTGACGGTTCGCGCCGCCGTCATCCGGCTCGAGCCGGTTGGCAAGCAGACGGCCGAGGGCAGCTACCGGGTCCACGTCCTCCAGCCCACGGGCTGAGCGCCCGCACGCGACCCGTTCCCGGGCCGGTCGGCGCAGGATCGGCCCGGGCGCAGCCGTCAGGTCACGGCCGGCGGCGCGCCTTCGAGGTAGGTGCTCTTGCCCGGCGCGAACGGCTCGGGCGAGTTCCAGACGAACAGCACGCGCAGGACCTCCGGTCCGTCGTTGCCCCAGGCGTGTGCTGCGTTGGCGGGAATGATGACGCATTGACCAGGCGTCGCCGTCGTCCGGACCTTGTCCATCTCGACCCAGATCTTTCCGGCCTCGACGAGGATGATCTCCTCGTAATCGTGGCGATGCAGCGGCGCCCCGCAACCGGCCTCTATGGTGTTGGCCAAGACGCCAACCCCGGCGGCGCCGCGTTCGCGGCTGGCGATCCACTTGCCGGTGATGCCCGGCCGCATGGGAAATTCCGGCAGCGCCGCATAGTCGATAACCGGCATGGCTTGTGCCTCGGTTGAGCTCTCCGGTCGTCCCCCGGATGCGCCGGATGATACAGGATCAGCGCTCGGCTGCCACTGCGGATGGCAGCCAGTTCAACCGACGGTGACTCGCCGCACCGAGCGGAGCCCGCTACAATGCAAGCATGTCCATGCTCGATTTCGATCCCGACACGCTTAGTGTCGAAGAGCGACTGGCGCTGATCGACCGCTTGTGGCTGAGCATCGCCAAAGACGCCCAGCAAGGGGATTCCAGCGCATCGGCTGCTTTGGATCTCAATCGGGCGCTGGAAGCCGAACTCGTCGCTGAGCTCCATCAGCGTGTCGAGGCCTTCAAGCGTGACCCGTCCAATAGCATCCCATGGGAGGACTTGAGGGCGGAGCTGAGTCAGAAGCACGGGTGAAACTGCCTGTTATCCTCGGAGCGGCCGCCGCAGCTGAATTGCGCGATCATCTCGCGCGCATGGCAAAGGAAAGCCCGGCAACAGCACGTCACCTCAACGAGGAAATCGCAATCGCATTCGATCTGATTTCCGAATTTCCGCAGCTGTACGAGCGGTTCGACGGCGACCTACGCCGAGCTGTGTTGAAGCGATGGTCGCTGGGGATTTTTTACGAGCGGTTGGCGGAGGCGATCTTCGTCGCAGCCATTCTCGATCTCCGGCGCGATCCTGCCGCCATCCTGCGCCGGCTTGGGTTACACGAAAGCGCGGCGGACTTCCTTGCGAGCCCTGGCTCGGCGCCTTCTTCGGCACCGGCCTTGGCGTAAGGCTGCAACCCGCCGGCGGCGGCGACGAAAACCAGCTCATTAAGCCCAAGGCTTCGTGGTGCTGAAGAAAGCCCGATACACCGCTCCGTCGCCACTTTTTTGACGCGCTGGGCCACCACCATGCCCGCGATGGCGCTTGAACTGGCGGGCCCCGGCCCACAACCGACGAAGCCCTCAGGCTGGCCGATCACGCGACTGCTGCCGGTCGTGCTGGTCGGGCTGATCTTCCTCGCCATGCTGCCGGTGATCGGCATCGCCTACTTCGCCGCCCAGAGCAACTTCGAGACCTCGTCGCGCCAGCTCAACGAGCTCATGGTTGACATGATCGAGCAGCGCCTGCAGGCCCATGTCGGGCCGGTGCGCGACCAGCTTGCCTATATCAGCGAGGCCGTGGCCAAGGGCGAGATCGACTTCGACGACCACGAGCAATGGCGCACCTTCGCCCTCGGCACGCTGGCCGCCGCACCCCAGGCCGTGGGCTTCGTCGTCATCCCCGTCAACGGCACGCCGCTGCGCTTCACGCGTACCGACCGTAGCGTGCAGACGGAGCGCCGTGAGAACCTGCCCTTCACCAACGACCAGTTCGCCGTCGCCCGCACCCTCAGCGGGCCGCAATGGGCCGAGCCGCAGTGGTCGCTGATCGTCGGCGAGCCGATCCTGCCCATCTTCGTGCCGATCCGCGTGCGCGGGCAGTTCCGCGGCGTCATCGGTGCGGCCATCGGCACGTCGGATCTGTCGCGTTTCCTCAAGAGCCTCGAGCTCGCGGGCGAGCGCAAGCCGTTCATCCTGGTCGGCCGCGACAAGGTGCTGGCCCATCCCTGGCTCGCCAACGAGCAGGGTATCGCCGAACAGCGTGCCCGCGAGCGGCTGTCGAAGCTCGACGAGGTCAACGACCCGGTGCTGGCGGCGATGTGGGCGCCCGAGCCGAACGAGCTTGCGTGGCTCGCCGGCGGCAGCACGATCTCCGGCCACTGGAACTGGGTGGGCGAGAGCAGCCACGGCTGGATCTATCGCAAGATCGACGAGTACCAGCCGGCCTCGCTGATCATCGGCTATCACCTGGCCGGCCGCGAATCGGCGTGGGCGCGCTGGATCGTCCGCGGCATCCTGATTGCGGGCGGCGTGCTGATGCTCCTGACGGCGATCATCGCCATCGTCGTCGGCCGCCGCCTGTCGCGGCCCATCCTGGCGCTCGCCGATGCCGCCCGCGCCGTCGAGCGGCTGGAGCTCGAGAAGGTGCCGCACCTCGGCGACAGCAGGGTGCGCGAGCTCAACCTCGCGAACCGCGCCTTCGAGCGCATGGCGGGCGGCCTCCGACTCGCCGCCACCTACCTGCCGCGTGCACTGGTCGGGCGCCTGATCGCCCAGCAGGGCGCCCTGCCGCCAAGCGAGGACCGCGCCATCACCATCCTGTTCTCCGATCTCGAAGGCTACGCTGCCTACACGCGCGGCCGGCCGGCCGCCGAGACCGCGACCTATCTCAACGACCTGCTGGCGCGGGTGGGTCCGGCGATCGAGGCGACGGGCGGCACCATCGACAAGTACATCGGCGATGGCCTGATGGCGTTCTGGGGCGCGCCGGAGCCCAACGCGGACCATGCGCGTGCCGCCTGCCTCGGCGCCTTGGCGATGGCGCGCGAGGTCGAGATGTTCAACCGCGAGCGCCGCGCCGCCGGACTCGACGCCTGCCGGATGCGAGTCGGGCTGCACACCGGCACCGTGCTGGTCGGCAATGTCGGCTTCGCCGGCCGCGTCGACTACACCGCGATCGGCGAGGCGGTGAACGTCGCCTCGCGCCTAGAACAGTTTGGCCGCGCTGCCCCGCGGCACGGCGAGGTCACGATCGTGGCCAGTGCCAGCTGCCGGACGGCGGCGCTGGACGGCTTCCTCTGGCTGCCGATCGACGGCGGGCCGGATGATGTCGCGGCCGATGCGGTGCCGCTATCCTTGCTCAGGGGCCGGTCGGACGAACCGACAATAAGGGGCTTGCGAGGGGAAGCCTAAATAGGTATTTCAGTACCAAATTACGCAATAAGAAACGCAGCGACCGAGGAACGGGAGGGATGGGATCGGCATGATGAAGGGCATTGAATTCGGGTCGGACCTCAAGGTGAGGTTGCCTGCCCGCTTCAACGTCGCCGTGCCGTTCGTCGACCGGCACCTGGCAGAAGGCCGCGGCGCCAAGGTTGCCATCCGCACGGCCAGCGAGACGGTCACCTATACCCAACTCGCCGAGCGCGTGAACCGCGCCGGCAACGCCCTGCTGGCGGCCGGCCTCAGGCCCGGCGACCGCCTGCTGATGGTGGTCAAGGACTGCCCGGCCTTCTTCTATCTCTTCTGGGGGGCCATCAAGGCGGGCATCGTGCCGGCGCCGCTCAACACGATGCTGCGCGCCGCCGACTACGCCTATCTGTTCGAGGATTCGGGCTGCGGCCTCGTCGTCTACTCCAGCGAGTTCGCCCAGGAGGTCGAGCCGGCGCTGAAGCAGGTGGGCGTCAAAGCAAGCACGGCCGACGCCTTCCTTGCCGAATTGCTAAAAGCCTCCGACAAGCTCAAGGCGCGGCTCGCCGCGCCGACCGACGACTGCTTCTGGCTCTATTCTTCGGGCTCGACCGGCCGCCCCAAGGGGGCAGTCCACCTGCAGCGCGACATGGTGGTGACCAGCGAGCTCTACGGTGTGCGCGCGCTCGGCGTGACCGAGGACGACGTCAGCTACTCGGCGGGCAAGCTCTTCTTCGCCTACGGGCTCGGCAACTCCATGACCTTCCCGTTGTGGACCGGCGGCACCGCCGTGCTCGATGACCGCCGGCCGACGCCCGACACGACCTTCGAGACCATCGAGACCTTCAAGCCCACGCTCTACTACGGCGCGCCGACGCTCTACGCCGCCCAGCTCGCGGCGCTGGAGAAGAAGCCGCGCGACTTCTCGAGCGTGCGCGCCTGCGTCTCGGCGGCCGAGGCCCTGCCCGCCGACATCTTCCGGCGCTGGAAGGAGCGAACCGGCACCGTGATCCTGGACGGCATCGGCTCGACCGAATGCCTGCACATCTTCATCGGCAACCGGCTTGACGACTACAAGCCGGGCACCAGCGGCAAGCCGGTGCCGGGCTACGAGGTCAAGATCGTCGACGAGCACGGCAAGCCCGTGCCAAAGGGCGAGGGCGGCCGGCTGTGGATCCGCTCGGAATCGGCCGCCAAGTACTACTGGAACAAGCCGGAGAAGACCGCCGAGACCATGGTCGGCGGCTGGCTCAACACCGGCGACACCTACCGTCAGGACGAGGACGGCTACTTCATCTACGACGGCCGCAGCGACGACATGCTGAAGGTGGGTGGCATCTGGTGCTCGCCGGTCGAGGTCGAGAGCTGCCTGATCACCCATCCCGCGGTGCTCGAGGCCGCCGTGGTCGGCCATGCCGACGAGCAGAGCCTGATCAAGCCCAAAGCCTTCGTGGTGCTGAAGCAGGCGGGCGGCGGCGGCCCTGCCCTCACCGACGAGCTGATGGCGCTCTGCAAGACCACGCTGGCGCCCTACAAGTACCCGCGCTGGGTCGAGTACGTGACGGAGCTGCCCAAGACGGCGACGGGCAAGATCCAGCGCTATAAATTGCGTGGCTAGGCGTTTTCGGGTTTTATGCCGTCATCAGGGGACGGGGATCACGACAGGGAGCGAGGACCCATGAAAAGCAAATTGTTTGGTACCGCAACAATTGCGGCGCTGGCCTTCGGCCTGCCCGCGATGGCCCAGACGCCGATCAAGATCGGCTTCGTCAGCACGTTTTCCGGCCCGCAGGCCGCGATCGGCGAGGACATGCGCCGCTCGGTCGAGCTCGCCAAGGAGCATCTCGGCGGCAAGATGGGCGGCCGGCCGTTCGAGATCATCTACGAGGACGACCAGTTCAAGCCCGACGTCGGCAAGCAGAAGTCGGAGAAGCTCGTCCAGCAGGACAAGGTGAACGTCATCGCCGGCTACATCTGGTCGAACGTACTGCTCGCCTCGCTCAAGACCGTGACCGACGAAGGCGACACCATCCTGATCTCGTCCAATGCCGGGCCCTCGCAGATCGCGGGCGAGCTCTGCAACAAGAACTTCTTCTCGACCTCGTGGAACAACGACCAGACGCCGATGGCGATGGGCCAGTACCTGCAGGAGAAGGGCGTCAAGAGCCTCTACCTGATGGCCGGCAACTATGCCGCCGGCAAGGACATGCTCGCGGGCGTCAAGCGCACCTTCAAGGGCGAGATCAAGGGCGAGGATCTGACCAAGTGGCCCGACCAGCTCGACTTCTCGGCCGAGCTCGCCAAGGTCGGCACGGCCAAGCCCGACGGCATCTTCATCTTCTATCCCGGCGCGCATGGCGTGCAGTTCCTGCAGCAGTACGTGCAGGCGGGGCTGAAGGGCAAGATCCCGCTCTACCAGGTGTTCTCGATCGACGCGATCACCCTGCCGCAGCAGAAGGAGCTGGCGCTCGGCACCTTGGGCGCGCAGGAGTGGGTGAACGACCTGCCCAACGAGCAGAACAAGAAGTACGTCGCCGACTTCAAGAAGAAGCACGGCGTCTATCCGTCCTACTACGGCGCGCAGAGCTACGATTCGATCATGCTGATCGCGTCGGCCGCCGAAGCGCTGAAGGGCGACCTTTCCAACAAGGACAAGGTCCGCGCCGAGATGAAGAAGGCCAACTTCAAGTCGCTGCGCGGCGGCTTCAAGTACAATACCAACCAGTTCCCGATCCAGAACTTCTACATCCAGGAAGCGGTCAAGGATCCCGAGGGCATGATGACGGTGAAGACCATCGCCACGGCCGTGAAGGATGGCAAGGATCCGTACTACGAGAAGTGCCCGATGAAATGAGCCGCAGGGCTTGCGATGACGGGAGCGCGGCAACGCGCTCCCGTTTCGTTTGCGGTTAAGCGACGGGTGTGACGGGGGACATGGACTACCTGCTGCTTCAGGTGCTGAACGGCGTGCAGCTCGGCCTGCTGATGTTCCTGCTCGCCGCCGGACTGACGCTCACGTTCGGCATCATGGACCTGGTGAACCTGGCGCACGGGTCGCTCTACATGATGGGCGCCTATATCGCCTGGATGCTGATCGGCTGGACCGATTCCTTCGTGCTGGGCGCGCTGCTGGCGCTGCCGGCGACCTTCCTGCTGGGCATCGTCGTCGAGGCCATCGTGATGCGAAGGCTCTACGTCCGCGACCATCTCGAGCAGGTGCTGGCGACCTTCGGGCTGATCCTGTTCTTCAACGAGCTGGTGCGCGTGATCTGGGGCCCCGCCGGCAAGAGCATCGCGGTGCCCGCCTTCCTCAACCGCACCGTCGAGATCCTGCCCGGCGTGCCCTACCCCGCCTACCGCTTCGCCATCATCGTCGTCGGCGCGCTGGTCGCAATCCTGCTGGCCTGGCTGGTGGCGAGGACGCGCATCGGCATGCTCATACGCGCCGGTGCCTCCAACCGACGCATGATCGGGGCGCTCGGCGTCAACATCGAGCTCCTGTTCACCCTGGTGTTCGGCCTGGGAGCGGTGTTCGCGGGCCTCGCCGGGCTGATGGCCGCGCCTATCACCTCGGTGAAGATCGGCATGGGCGACGACATCCTGATCCTGGCCTTCGTCATCATCGTCATCGGCGGCATCGGCTCGATCAAGGGAGCCTTCGTCGCCGCCATGGTGGTGGGCCAGATCGACATCGTCGGCCGCGCCTTCCTGCCCGACTTCTTGAAGACCTTTTTAAGCGCCTCGGCGGCCTCCAGCGCCGCACCCGCGATCTCACAGGTCCTGATCTACATCGTCATGGCGGGCGTGCTGGTGTGGCGGCCGACCGGCCTGTTCGGGCAGCGGACATGACGCGGCGCTCATGCTCTTCCGGACCGCGCGCATCCTGCGCGCTAATGATCATGAGCGCGCAGGATGCGCGCGGTCCGGAAGAACCATGAGCTTGCTCGCCTCTCTCCGCACGCCGCGTGGGCTCATCACCGCCCTGCTGCTGCTGGTGCTGGCCGTCCTGCCGTTGCTGACCCAGGCCTTCGATCAGCGCTATCTGCTGTCGATCGGCACGCGCATCGTCATCTGGTCGATCGCCGCGATCAGCCTCAACATGATCCTGGGCTATGGCGGCATGGTGAGCTTCGGCCATGCCGTATTCTTCGGCATCGGCGGCTACGCCGTCGGCATCCTGTCGCATCACGGCGTCGCCGGCGGTTTTATCCAATGGCCGGTCGCCATCGTCGCGGCGACGCTGTGGGCCGCACTGGTCGGCGCGCTGTCGCTGCGCACGCGCGGACTCTACTTCATCATGATCACCTTGGCCTTCGCCCAGCTCGTCTTCTATGTCGGTGGCGGGCTGGAGGCCTACGGCGCCGATGACGGGCTCAACATCAGCCGCAGCCGCTTCCCGGGCTTGGTCGACCTGCGCGACAAGGCCTCGTTCTACTGGCTCTGTTTCGCGCTGCTCTGCGGCACGCTGTGGTTCTGCAGCCGCTTCGCCAATTCGCGCTTCGGCCTGGTGATCCGCGGCGCCAAGTCCAACGAGCTGCGCATGACGGCGTTGGGCTTCCCGGTGTTCCGCTATCGCCTGGCCGCCTTCACCCTGTCCGGCGCCTTCGGCGGCCTTTCAGGCATCCTGCTCGCCAACGAAGGCGCCTACATCTCGCCCGCCATGATGTCCTGGGTAAAGTCAGGCGACCTCATCGTCATCGTCGTGCTGGGCGGCATGGGCACCTTGTTCGGCCCCCTCTACGGCACCATCGCCTTCTTCGTGCTGGAGGAATCGCTGAAGCCGCTGCTCGACCTCGTGCGCAAGGGCTGGGGCGAGTACTGGCAGATCGTGTTCGGCCCCATGCTGGTGCTGATCGCGCTCTATGCCAGGGGCGGCATCGATTCCCTGTTCGGACGCCGCCATGGTTGAGCCGCTGCTCTCCGCCATCGGCCTGATCAAGCGCTTCGGTGGCCTGATCGCGACCGACAACGTCTCGATCGACGTGCGGCCGGGCGAGATCCATGCCCTGATCGGCCCCAACGGCGCCGGCAAGACCACCCTGGTGAGCCAGCTCACCGGCAACATGCGGCCCGACACCGGCACCATCCACTTCGCCGGCCGCGACATCACCCATCTGCCCATGCATGCCCGCGTGCGGCTTGGCCTCGCACGTTCCTTCCAGATCACGTCGGTGCTGCGCGAGTTCACCGCCCTCGACAACGTGGCCTTGGCCGTCCAGGCCCATGCCGGCCACTCCTTCCGCTTCCTGGCCGATGTGCGCCGCGACCAGAGCCTGCGCCGGCCCGCGCAGCGCGGCCTCGAAGAAGTCGGCCTCGCTGCCCGTGCCGACACGCCGGCCGCCAACCTCAGCCACGGAGAGCAGCGCCAGCTCGAGATCGCCATGGCGCTGGCGGGCGATCCGCGCCTGCTGCTGCTCGACGAGCCGATGGCCGGCATGGGCGTCGAGGAATCGCAGCGCATGATCGGCTTCCTGCAGGCCTTCAAGGGCCAGCGCGGCATGCTGCTGATCGAGCACGACATGGACGCCGTCTTCCAGCTCGCCGACCGCATCACCGTGCTGGTCTATGGCCGCGCCATCGCCTCGGGCACGCCGGCCGAAATCCGCGCCAACGCCGAGGT
>JAKFVH010000115.1 GCA_021732285.1 Reyranella sp. | reverse complement strand
CTTCAACGACGGCCTGTTCACCGGCTTCAACGCCGAGCGCAAGGCCTATGCCGACCGCTCGACCTGGGACTACGAGCTCGACGACCAGGGCATGGCCAAGGTCGACGAGACGCTGCAGAACCCGCGTTGCGCCATCAACCTCCTGAAGGCCCATGTCGAGCGCTACACGCCCGAGATGGTCGAGCGCATCACCGGCACGCCCAAGGCGAAGTTCCTGCAGATCTGCGAGATGATCGCCACGACGTCGGTGCCGACCCGCACCATGACGTCGATGTATGCGCTGGGCTGGACCCAGCACACGACGGGCGCGCAGAACATCCGCTCGATGGCCATGATCCAGCTGCTGCTGGGCAACATGGGCATGCCGGGCGGCGGCGTGAACGCGCTGCGCGGCCATTCCAACGTGCAGGGCATCACCGACCTGGCGCTGCTTTCGACGTCGACGCCGGGCTATCTCGTGCTGCCGACCGACCGCGAGACGACCTACGCCGACTACATGAAGTCGCGCGCCTTCAAGCCTCTGCGGCCGGGCCAGACCAGCTTCTGGCAGAACTACGAGAAATTCTTCGTCAGCCAGCAGAAGAGCTTCTTCGGCGCGGCGGCGACCAAGGACAATGACTGGGCCTACGACTACCTGCCCAAGTTCGACATGTCGTACGACGTGCTGAAGATGGTCGACATGATGGCGGCGGGCCAGATGAACGGCCTGTTCTGCCAGGGCCTCAACATCATGTTGGCCTCGCCGGACAAGAACAAGGTCATGACCGGCCTCGCCAAGCTCAAGTGGATGGTCGTCATCGATCCGCTCGAGACCGAGACGGCGCGATTCTGGGAGAACCACGGCGAATTCAACAACGTCGATCCCAAGTCGATCCAGACCGAGGTCATCCAGCTGCCGGCGTCGGCCTATGCCGAGGAGGAGGGCAGCGCCACCAACTCCAGCCGTGTCATCATGTGGCACTGGAAGGCGGCGGACGGCCCGGGCGAATCCAAGAGCGACATGGAGATCGTCTCGGAGCTGCATCTCAGGCTGCGCGCGCTCTATGCCAAGGACGGCGGCGCCTTCCCCGATCCGATCGTGAAGACGACGTGGAACTACACGCGGCCGCACAATCCCGATCCGGCGGAAGTGCTGAAGGAGATCAACGGCTACGCGCTGGAGGATCTGCCCGATCCGGCCGATCCCAACCGGGTGATGCTGCGCGCCGGCCAGCTGCTGCCGAACTTCGGCATCATGCGCGCCGACGGCAAGACGGCCTGCGGCATGTGGATCTACACCGGCGTCTATACCGAGGCCGGCAACATGTCGATGCGCCGCGACGCGGCCGACCCGACCGGGCTCGGCATCTATCCCAACTGGGGCTTCTCGTGGCCGGCCAACCGCCGCGTGCTCTACAACCGCGCTTCGGCCGATCCCGACGGCAAGCCATGGAGCGAGAAGAAGAAGTACGTGTGGTGGAACGGCAGCCGCTGGACCGGTGGCGACGTGCCCGACTACGCGCCGACCATCGCGCCCGACAAGGCGGTCGGTCCGTTCATCATGAACCAGGAGGGCACCGCCCGGCTGTTCGCGCGCGGGGCCATGCCAGATGGGCCGTTCCCCGAGCACTACGAGCCGATGGACGCCTACATCGCCAACCCGCTGCACCCCAAGGTCAGCACCAATCCGGTGGTGAGGGTGTTCGCGGCCGATGCGAAGTCGTTCGGCACGCCCGACAAGTTCCCGATCGTGGCGACCAGCTACCGGCTGGCCGAGCACTTCCACTACTGGACCAAGAACGTGCACGACAACGCGGTCCTGCAGCCCGAGCTGTTCGTCGAGATGGGCGAGCGGCTGGCCAAGGCCAAAGGCATCACCAACGGCGACTGGGTGGAGGTCTCCAGCCAGCGCGGCGCGATCAAGGCCAAGGCCTGCGTCACCAAGCGCATCCGGCCGATCATGGTCGACGGCAAGCCGTGCGACGTCGTCGGCCTGCCCATCCACTACGGCTTCATCGGCTTCGCCCGCAAGGCGCATCCGATGAACATCCTCACTCCGTCGGTCGGTGACGCCAGCGTGAATACGCCCGAGTACAAGGCGTTCCTGGTCGACGTGAAGAAAACCACGCCACCGGCTCAGCCGGCGGTCGCATAGGCGGAGGAGGGCACCATGGCAACGCTGCAATCGCTCGACATCCGCCGCCGCTCCGCTTCCAACGAGGCGCCGCCGCAGATCCGCCAGAACGCGATGGAAGTCGCCAAGCTGATCGATGTCTCAAAGTGCATCGGCTGCAAGGCCTGCCAGGCGGCGTGCCTGGAGTGGAACGATCTCAAGCAGGAGATCGGCTACACCGACGGCACCTACAACAACCCGACAGACCTGACGCCGGCCTCGTGGACCGTGATGCGCTTCACCGAATACGAGCATGGCGACGATCTCGAATGGCTGATCCGCAAGGACGGCTGCATGCACTGCGACGACCCGGGCTGCCTGAAAGCCTGCCCGGCGCCGGGGGCGATCGTGCAGTACACCAACGGCATCGTCGACTTCGTGTCGGAGAACTGCATCGGCTGCGGCTACTGCGTGAAGGGCTGTCCCTTCAACATCCCGCGCATCTCCAAGGTCGACCGCAAGGCCTACAAGTGCACGCTGTGCGTCGACCGCGTCGCGGTCGGCCAGGCGCCGGCCTGCGCCAAGGCCTGCCCGACCCAGGCGATCTATTTCGGCTCCAAGCAGGACATGATCGTCCATGCCGAGCACCGGATCACCGACCTGAAGTCGCGCGGCTTCAAGAACGCCGGCCTCTACAATCCGCCGGGCGTCGGCGGCACGCACGTCATGTACGTGCTGCATCATGCCGACAGGCCGTCGCTCTATGCCGGCCTGCCGGACGATCCCAAGATCAGCCCGATGGTCGGGCTGTGGAAGGGCGTCATGAAGCCGATCTCGCTGGCGGCGATCGCCTTCGCCGGCGTGTTCGGCTTCCTGCATTACATCACCAAGGGCCCCAACGAGGTCAGCGAAGCCGACCAACGCAAGGGCGACGAGCTGGCCGGAGGCAAGAAGTCATGAGCGAGAACAACGTCGTCTCGCGCTACACCACGGCCGCCCGCATCAACCACTGGATCACCGCGGTGTCGTTGATCCTGCTGGCGCTGAGCGGGATGGCGCTCTTCCATCCCTCGCTGTTCTTCCTCACCAACCTGTTCGGCGGCGGCCAGATGACCCGCGCGGTCCATCCGTGGATCGGCGTGGTGCTGTTCTTCAGCTTCCTCGGTCTCTTCTTCCGCTTCTTCACGCTCAACCTGTGGAACCGCGACGACACGGTGTGGATGAAGAACCTGGGCGCGGTGATCAACGACCGCGAGGAGGGGCTGCCCGAGCTCGGCAAGTACAATGCCGGCCAGAAGCTCGTCTTCTGGGGCCAGTCGATCCTGATCCTGCTGCTGTTCGGCAGCGGGCTGGTGCTGTGGGACGTCTATTTCGAGGACTACACCAACATCGACCAGAAGCGGCTGTCGGCGGTCGTCCACGCACTGTGCGCGATCGGCGCCATCCTGATCTGGATCGTGCACGTCTACGCCGCGATCTGGGTCAAGGGCACCTTGCGCGCCATGACCCGCGGCTCGGTCACCCGAGGCTGGAGCTGGAAGCACCATCGCAAGTGGTTCCGCCAGGAAGTCGGCAAGCCCTGAGCAACCCCGACAATACCGTCGGGTCGTTCGCCGAGAGCGACCCCGTCAAGCTGCCCGACCTTTTAACCGTCTTCGCCAAGCGCGCGGAGCGATTGAGGGCGCTGGCACCTGGCCACGAGCTCGAAGGCTTCTTGCGCATGCTGGCGGCCCTGGTCGCGGCCCAGCACGAGGCGCTGGCCGGCCTGCCGCCGGGCACCTTGCCCGGTCCGACGAAGGGCGCGCCGCTCGATCCCGCGTCCCTCAAGCGCGACGAAAGCTGGCGTGTCGCGTTGGCGCGCATCCTCGAGCGCATCGACGTCGCTGGCCTGCCCGAGGCCGCCCTAAAAGCCCGTACGGCTCTCGCCGCGGCCTCGGCCGACGACCTCGAGGCGTCGGCCGACCGTTTCCTGCAAGGCAACGTGAAGCCCAGCCAGGCCGCCGAGATGGTGTTCGTGGCAGCGGCACTGCAGGTCGCCTGGACACGCATGGCCGCGCTGCTTGAGCTGGCCCAGCTCGATCCGGCCGATTCCGGCCAGTGCCCGGCCTGCGGCTCGCCATCGGTCGCCGGCATGGTGGCGCCGGGCGGCACCAAGTTCGGCCACCGCCATCTGCACTGCTCGCTCTGCGCCACGTCCTGGCGCTACGTCAGGACGCGCTGCGTGCACTGCGGCAGCACCGACAAGATCTCCTTCCGCCAGTTCGCCGGCACGTCCTATCTCCGGGCCGAATGCTGCGAGGCCTGCCAGGGCTACTCGAAGGTCTTCTATATCGAGAACGCGCGAACGCTGGAGCCGCTGGCCGACGATCTCGGCTCGCTGGGGCTCGACGTGCTGGTGGGCGAGGAGGGGTTCGCCCGCGTGGCCAATCCCTTCGTCCTGGGTGTGATGGCCGAGCCCGACGGAAACAATTGATACCAATGTTCGGCGTTGCGGAAACGCACGTTACGTGCGGGCCCGCTATAAGACCCGCGTGGCGCACGGGAGGGGTCCCGGGTGTCGCAGAGTTGGGAAGTAGATCTCTCTGTGTGGAAATGGCCTCCGTCCAGCAGGACCAGAGGCAAGGGTGTCGGCCAAGACGGGCGGAGGGGTTCGCCCGGCCGGCAGGGTTCTAGAAGTTGGGGAATTCACATGACGACCATCGTTTCGCTGCTCAAGGACAAGGCTGGCCTTTCTTCGACCAAGATGGCCCTGATGATCGGCCTGTCGTCGTCGGCCGTTCTGGTCCTGGTCCGCATAGGCGTTGCCGCCGCCGGCCAATAAGGCCAAGCTGCCCCGGCCGGGCGGTCCGCCCGGCTAAGATTGGGGAAACGACCCGTGTCGCGTGCCGACCCTGCCGACGCCAGCCCATCGCGGCGTCCGCCCTCCATCGACCGTATGGCCAACTGGCCCGCGCTGGCGCCGCTGATCGCGCGCGCCGGCCGGCCGCTGGTGATCGAGGCCCTGCGCGCCTGGGCCGAGGCCAAGCGCGGCGCTGAGGAGGTGGCCGACGAGGCCGCCTGCGCGCGCTGGTGCGAGCGGCGGCTGGCAGGGCTGGTGCAGCCCTCGCAGCGGCGGGTCTTCAATCTCACCGGCACGGTGCTGCACACCAATCTCGGCCGCGCGCTTCTGGCCGAGGACGCGATCGAGGCCGCGGTGGCGGCCATGCGCTCGCCGACCACGCTGGAATACGATCTCTCGGGCGGCGGCCGCGGCGAGCGTGACGACCACATCGCGCCCTGGCTGCATCGTCTGACCGGCGCCGAGGCGGCGACCGCGGTCAACAACAACGCCGCCGCCGTGTTGCTGGTGCTGGCAGCCCTTGCCGCCGGCCGCGAGGTCATCGTCTCGCGCGGCGAGCTCATCGAGATCGGCGGCGCCTTCCGCATTCCTGACATCATGAAACAGGCCGGCTGCCGGCTGGTCGAGGTCGGCACCACCAACCGCACCCATCTCAAGGACTACGCCGCCGCGATCGGTCCTGACACCGCGGCGATCATGAAGGTCCATCCCTCGAACTACGCCGTGAGCGGCTTCACCAAGACGGTGTCCGCCGCCGAGCTGGTGCCGCTTGCTCGCGAGAAGGGCCTGCCGGTGATCGAGGATCTGGGCTCGGGCACGCTGGTCGATCTCGAGACATGGGGCCTGCCGCACGAGCCCACGGCACGCGAGGCGATCGAAGCGGGCATCGATGTCGTGACGTTCTCCGGCGACAAGCTTTTGGGCGGCCCGCAGGCCGGCTTGATCGTCGGCCGCCGCAATCTCATCGAACGCATCGCCCGCAATCCGATGAAGCGCGCCTTGCGCCTCGACAAGGTGCGGCTCGCGGCCCTGGAGGCAACGCTGCGGCTCTACGCCGACCCGACGCGGCTCGCCGAGCGGCTGCCGACAGTGCGTGCGCTCGCCCGGTCGGTCGACGAGATCAAGGCAGTTGCCGAGCGCCTGCTGCCGGTCGTCGCCAAGGCGATCGGCGGTGATGCCGCGGTCGGCATCGAGCCCGTGCGCGGCCAGATCGGCTCGGGCGCTCTGCCGGTCGACCTGCTGCCGTCGTTTGCCATCGCCGTGCGCGGCAAGGGCCTCGATCGCCTGGCCGCCGCCTTTCGCGGCCTGCCGATTCCCGTGATCGGCCGCATCAGCGACGGCACGCTTTACTTCGACCTGCGCACGCTCGACGACGAAACGGCGTTCGCGAGCCAACTGGACAAGCTGCATGTCGTGGCTGGGTAAGGTCTTCGGCAGCGAGCGACGGCTCGGCCAGGCGCTTGTTGCCTGGAACGCCGGCAACTACGGCGTCGCCCTCGATCTGTGGGCGCCGCTCGCCCAACGCGGCCATGCCCGGGCGCAGAGCAACATGGGCGCGGCCTTCCTCGAAGGCCGCGGCGTCGAGCGCGATCCGGCCAAGGCCGTCGGCTGGCTGCAGCGCGCCGCCGAGCAGGGCGATGTCGGCGGCCAGCGCAACCTCGCGCTCTGCTATTACGAAGGCTGGGGCGTCGAGCAGGACCAGGAAGCGGCGGCGCGCTGGTACGAGAAGGCGGCCGAGCAGGGCGATGCCGATGCGCAGGACATGCTGTCCTGGATGAAGCTTTTGGGCGGCGGCTGCACCCAGGACTACGTAGCGGCGCGCGCCTGGGCCGAGAAGGCGGCAGCGCAGGGCCGTGCCGGCGCCATGGCGCGGCTGGGCGACATCCATCACAACGCGCTCGGCGTGCCGCGCGATCCGGCGCTGGCAGCGCAATGGTGGGAACGCGCAGCGAGGCTCGGCCATGCCGAGGCGCAGGCGATGCTGGGCGCGGCCTATCTCGCCGGCAAGGGCGTGGCGCGCAACCGCCAGCAGGCGCTGCACTGGCTGGAGCAGGCCGAAGCAGGTGGTGCGGGCGAACTCGCCGCTGGTTTCCTCAAGCTCGCGCGGGCCGAGCCATGATCGTCGGCACCGCGGGCCATATCGATCACGGCAAGACGGCGCTGGTGAAGGCGCTGACCGGCGTCGACGCCGATCGCCTCAAGGAGGAGAAGGCGCGCGGCATCACCATCGATCTCGGCTACGCCTACAGCGATCTGGGCGACGGCCGGCAGTTGGGCTTCGTCGACGTGCCGGGCCACGAGCGCTTCGTGCACAACATGCTGGCCGGCGCGACCGGCATCGATGCCGCGCTCCTGATCGTCTCGGCCGCCGAGGGCATCAAGCCGCAGACCATCGAACACCTGCAGATCATGGACCTGCTCGGTCTCGACCGCGGCGTTGTCGCCCTGACCAAGGCCGACCTCGCCGACGACGACCAGCTTCTGGAGCGCATGGCCGAGGTCGAGACGCTGCTTGCCGCGACCTCGCTCAAGGGCGCGGAGATCGTGCCGGTGTCGGCGCTGAGCGGCCGCGGCGTCGAGGAGCTGAAGGCCAAGCTCCTGGCCCTGGGCGAGAGCAGCAAGGGCGCCACGGGCTTTGCCCGGCTCGCGGTCGACCGCAGCTTCGTGCTGTCGGGCGCGGGCGTGGTGGTGACGGGCACGGTCCATGCCGGCGAGATCAGGGTCGACGACCGCCTGCTGCTGACGCCGTCAGGCCTCGAGGCGCGCGTGCGTTCGCTGCATGCCCAGAACCGGCCGGCCGAGATCGGCCGTGCCGGCGAGCGCTGCGCCCTCAATCTCGCCGGTCCCAGGCTGTCGAAGGATGCCATCCGCCGCGGCGACTGGGTGGTTAGTCCCGAGCTGCATGCGCCGACCGACCGGCTCGACGTCCGATTGAGCCTGCTCACGTCGGAGGGCCAGCCGATGAAGCACTGGTCGCCCGTGCACGTTCATCTCGGCGCGGCCCACGTCATGGGCCGCGTGGCGCTGCTGGAAGGCGACAAGCTCGCGTCCGGCGACACGGCGCTGGCCCAGCTCGTGCTCGAGGAGAAGGTCGGCGCGCTCGCGGGCGACCGCGTCATCCTGCGCGATCCCTCGGCGATCCGCACGATGGCAGGCGCTGCGGTGATCGATCCCTTCGGCCCGCCGCGCAACCGCCGCTCGGAGCGCCGGCTGGCCGAGCTTGTAGCCCTCGCCGAGCCCGATGCGGAGGTGCTTCCCAAATTCCTGCGGCTTGAATCGGGTTTCGTCGAGGCCGGCCGCTTCGGCCTGGCGCGCAACCTGCGACCGGTCGATGTCGACAGGCTCCTGCAAGCAGCGGGCGGCGCCAAGCTCGAGAGCTTCGGTTTCCTGGCCGAGACGCTGGCGGCGGCGCGCAAGGACATCGTCGACACGCTCAAGGTCCATCACGAGACCAAGCCGGACGCGCCTGGCCTGCAGCCCGAGCGCCTGCGGCTCGCCTTGAAGAAGCGCTGGCCGCCTGCCGTGTTCAAGGCGCTGCTCGACCAGGAGATCAAGGCCAAGGCGGTGATGGTCGACGGCGCCTTCCTGCGCCTGCCCGGCCATTCGCTGACGCTCGGCGCGCGCGACGAAGGACTGTGGCGCAAGATCTCGGCCGATCTCATTCGCGATCGCTACAAGCCGCCGCGCGTGCGCGACTTCGCCAACGCCTATTCGGTGCCCGAGCCGGAGATGCGCAAGCTGCTGCAGCGGCTGGCCAAGGTCGGCCGAGTCGTCGAGGTAGCGCCCGACCAGTATTTCCTGCGGCCCGTGGTGGCCGAGATGATCGCCATCGCCCACGCCTTCGGCCGCGACTTCACCGCCGCCGAGTTCCGCGACAAGCTCGACAACGGCCGCAAGGTGGCGATCCTGATCCTCGAATTCTTCGACCGCCACGGCATCACCATCCGGCGCGGCGATCTGCGTCGCACGGTGCCGCAAAAGCTCGAACAGTTCGGTCCTGCGGGCGCATCTGCCGATAGGTGACAGCGCCCTCGTTCTGGGAAATGATTGACGACGGAGGAGAAGCGCTCCCGGTGGGGCGGCTGGCCTTCAAAGCCAGAGAGGGCCGTTAGCCGGTTCTTAGTGGGTTCGACTCCCACTCTCTTCCGCCATTCTGCTTCGCGCTGCGCGCTACGCAGAACAAGTCCTGCCACAGTCGAGGTCTGGCGCGGCGCGAAGCGGATGCCCTCCGAAGCCTTGGCGTAGGAGGGTTGCCGATGCAGCGCCCAGCCTCCTAGAACATCCTTTGGCCGCGCGCTTTCATGACGAGACCCAGGGCCCTGAACTCGCTGTCCTTGCGGATCTGGTTGGCGACCTTGGTGTCGCCGCTGGGGTCCGAGGCGGCAATCAGCTTGTCCGTCTCGGCGCTGCAGGCCAGCGCCACGGCGTGGGCAAGTGTCGTCGGGTCCTCCGTGCTGACGCCGTCTGCCGCGGCGTTCCTCGCCAGGCAGGCATCGCGCGCCTCATAGCTCCGGTCGATATTCACCTTGCGTCCAAGGTCGCCCGACCGCACGAAGCTTCCCTCGCACGCTGCGAGCAACAAGACGACAAGGACGAGAACGTATCGCATACAGCACACCCCGCTAACCCCAACCCTAAATTCAATACATGCACAACGCCGTCAAGATAGCAGTACGTCACGGGCTGACGGCCGGATGATGGCGTTGTATCAATGGCCTGGCCGGCCCCTGCCGGCGTGAATCGAGGCCTAGTTTCATGCGAATCGCCCTTGTTCTGCTTGTGTTGCTGCTCGGTGGCTGTGCGGGTGCCTATCACACCTCCAGCGACGGCAGGCTGCAGACGCGGATCGACGATTCCTACAAGGCGCGCGATGCCTGCCTCGCCAAGAACGCCGCCGCCGACGGCACCATGAGCCTGGATGCCTCCTCGGTCGCGCAGGCCGCGGCGCTGGCCTGCATGGCCGAAACCGACAAGCTCATCGAGGTCTCCAATCGCGACGGCGATCCGGCGGTCGCCAACCGCATCCGCCGGGATTCGGAGTTCCGGGCCATGGGCTACGTCCTGAAGGCCCGCGGCCAGTCTGGCGAATAGGACGGGCGACTAACCGGCGACCCCCAGCAACGCAAACGGCGCGGGACCGAAATCCCGCGCCGTCCACGACCGCCTCAGGTTGCTTCAGGGAGGAGGGCGGTCGAACCGGGAGAAGAGGGTTCCCCGGTCCTTCCGGACGACTCTCGCCCCGGCGGCTTACGGGCACCTTACCGACTGGCGCAAAGTAACCCACAGGACGCCGGTGCGGCCGCTATGCAGCCTTGTGCCTCCGATCGCGTTGTTGCGACGTGCTCGCATCCTCCGAGCGCGCTCTGCCACAACAGGAGAATTTCCATGCTGCGATCGATATTGACGGCGGCATCTGCTGCGTCGCTGGTCGTTGCAATTGCGGCCCATGCCCAGACCCCGGCAACGCCCGGCACGCCGCAGGCGGCCGGCCGGACGGGTGCCAATGTCGGCTCGTTGACCTGCAATGTCGCCGGCGGCGTCGGCTTCGTGTTCGGCTCGTCCAAGGACCTGAGCTGCCTGTTCTGGCGGACCGACGGCATCGGCGAGCGCTATACGGGCACCATCAAGAAGTACGGCGTCGATCTCGGCTTCACCAAGGAAGCTCAGATGGTCTGGCTGGTCTTCGCGCCGGGCAACATCGGTCCGGGCGCCCTTGCCGGCAACTATGTCGGCGGGACGGCCTCGGCCACGGTCGGCGTCGGTGCCGGCGCCAACGTCCTGTTGGGTGGCGGCAGCGGCCAGGTCACCCTGCAGCCGGTCAGCGTCGAGGGCAGCGTCGGCCTGAACGTCGCCGCCGGCATCGGCGCAGTCGAACTCGTGAAGGCCAAGTAGCCCGACGCTTGCAGGGGGCCGCCGGCCGGTTCAACGTGGGCGGCGATGCCGTCCGCCGCCGACACCCTGATTGCCCGCCTGCAGGCCGATTGCACGGCCGCCGAGGCTGCCGAACGCGCCACCCGCGCCGACGTCGAGGCCCAGCTCAAGGAGGCCGAGCAGGCCCGCGCCTTCGCGTGGCGGCGGCTGAGCGCGCTCGGCGACATGGCGCGCATCGCAGCCCTCGAACCCGATCGCGACCTTGCGGTCGAACGCCAGCTCGTGGCCCTGTTCCGCGACATCGGCTGGATCGATGGCGGCCTGGACGAGCTGGGCGAGGGCGCCCGTCCGCTGATCGACTGGCTGCGGCCGATCGCCGAGGCGTTGCATGCCGGGGCCCATCCTGCTGCGGACGATGCCGGCGGCGAGCCGAAGGAAGCGCCGGTCGCCGATCCGATCGCGGCGTTTCGCGCCTTCGAGGCCTGGTACGAAGCCGACCGCGGCCAGCCCTTCCTGCAGGTGTTCGAGCGTTACATGCCGCCGACGCCGGTCGTCGAGTTCTAGATGAAGACCGATTTCGAGCACTGGCTCTCCGCCCAGTTCGGCGAGACCGGGCCGTTCACGCTGTTCATCGTGCTGGTGCGTATTGCCGGCGACGAGGTCGTTCCCTTGAAGTCGAGCTATGCCCATCTGATCGGCGACGACATGGACTGGCGCGAGATGCGCCGGCTCCTCGACCGCGCCGGTGCTCCGTGGGACGGCGTGGCGTTCTTCGTCGGCCTGGGGCATGCCGGAGGGCCGCTGCCCGATGCCGCGGCGGCGCGCAAGCTCGGCGAAGTCGAGGCCGATGTGAAGGCCGATCCATTGGCGCTCAACCGCGGCCGTTTCTTCGACCGCAAGGGGCGGCATTTGCGCATTGACGAGGTCGCGCGATGACCGACGGCTCGGTCCATCGTGCGGCGCGACGGCTGACGGCGGCCGGCGGCGAGCCCCTGGACGAGATCGTTGCCGAGGAAGTTGCCGTCGCCCTGGTCTACAACGGCATCAGCCACGCCGTGATGATGGCCACGCCCTGCGATCTCGAGGATTTCGCCCGCGGCTTTTCGCTCTCCGAGCGCATCGTCGACAAGCCGTCGGAGATCTACGACATCGAGGTCGAGCCGGTCGAGCGCGGCATCGAGGTGCGCCTCGACATCGCCGCCCAGCGCATGGCGCGGCTGCAGGAGCGGCGGCGCAGCTTGGCCGGCCGCACAGGCTGCGGCCTGTGCGGCGTCGACAGCATAGACGCGGCGATGCGGCCGGTGACGGTGGTCGGCGCCACGCCGCCGGTGTCGCGACAGGCCATCGAACGGGCGATGGCGGCCTTGCCGCTCGAACAGCGCATCAATCGCGTGAACGGCGCCACCCATGCTGCCGGCTGGGCACGGCCCGACGGCACGCTGGTCGCCGTGCGCGAGGATGTCGGCCGGCACAATGCGCTCGACAAGCTGGGTGGCGCATTGGCGAAGTCCGGCGCGGCCCAGCCCGGCGGCTTCGTCGTCGTGACCAGCCGCTGCTCCTACGAGATGGTGCACAAGGCGGCGGCCCTGGGGGCGGCGGCGATCGCCGCGGTCTCGGCGCCGACGTCGCTTGCCATCGAGACCGCCGAGCAGGCGGGCATCGCTTTGGCTGCTTTCGTGCGCGACGGCCGGCTCACCGTCTACGCCAACGCCGACCGGATCTCGCCGTGAGCGAGCAGCGTATCTTCGGCGTCGTCGGCTGGAAGAATGCCGGCAAGACGACATTGGTGGAGCGGCTGGTCGCCGAGTTCGTCCGCCGCGGGCTCACCGTTAGCACAGTCAAGCACGGCCACCACGATCTCGATGTCGATCATCCGGGGCGGGATTCCTACCGGCATCGCGCCGCCGGCGCCACTGAGGTCGCGGTCGTCGGCGGACACCGCTACGCCATCATGCGCGAGCAGGAGGAGCCGACGCTGGCCGAGGTGCTGGCGCGGCTGGCGCCAGCCGATCTGATACTGATCGAAGGCTACAAGCGCGAGCCGCATCGCAAGATCGAGGTGCGCGCCGGTGGCGACCCCATGGCGCCGCAGGATCCCAGCATCGTCGCTATCGCATCGGACGACCGGCCCAGCGAGGGGAATCTGCCGTGGTTCAGGCGTGATGAAATCGGCAGCATCGCCGACTTCGTCTTGCTGTCACGCCGCTAACGCTTTTCTGCACCAAAGACACCGCTGGCGCTGTAGTTGCCGCGATTCGTGCTGGTGATATTGAAAAAGCCCGCTTGGTGGCCAGGCTGGCTGCCTAGTCCGAAGAAGGTGCCGACCAACTCCAGCTTGCGGGGTTGATTGTTCGCCTGGATTGCCGTGGGGGTCGAAAACGACCCTCTGGAGCCACCCACTGTGGCTCCCTGAAAGTTCGCTCCCTGGAAGTTCGCGGTGACGGTTCCGGCGTTCTGGCCGAAGTTCCACGCGTTCTGATAGCTACCGGTAGAGGTTGGATGGCCGTTCACGATACCGACCATTGAGCCAACGTATGTCACCGTTCCTGTCTGCGGCAGGTTGACGGTCGGTGGAGTGCCTGGAGGCGGAGCGCCTACCGGCGTCGCGCTTCCGCCGGGACCGATGGTCGGTACCTGCGTCGGCGGCGGCGGCAGCGGCGGCGGGACCGATGCCTCCTGCGACTGCGACTGCGTGAACGACGTCGGCGAGGATGCGGATATCGTCGCCGGATTCGTGTTCGACAGCGCGTTGACAATCGTATCGTTGGGATTGCGATTTCGCGGGCCGGGACCAGAACCGAAGGTGTCCGGGACGCCTGGCGCCACGATCCGCACCGGCTGGCTCGAATTGACCGTCGAGAGACCGGAGGTCTGGGCGATATTGTCGGGGCTACGCCCACCACCACCACCGCCACCACCGCCGCTGCCCTGAGGCGCGCGACGGCCTTCGAGAGCGCTGAGCTGAGCGTTGAGTGCGCCTTGAGCCAGGATCGTCGGCATGCCCGGCGGGCTGCCGAGGTTGGTGACGATCATCGAGCCGGGCCGCGTCGCCACCTGGGTCTGGCCGGCGCCTCGCACCGTCATGTCCTTGCCGAACACGAAGGTCGAATCGGTCTGGCGAGCCTTCACGTCGAGGATGGTGATGCCGCCGCGGATGCCGATGGTGCTGGACGGCGTCGTGATGGTGATCGGACTGCCCTTGCTGATCTTGCCGCCGACCAGGCGCAGCACGCCTTTGCTGGCGTTGATCGCAAGCTCGCCGGTCTTGGTGCTGGGATCGAACACGAACCTGTCGATGGTGAGCTGGGCATTGGGCCCGACCGTCAGCGACGAGCCGTCGAGGAAGACGAGGTGCGCCCGGTCGTTGGCGTTGGTGGTGATGAGCTCGTTGGCCTGCACGTCGACGCCGATGCGCAGCACGCGCTCGGCCTCCTGTGGCGGCTTGCCGAGCGGATCGCCGTCGGTGGCGGACGTGACGCCGACCTTGGCGGCAGCCTCACCGACGATGAACGGCGCACCAACGAATGTGAGTGCCGACGCGCCAAGCAGCACGGCGCGCACGAGCGAAACCCGCACAAGCACATATTTTGCCATGAATCCTTCTCCGTGGCCGTCCCAGCGGCCAACCCCGATGCCGTCCACCCGGTACCCGCGCTACCGATCACGAACACGCTGGGCGCCACCCTGCCCCCAAGCAGTACTGAGCGTACTCTCGTTAGAAAGTACGACCAATGATGCGTCGGAAATAATGTCGGTTTGCCGGCGGCCGGCGCCGGATCGGCGATTGGCACCAATAGTTGCAAATCTGCTACTACATGCGGACTGAAGTGGCGGATGTCGATGCGCTATTTCGTGCCTGAAAACACGCCGATCCCGTTGTAATTGTTCGGGCCGGAGAAGACGACGCCACCGACTTGCTGGCCGGCAGGATTGCCTGGGTTGGACAGGAAGACGCCGCCCACATCGGCGCTGCGGCCGCTTGGACCGCTGTTCAGGGTGCCGCCGAAGACCGGTCCATTGCCGACAAGGCCCGTCCTGCCGCCATAGGTCGTGTTGTCGATCTTGATGGTCGTGTCGCCGCCCCGCTGGCCGAAGTTCCAGGCGTTCTGATAGACGCCGCCGACCGGATTGCCGTTGATGATGGCGAGCACCGGTCCATTGTAGGTCGCCGTCGCCCGCTGCTGGTTGAGGGTGCTGAGCTCGTTGACCGCCGAAATGACGCTGTTGGGACGGATGTTGAGCTGGCTGAGGTCGAAGCTACCCAGCGGGAACTGCCCGCTCAGGAACAAATCGAAGAACGAGTCCCTCGGCGCCGTCGGCGGCTTCGTCGTCTGCGACTGCGTCGAGGGGTTGGCCTGGCTGAGCTGGTTGGCGTTGCTGAGCGCCGTCACGATCGTGTCGTTGGGATTGCGATTGCGCGGGCCCGGGCCGGAGCCGAAGTTGTCGGGCACGCCGGGCGCCACGATACGCACCGACTGGCTGGAGTTGACGCCGGACAGTCCGGAGGACTGGGCGACTTGATCGGGATTGCGCCAGCCGCCGCCGCTGCCACTACCCTGGCCAGCGCGCCTGCCGCCTTCGAGGGCGGCAAGCTGCGCATTGAGGGCGCCCTGGGCCAGGAGGGTCGGCAGGCCCGGGGGGCCGCCGAGGTTGGTGACGAT
>JAKFVH010000131.1 GCA_021732285.1 Reyranella sp. | reverse complement strand
GGCGCAGGCTTGGTCTCCGGCGCGGGCGGGGCGGGTTTTGCAATCGGTGCCGCCGGGGCGACGGGGGCCGTCGCCTCGCCCAGCTCGCCGGTGAACCGGGCCAAAAGGCTTTTAAAACCCTGCTGCTCCAGCCAGGGCAGCAATACGTTGGGGTCGGGCTTCTTCTTGTCGAAGGCCTCGGGCTCGGCGGGCGTCGGCACGTCGTCCCTGAGCGTGACCAGCTTGCGCGAGATGCGGGCCAACTCGGCATTCTGCTCCAGGGCTTCGCGCCGCTTGGGCTGCTTGATCTCGCCGGCGCGCTTCAAGAGCGTCTCGAGGTCGCCGTACTCGTTGATGAGCTGGGCGGCGGTCTTGACGCCGATGCCGGGCACGCCCGGCACGTTGTCGGTCGAATCGCCGGCCAGCGCCTGCACGTCGATCACCTTGTCGGGCGTGACGCCGAACTTCTCCATCACCGCCTCAGGCCCCAACTTGGTCTTCTTGATCGGGTCCATCAGCTCGACACCCGGCCGGATCAGCTGCATCAGGTCCTTGTCCGAGGAGACGATGGTGCAGGTGGCGCCGGCCTCGACGGCGAGGCGGGCGTAGGTCGCGATCAGGTCGTCGGCCTCGTAGCCCTTGAGCTCGCACACCGTGACGTTGAAGGCGCGCGCGGCCTCGCGGATCAGCGGGAATTGCGGGATCAGGTCCTCGGGCGGCGGCGGGCGGTTGGCCTTGTACTTGTCGTAGATCTCGTTGCGGAAGGTGACCTCGCCCGCGTCGAGGATCATGGCGATGTGGTCGACCTCGGGCTTGTCCAAGAGGTCGGCGACCAGCATGCGGCAGAAGCCGTAGACGGCGTTGATCGGCACGCCGTCGGGCCGCGTCATCGGCGGCAATGCGTGGTAGGCGCGGAACAGGTAGCCCGAGCCGTCGACCAGGTAGAGGTTTTTAATCGGCTTGTCGCCGCCATTGGCGGCAGCCTTGCCGTTGTCCTTGGCCGCCGCCTTGGCGGCCGGTGCCTTCGATTTCGCCATGCTCAAGGCCTAGCACGCGGCAGGCCGGACTCTCCAGCACCGGCCATGTGCACAGTCGATGTTTGAGTTCGTGTCGCCCCTACTTGGGCTCTGGATATTCACGTTTCAAACAGGTCGCTGATGTCGTCCAGGGCCGCCGGCGCGATCGACGCATGGCGGGGGTCCATGACCATGCGCTGGCCAAGAAACGCCCAATAGAGGAAGGCGGCCCGACGTTGCGCCTTCTGACCCTCCACCCCGGCCGCCGCCAGCATCTTGGCGACATAGGCGACCCGTCGGGCGTCGACCGAGGCGACGATCGCGGCGACCGCGCGATCCTCGGCGGCCCAGGACCTGATGGCGCGGTCGAGGCTGCGCCTGCTCGCGAAGGCGCCGCGCATGAGTTGCTTCAGGCGATCCGGCCGGTCCTTCTGGGCCTCGAGGTCGCGAATGACGCGGTCAGTCGCCTGCTCCTGCCAGGCCTGCAGGAGCTGTGCGCGAAAGTCGGCGATGTCGCGGAAGTGCCAGTAGAAGCTGCCGCGCGAGACCTTCAGGCCGTCCGCCATCGGCCCGACCTTGAGGGCGTGGGCGCCGTCCTTCGCCAGGGTACGGAGGCCGTGGCTGATCCAGTCGGACTTGGTGAGGCGATCGGTCATGGCCGCGACCATACACAAGTGTATTGACGGCAGCCACGACGAGTAGCATACAGACCATACAGAGGTGTATGGTCATGAACTGGCAGACTGCTTCCCTGGCCATGGCCGGGCTTATCGGTGGCGGCACGGCGGTGATCCACGGCGTGCTCACGCAGCGTCTCATGGTCAGGCCCATCGAGGCGCTGATGGCGTCGGATCGTCGGATCTCGGGTACGGTCCGGCGGCTGATACCGATGCTCATGCATTTCAGCACGATCGCCTGGCTGGCCGGCGGCCTTGCCCTGGTCGTCGCGGCCTGCTGGCTCGGGCCGCAGGCGAGGCTCGCCACCGGCCTCTGCGTCGGCGGTCTCTATCTCTACGGGGCACTCGGCAATCTGTGGGGCACGCGCGGTCGCCATCCCGGCTGGATGCTGATGGCGGCGGCCATCGCCCTGATTGTCGTGGGCGTTACTTGACCGAGTTGAGCGTCGGCAGCCGGTAGCGGTCCTCGGGATCGTTCCAGCCCTTGAAGTTGGGCTTGCGCTTCTCGGCGAAGGCGGCGCGCGATTCCATGAGGTCGCTCTTGGCGCCGTGCTCGTGCAGGGCGGCGGCGAGCTTCTGCATGTCCGGGCCGGGCGCGGGCCGCATCTGGCGCATCATGTGCACGGTGTTGACGCGCGAGGCGGGCGGCAGGGTGAGCAGATGCTCGGCCATCTTCAGCGCCTCGGGCATCAGGTCGGCGGCGTCGACCACGCGGTTCAGGAAGCCGATCTCGTAGAAGCGCTGGGCGGTGAAGCGGAAGCCCAGCGCCATCTCCATGGCGATGGGGTAAGGGACGTTGGCGATGTGGCCGTGATTGTAGCCGCCCAGCAGCCAGCGCTTGGCCTCGGAGACCTCGAAGATCGCCTCGCGCACGGCCAGACGCAGGTCGGTGCGCTCGACCAGCATGAAGCCGCCGCCCATGGCGAAGCCGTTGACCGCGGCGATCACCGGCTTTTCGAGCGCGCCGGTCATGAACGGGTCCTCTTGCTTCGGCCGCTCGCCGCCGGCGACGCCCTTCTGCAGCGATTCCTTCATGTCCTCGCCGGCGCAGAAGCCGCGGCCGGCGCCGGTGAAGATCGCGACCTCGAGCTCCTTGCTGTGGCGGAAGTCGGTCCAGATGCTGGCCAGCTCCGTGCGCATCTCGGTGTTGAGCGCATTCAGCCGGTCGGGCCGGTTCATGCGGACTACGAGCACCTGCCCGTGACGTTCGGTTTCGACGACGGCCATGTCTGTTCTCTTCGTGTCAGTGATAGGGCCCGAGTTTGCCGCCGTCCCGGCGCGGCAAGCAAGGCTTGCAAGCCGCCTTGCGGTTAAGCTCTATCCAGCTATATTACAGGTCACAAGGAGGGCGATCATGACCGACACGGCACAGGATCGCGCGGTGAAGAACTATCGCAAGCGTTTGCAGCAACGAGGCCTGGCCCGCTTCGAGGTGCTGGGGCTTGCCGGCGACCGCAAGCTCATTCGCTCCCTGGCCAAGCGTCTTGCTGAAGACGGTCCGGAGTCCAAACGGCTTCGAGCGACTGTCAGCCAGACGCTGACCGATGAAGCCCCCCGGCGGGGCGGCATCTACGCGGCGTTGCGTCGTTCGCCCATGGTCGGCGCCGGCATCAAGGTCAGACGCGAAATGACGACGGGTCGCAAGGTCGATCTGTGACCCGCTACCTGCTCGATACGAACATCATCAGCAACGCCGTAAAGCCCGCGCCGTCGCCCGCGCTGGCGGCCTGGATGTCGGCGCAAGCCGACGAAGATCTTTTCATCTCGGCGATCACGCTCGCCGAGATCAGGCGAGGGGTGCTGGAACGGCCATCAGGCAGGAAACGTCGTGAGTTGGAAGACTGGTTCTCGGGCCGTAGCGGGCCGCCCGCCCTGTTCGCCGGGCGCGTCCTGCCGTTCGATGAGATGGCCGCCATGGCATGGGCGAGGCTCATGGCCGAAGGAACGGCGCGGGGCCGCCCGCGTAGCGCCATCGACATGATGATTGTGGCGATTGCCGAGGCCAACGACTGCGTCGTCGTCACCGACAACGAGAAAGACTTTGCCGGCTTGACGATCGTCAATCCGCTGCGGGCTGCGACCTGATCGAACGATCAGGCAAATCCGAGCGCACGCCGCGCATCGCGGCCGACGTCGCTGGTCAGCAGTGCGATCAGCGCCGCCGCCTCTTCGGGCGCCGCCGCGTGGCCCGTGACGGCACAGGTGTAGGTCGTCGCCAGCGCACAGCCCGGCGGCAGGGGTGCCGCGACGACGATGCCCGGCGTCGACAGGATCTCGGTCGCCTGGGTGCAGCCGATGGCTTTTGCGCTCGTCGAAGCGGCGAGCGCGCTCATGGCCGCCGCTCCGTTGGGCGCGGGCCGCAGTCGGTCGGCGAGCGGCTCCCACAGGCCAAGCTCGCGCATCACCTTGGCGAAATGGATGCCGGCGGTCGCAAGCTCGGGATCGGGAAAGTGGATCTCGTCCGCCTCGCGCAGGGCCGCGCGCAGATCGCCAGCCGTGTCGAGCGTCGGCGGCGCGTCGGCCGTGCGCACCGCGACCGCGGTCGGGACTGCGCCGATGTCCTTGACCGAGGTCGCCGCGACGTGGCCGACATGTGCGAGCTCGTCGATCAGAGCCCGGCTCAGCACCAGAAGGTCGGCCGGCTCGCCCGACAGCAGGCGGGCCTTCATGGCGCCGACGGCGCCGAACACGCCGTCGATGGTGCAGCCGGTCTTGGCTGCGAAGGCCGGGCGCACTTGCTCGACCAGGCCGTGCGCGGCGCCGCCGCTCAGGAGGCGCAGAACCTTCACGGTGCTTTCAGGCCGGCCTGCTGGATGACCTTGGCCCACTTCTCGATGTCGCCCTTGAGGAAGGTCTCGAACTGGGCGGACGTCATGGTCATCGGCACGGCGCCCTGCTTGGCCCAGGCGTCGCGGATGGCGGGCTTGGCGACCGCCTTGGTGATCTCGCTGTTCAGCCGCTCGACGATGTCCTTGGGCGTGCCCGTGGGCGCCATGATGCCGAGCCACAAAGTCGCCTCGTAGCCCGGCACGCCCGCCTCGCTGACGGTGGGCACGTCGGGCAGCACGGCCGAGCGCTTGTCGCCGGTGGTCGCGAGCGCGCGCACCTGGCCGCCGTCGATGATGGGCTTCATGGCCGTCACCGCATCCAGCATGATTTGCACGTGTCCGCCGATCACGGCATTGCGCGCATCGCCCGAGTTCTTGAAAGGCACGTGCAGCAGGTCGGTGCCGGTCATGGTCTTGAAGAGCTCGACGGAGAGATGATAGGGCGTGCCCGGCCCGGCCGAGGCATAGGCGAGCTTGCCGGGCTCGGCCTTGGCGAGGGCTATAAGCTCCTTCAGCGTCGTGGCCTTCACCGATGGCGAGACCACCATCACCAGGTCCGAGTAATTGACCGGCGCCACCGCCGTCAGGTCGCGCATCAGCGCATAGGGCTTGTTGGCGAGCAGCGTCTCGTTGGTGGTCAGCGTGTTGGACATCATCAGCAGCGTGTAACCGTCAGGGGCTGCCTTGGCGACGATGTCGGCGCCGATCGTGCCGCCGGCGCCCGTCTTGTTCTCGATCACGAAGGGCTGCTTCAGCGTCTCGCTGAGCTCCTGGCCGAGGACGCGCGCATAGATGTCGGCTGGCCCGCCCGGTCCGAACGGCACCACGATCCTGATCGGTCTATTGGGCCAAGCCTGCGCCTTGGCCGATGTGGTGACCGCGGCGAGCGATCCGATCAACAGACTGCGACGTGCAATGCGAAGCATGATGATCCTCCCTGGACACCACGTCGTTGTTTGCGTGGCTATGCCGCCCGTCATGCCACGGCAGCAGACCTCGCGCCACTGCCTCCGTGACTATGCGGCCTCTTCCAGTTCGAAGCGAACACGCTTACCGACAGCATGTGCGGTCCTCACCAGGCTCGCCAGCGATACCTGATCGTTGGCCGGATCGAGTATTCGATCGAGCTGTGACCGGCTCGTCTTCAGTCGCTTGGCGAGTGCAGCCTTCGATACCTTGCGCTCTTTCATCGCCTGCTGAAGTTGCCAAGCCATGACCCGCTTAATTGCCTTTGCGGTTGCTTGTTCGAGGTAGCCTTCCTCTTCGAGGAAAGCCTCGAAGCTCGAACCGTGATGAGGGTTGGCTTTGGTAGATCTGCGCTTCATCGATCGGCCTCCAGGTAACGTCTGCGGTTAGCCTTTGCCAGGGCAAGATCCGCGGCGGGCAGCTTCTGTGTCTTCTTGATGAAGCCGTGCAGCAACACGAGATATCCTCGGCCACTCACAAAGAAGATTACTCGAGCGATGCTCCGACTAGGGAGCCGCGTTCTGATCTCATGAAGCCCATCACCTAGTGGCCGCACCAGGGGCATGCCGAGTGGCCAGCCGAACTCGACGGCTCTGATGTCATCGCCGATGGCTTTCCGATCCGGAACGGCGAGCGTCTTGAGCCAGTCTCGAACCGGCTCGCGGCCGGCTGCGGTCCTAAAGAAGACCGCAGGCACCTTCTTCAGCGGTGACACTCAAGCAAAGTACCGTAAACGGTACATGCCGTCAACTCACCACGTTACTGCTGCTGTTGCTGATCCAGCTGGCCGCTCCAGCCCTTCTTCTCGGCCTCGAAGAACGAGGCGAAGACCTTGCGGATGGTGCTCTCGGCGATGTCGCGGGTGATGAACACCACGCGGCTCTTGCGGTCGTCGCCCTCGGGCCAGGCGTCGAGCGTGGCCGGCGGATGGAAGACGTGCTGCACGCCGTGGATCACGACCGGCTTGTCGGTGTCCTTGACGTTCAGGATGCCCTTCATGCGCAACAGGTCGGGGCCGCGGTAGGTCACCAGCGCATCGAACGCCGCCGCCACCGTCGACCAGCTCATCGGCTCGTCGAAGGTCATGCAGAAGGCTTTGATGCGATCGTCGTGGCGGTTGACGTTGTGCGGGTCCTGCTCACCATGGCCGTGTTCATGGTCGTGGCCATGACCGTGATCGTGATGATGGTGCTCATGGCCGCCGTGCCCGTGGTCATAGGCCTCCTCGTGCAGCCAGCGCTTGACGTCGGCGCTCTTGGTGTCGGGATTATAGAGGCCGGCGTTCAGGATCTCGTTGGGATCGATCTCGCCGTCCGAGATCGAATGGAAAGGCGCGCCGGGGTTGAGCTGGTGCAGGCGGCTCTTGAGCTCCGAGAGCTTGGGCGCGTCGGCGATGTCGCTCTTGGTCAGCAGCAGCCGGTCGGCGACGGCGGCCTGCTTCACCGCCTCCTCGTGGTTGTCGAGCGTGCTGGTGCCGTTGACGCCGTCGACCGTGGTCACCACGCCGTCGAGCCGATAGCGCGAGGCGAGCAGGGGATCGGTCATCAGCGTGTGCAGGATGGGCGCGGGATCGGCCAGCCCGGTGGTCTCGACCACCATGCGCTTGAACGGCGTCACCTCGCCCTTGGAGCGTTTCAGGAACAGCTCGCTCATGGTGCGCACCAGGTCGCCGCGCACCGTGCAGCACAGGCAGCCCGAGTTCAGGGTCACCATGCCCTCGTCGTCGGACTTCTCGACCAGAAGATGGTCGAGCCCGATCTCGCCGAACTCGTTGATGATCACCGCGGTGTCGGCAAGCTCCGGCCGGCGCAGCAGCTTGTTTAGAAGCGTGGTCTTGCCGCTGCCCAAAAAGCCCGTCAGCACCGTGACGGGAATGCGCTGCTCTGCAGCGGTCTGCGTGTCGCTCATCGTTCACCCTATCTCGACAGGGGTGACGCCTACCAAAAGCGCTCGGTCTTCCTGAACGTCTCCCACGCCCGCTCGAGCTTGCGGCGGCGGCGTTTGCCGCCGGCTCCCGCCTGCTTGGCGAGGCGCTTCAGCGGCTTCTTCACGTCCTCGGTGGGACGCGCCGCCGTGGCGAGGTCGGCCAGCATGTGGCGGGCGACCGCGCGGTCGTTCATGGCGCCGAGCGCGCCCTGCAGGCGCACCGTTGCCTCGATATAGGGCTTGGCCGCCGCCGAGGCAAAGGCGGGCTGCAGGAAGTCCGCGGCATAGCGCAGCTTCTTGATGGCGATTCTCAGCCGGTGCAGGCGGTGGGGATCGAGCGATGCGAACTTGCGGCCGCGCTTCATCACCTTGTCGTGGTGGGCGTCGAGCTCGGCGCGGGCGAACTCATCGAGTCGGTCGGTCGGATGGGCGGGTGACAAGTCGAGGAAAACGTGGAGCTGGCGGTCGAACGCCTCGAAGCGCGCGCCTGACAGGGCCGCTCGCGCGCGTTGCAGATGGGTATCGGCGAGCCGCCGGGCGACCCGGGCCACCATCGGCGGCACCTCTTCGACCGTCTCGGTCAGGAAAACATGGAGATCGCGCGAGGGTGCGCATTCGCCGGCCAGCCACTTGGCCTCGGCCGACAGCGCGCGCACCACCGGCCCGTCGACGGCATGGCGGAACAGCCCGAACGCTGCACGCAGGCGCCGCAACGATACCCGCGTCTGGTGGATGCCGATCGGCCGGCGGCTTTGCAGCACGACGGCGCGATACTTGCGAAGGTCGGCATGGCAGTCGGCCACGATGTGGCGCAGCGCGACGTCGGGCGCGGTCGTGGGGGCAAGTCCGGTATCGAAGGGCGCCATGCAGGGGCCGACCGTAACGGCCGGAAAAGGCCGAGCAACCGCAAAGAACGACAGTCTGATGAAGCTTTTATGACGTGTCCGAAGCAGCACTTTGCCTGCATTTTTCGCTGATTTCGCTGGCCGGGCCGCAGGTTAGGCCTCGACGTTTCCGCTCTGTTTCCGGTAGCGGCCGATGGCCGCGCTGCCCTAGAGTCCGGCCATGAGCGTCGATGCCACTGCCTTTAAGAGGGGCATGCGCCACCTCGCGGCGAGCGTCACCCTGATCACCACCCGCCACCGCGACCTGCGCGGCGGGCTGACGGCGACGGCCGTCTGCTCGGTCTCGGCCGAGCCGCCGCAGATCCTGGTGTGCGTCAACAAGACGGCCTCCGCCCACGACCCGATCGGCGAGGCGGGCTTCTTCTGCGTCAACATCCTGGCCCCCGATCATCGCAAGATCGCCGAGCGCTTCGCCGGCATGGACGGCGTCGAGGGCGACGAGCGCTTCGCCGACATGGGCGAATGGTCGATGCTCACCACCGGCGCGCCGGTGCTCAAGGGCTGCCCGGTGTCGTTCGACTGCAAGCTGGTGACCAAGGTCGCCGCCGGCACCCACACCATCTATATCGGCGAGATCGTCGATATCGCGCTCGATCCCAAGGCCCACGCACTGCTCTACTGCGACGGCGCCTTCGTGCACGGCGAGCTTTTAAAGAAGGCGCTGCAGGCGGCCTGAGTAAACCGTCGTCCCGACCGAGCGAAGCGAGCGGAGGGACCTTCTCTCTACGATTTGTCGCCTTTTCGTAGAGAGAAGGCCCCTCGGCTGCGCTCGGGGCGACGGATAAACGGCTTTGACTACATTGCCCAAGCCCTTATGTTCCGGCGCCGATTGGGGCGTAGCCAAGTGGTAAGGCAGAGGATTTTGATTCCTCCATTCCCAGGTTCGAATCCTGGCGCCCCAGCCAGCCCTAGGCCGTCTCCAGTACGCGCTTCTTGCGCGCCGGCGCCCGGGCCGGCAACAGCTCGGCGATCTGCACCGCATTGAGCGCCGCGCCCTTGCGCAGGTTGTCGCCTGACACGAAGAGCGCGAGCCCGTGCTTCACCGTCGGATCGGGTCGCACGCGGCCGACAAAGACCGCGTCTCGGCCGGTCGCCTCCAACGGATTGGGCACGTCGGAGAGTTCGACGCCCGGCGCTGCGCGGAGAATCTCCAGTGCCTTGGCGACGGGCAGCGGGCGGTCGAACTCGATGTTCATCGACAGCGAATGGCCGGTCCATACCGGCACGCGCACGCAGGTGCCCGACACCGCGAGGTCGGGGATCTCCAGGATCTTGCGGCTCTCGTCGCGCAGCTTGACCTCCTCCTCGGAGTAGCCGTTCTCGACGATGCGGTAGTTGAGCGGCACGACGTTGTAGGCGATGGGCACCGCCCACTTGGCTGTCGGCGGGAATTCGACGGCGCCGCCGTCATGCACCAGCGCCGTGGCGCCGACGCCCGCGCTCAGCATCTGGGCCTCGAGTTCGTCGACGCCCGCGAGGCCCGCGCCCGACACGGCCTGGTAGGTGCTGGCGACCAGGCGGCGCAGGCCCGCCGCCTTGTGCAACGGCTTCAGCACCGGCATGGCCGCCATGGTCGTGCAGTTAGGGTTGGCGACGATGCCCTTGGGAATGTTCTTCAAGGCATGCGGATTGACCTCGGCCACCACCAGCGGGACCTTGGGATCGGAGCGCCAGGCCGAGGAGTTGTCGATGACGATGGCGCCGGCGGCGGCCACGATCGGCGCCAGCTTCTTGGAGGCAGCGCCGCCCGCCGAGAAGAAGACGACATCGAGCCCGGCATAGTCCGCGGTCTCGGCATCCTCGACGACGATCTCCTGGTCCTGCCAGGCGCGGCGCTTGCCCGCCGAGCGCGCCGAGGCGAACAGGCGCAGCGAGCCGACCGGGAAGTTCCGCTCGGCCAGGATGGCTCGCATGAGCTCGCCCACCATCCCGGTCGCGCCGACGATGCCGACCGAAAGGGGGGCGACGGGTAGTTGCGGTTGTTCTTCTGACGACATGGGACGCTTCTCCTGGTTTCAGCCGGAGACGGAGCGCCCGCGAACGACAAAGGCCCCGTCTAGCGGCGGGGCCTTCAAGGGTTCGTTCGCTTCTACCTGACGATTAGCGCGCGCAAACCCCTGCCGACCCACCGGTGGTGGCGGCTTTTTTGACGACTCGGGTCTTGGCGCGGAACGACATGGCGACCTTTATAGATCGGCGGCAGGAAATTTGCAAAGGTCGGCGCATGCCCGACACCTACGACGTGATCGTCCTCGGCCTCGGCGCCATGGGCGCGGCCGCGACCTATCAGCTGGCAAAGCGCGGAGCCAAGGTGCTGGGCATCGACCAATATGCCCCGCCGCACGAGTTCGGCTCGACGCACGGCGACACGCGGATCACGCGCATCGCCTGCGGCGAGGGGCCGGAATATTCGGCCTTCGCTGCCCGAAGCCACGAGATCTGGCGCGAACTCGAGGCCGAGACGGGCCTCGACCTGCTGACCCAGAACGGTTACCTGGCGATTTCCGGCGCCGGCCAACGCTCGGCCAACCACGGCGTCGCCAGGTTCCTCGACGCCACCGTGGCCGCGGCAAAGTCCGCCAAGGTGAGCTACGAACTTCTCGACAGCGCGGCGCTCCGGCAGCGCTACCCCGCCCTCAACATCGTCGAGGGCGACGCGGCCTACCACGACACGGTAAGCGGCTTCGTGCGTCCGGAGCGATGCGTAGAAGCCCAGCTGAAGACCGCCGCCGCGCTCGGCGCCGACCTGGCGCTCAACGAGAAGGTCGTCTCGTTTACCCAGGACGGCAGCTCGGTCACGGTGAAGACGGACAAGGACACCTATCGCGCCAGTCAGCTGATCGTGGCGGCCGGCGCCTGGCTCCCCGGCATGCTCAAGCCCGATCTCGCGAGCCGGTTCATGGTGACTCGCCAGGTCCTCTACTGGTTCCGCGCCCGCAGCGAGGACGCGCACGCGCTGTTTTCGCCCGAGCGCTTCCCCGTCTACATCTGGCAGCTGCCGGCGCCGCAATCGATCTACGGCTTTCCCGCCACCGGCGGCCTGGAGGACGGCGTCAAGCTCGCGACCGAGCAGTACGACGTGGCGACCACGCCCGAGCAGGTTTCCCGCACCGTCGGTCCCGACGAGGTGCGCGAGATGTACGAGACCTACGTGGAGCCGTTCTTCCCCGGCCTGTCGCCAACCTGCGTCCGGCACAAGGTGTGCCTCTACACCTGGGTCGATGGCGCGCGCTTCGTCATCGATCGTCATCCCGACTTCCAGCGCGTCATCGTCGCCTCGCCCTGCTCGGGCCACGGTTTCAAGCACTCGGCCGGCGTCGGCGAGCTTTTGGCCGAGATGGTGACGTCGGACAGGAAGCCAGATCCGCTCTTCGCCTTCAGTTAGCGTTTATCGAGCGCCGCCAGGATCGCCGACACGCAGGCAGCCGGCGTCATGGAGCCGGTGTCGACCGTGACGTCATAAGTCAGGAATCCGTGCACCACGCCCGCCAGGCCGCGCGCCCGGCCGAGCACGCGATCGCCGCGTTCGCGTTCACGCTCCTCGAGGATCTCGACCGGGCAGGTGACGCCGACGGTGAAGACATCGAGTCCGTCGAAAGCCTTGCGGCAGCTCTCGTGCATCGCCCGGTCGTGCAGCACATGATCGAAGATCACCGGATTGCCGCCGTCGACCAGCGCGCGCACCGCGGGCGCCATGGTATCGAGGATACGGCGGAACACCGGGCCGAAGCGGGCGGTCACGCTGGGCGGCGCGCCCGGTGGCGAAGTCATGACCATCTCGACACCGAGCGCCGTGAAGACGTCGTGCTCGTCCTGCCGGCTGGTGTCGGCGCCACGGTAGTAGCGCGGCGACGCCATGAAGATGAAATCGTCGAAGCCCACGACGAGGTAAGGATCCTCGATCGCCGCCTGCAGGGCGCGGCAGAGCGTGGTCTTGCCGGCGCTCGACGGTCCGTTGACCAGGATGACGTCGGGCCGGCGCATGCCTCAGAGGCGGTGGCGTACGCGCGGCGTCGGTGTCGCCAGCACGGCCAGCAGCGCCGCCAGCGCCGGCGCGGCCTGGACGTAGAGGATCGACATCTTGGCGGTGAGCCCGCCATAGATGCCGGCCACGATCACGCAGCCCAGGAAGAAGGCCTTCACGTCACGTCGGCCGCTTAAAAGGCCCCACAGCAGGCCGGCAGCGAGAAAGCCGTTGTACAGGCCCTGGTTGGCCGCCAGCACCGCCGACTGGGCAGCGAACTCCGGTGTCGTGCCGAAGATGCGATAGCCGACCGGGTCGGTCCAAAGGAACATTTCCAGGACCAGGAAGCCCACGTGGCTCAACATCACGATCGCCACCAGCAGTAGCGCGATGATCCGCATCGTCAGTCTCCCCCCGCGATGTTGGCTGATGCTAGAGCGGTTTGCGGTCGGATGGAACCGTATGCATCAAGCACGCTTCATCGCCCGCTCGCGCTTCTGGTACGCCCGGGCCAGCCGTTGGCTGCGATCTTCAGCGGTGGTGAAGAGATCCGGCGCGCCGTCGTCGCCGGCCCCCAGCAGTTCCTCCTCGAGCACCGCGTGCGGCTTGCGCCTGCCGTCGGCCAGCAGATGCTCGATCTCCGCCCCGCGTTCGGCCAGACGCCGCGACACCAGCACGGTGCGATGGCAGTCGAGCGGCTCCTTCTCGGCGCACATCAGGCAGAGCGTGGTGTCGGCCGAGCCCGCGATCAGGCGATCGAGCGCCTCCTTGAAGTCGGGCCGCGCCGCCAATGCGTCATATCCCGCGCCGTCCTTGGGCTTGCCGCCGAGCGCCGCGCCTTCGTAGCGATAGAGGATGCCGGCCGCCGACAGGCTCTGCGCCAGGCGCTCGCGGCCGAACTGCGGGAAGCGGCGCGAGTAGGGCGTGGAGCGCACGTCGACCACGGCCTCGACGCCGCCCGCCTTCAACAGGTCGACGAAGCGTCCGATCGGATGGTTGGAATGGCCGATCGTCTTGATCATGCGGCTATCAAGAGATCGCCCGCGCTCGGTGTCAAATCGATGACGGCCCCGCGATACACGTCGGAATTGCAAGCGGTCGGCAGTGCAACTACGCTTGGCTGCATCGCCGAACGAGCGGGGGTCCACCATGCGCTTCAAGTCAGCGAAGACCGGCCCGTACCAGGTCCTGGCCGTGAGCGGCACCAACACCATCTCCTTCGCCATCTCGGCCGACAAGAAAGGCACCAAGGGCCTGCTGGGCTTTGCCGTCGAGCGCAGCGACCCCGAGGGCAAGCAGGACTTCTATGCCGTCGGCTTCAAGGTCTTCCCCTCGCTGATCCCCAAGCCCGACGACAAGACCCGGGTGAAGACCTCGCGCCATCCGGTGCAGAGCTTCGTGTGGGACGACTTCACCGCGAGGCCCGACCATAAGTACGAGTACGTCTTCCATCCGCTCAAGGGTACGCCCACCGAGCTCGACCGCAGCGGCGAGCCGGTGGCGATCCGCGTGCAGACCGAGCCGCTGTTCTCCAGCCTGGAGCACGACATCTTCTTCAATCGCGGCGTCGCCAGCAGCCAGGCCTACACCCGCGAGTTCGGCAACAGGAAGCCGAGCGAGCTCAAGGGCGCCAAGCAAGCCGCGGCCCTGGAATGGCTGAGCCGCCAGCTCGACGACGCCCTCCTGAAGTTCATCGCCAACGCCGCCAAAGGCGACACGCTGCTCTGCTGCTTCTACGAGTTCCGTTACCAGCCGGTGGCCGAGGCCCTGAAGGAAGCGCTCGATCGCGGCGTCGACGTCCGGCTGATCGTCGATGCCAAGAACAACAAGCCCAAGGACAAGAAGGGCAAGGTGCAGGATCCTTTCCCGCGCACCGAGAACCTCGCCATGATCAAGAAGGTGGGGCTGCCCAAGGCCAACATCTTCCTGCGCCAGGCCAGGACCAACGCCATCCAGCACAACAAGTTCATGGTCCTGCTCAAGGGCAAGCAGAAGAAGCCCGCCGAGGTGTGGACCGGTTCGACCAACATCTCCGACGGCGGCATCCACGGCCAGACCAATGTCGGCCACTGGGTGCGCGATGCGGAGACGGCAGGCAAGTTCCAGGCCTACTGGGAGCTCCTGAAGGCCGACCCGGGCGGCCGGGACGGCGACGACAAGCCCACGGTGAGCAAGCGCAACAAGGACCTGCGCACGGCGGTCGAGATGATCCTGGCGCCGCCCGCGTCGTGGCCCAAGGTCAAGAAGGGCATCACGCCGATCTTCAGCCCGCGCAGCGGCACGGCCGTGCTCGACATGTACGCCCACATGGTCGACGAGGCTGACGACACGTCCTGCATCACGCTCGCCTTCGGCATCAACAAGACCTTCAAGGACCTTCTGAAGGACAACAAGGCCGACAGCCATATCGGCTTCTTCCTGCTCGAGAAGGAGGACAAGCCCAACCCGCGCGCCAAGGATCCGTTCGTGCGGCTCAACGCCAAGAACAACATCTACGAGGCGTTCGGCTCGTTCATCGCCGAGCCGCTCTATCAATGGGCCAAGGAGACCAACACACGCTTCCTGCAGCTCAATTCCCACGTGAGCTACATCCACTCCAAGTTCCTGCTGAAGGATCCGCTCGGCACCGACCCGATCGTGGTCACCGGCTCGGCCAACTTCAGCGACGCCTCGACCAAGGAGAACGACGAGAACATGCTGGTGATCCGCGGCAACCAGCGCGTCGCCGACATCTACTTCACCGAGTTCAACCGGCTCTTCTATCACTACTACTTCCGCTCGGTGCAGGAGCGGACCAGGAAGATGCTGAGCGCGGCCGAGAAGAAGAAGCAGGACCAGAAGTCGCTGTTCCTCGACGAGACCGACGGCTGGCTCGCCACCTACAAGCCCGGCAGCCTGAAGCAGAAGCGCGTCGACATGTTCAAGCGCATGAAGGGCTTTACCGATCCGTGGACGGGCCCGAGCTTCAGGCTGCCCGGCGGACCGCCGCTATGAGTCATTCCTCCCCATTGCGCTTTGCGCGATGGGGAGGTGCCCGCTTGGCGGGCGGAGGGGTCATGGGCCACAGTAACGCTGAGGCTCATGACCCCTCCGGCCCTTCGGGCCACCTCCCCGGCAAAGCTGGGGAGGAATGAGCTAAGGCCTAAGGGCCTGTGACGGAATAAACGAATCGGATAGTGCGGAACAACGCAGGGAAAGAATCGAGGAAGAGAAGGCGCCGGGCGAGATACGCTTTATATTGTGGGAGTGCTCGACGTCGACGCCATTCGTAT
>JAKFVH010000229.1 GCA_021732285.1 Reyranella sp. | reverse complement strand
GCACGTCGTCGCGCTCGAAGAAGATGCCCTGCGTGCCGTTGCCGTGATGGACGTCGACATCGAGCACGGCCACGCGCTGGTGCTTCTCGCGCAGGCGCTGGGCGGCGATGGCGGTGTTGTTCAGGAAACAGAAGCCGCCTGCCATGTCGGCATAGGCGTGATGGCCGGGCGGCCGGCAGAGGGCATAGGCCTCGGCTGCACCGCCGAGCACCAGGTCGGCGGCCGTTGCTGCCGATTCGCTGGCGGCGACAGCGGCCTCCCAGGTGTGCGGCCCGATCGGACAGGCGAGATCGACCTGGTGCCAGCCGGCACGGCCGGCCAGCGCCTTGGGATACGTCGCGGGATAGCGCGCCGGATGGACGTTGGGCACGACCTCGGCCGAGGTGTTGGGCAGCTTGGCCCAGTCGCGCGCGATGGTCTCGAGGAAGTCGAGATATTCCGGCGTGTGTACGCTTTCCGCCGGCTTGGAGCCGTGCGCCTCCGGCGCCATGACCTGATGGCCGGCGTCCTTGGCCGCGGCCAGCAGGCGCACGGCGCGCTCGGGCTGCTCGGCGCTGCGCTGCTTGACGCCGCGCACGACGAAGGTTTGCGGGTCGTGCTGGGCGTGCTTGTCGGAATAGATGATCTTCATGACGTGGCGACGGCCTTGGCGTTCTTGAGGTTAGCGATCTCGGCGTCGCTATAGCCTACTTCACGCATGATCTCGACCGTATGCTCGCCGACCTTTGGCGACTTGCGCCGCGTCTCGATCGGCGCCCCGGACAGCTTGATGGGATTGTTGGCCGATTTCACCGGCCCGAGGCCGGGATAGTCGATCTCCAGCACGCTGCCGCGCGCCTTGGCATGCGGGCTCACCATGGCCTCGCTGATCCGGTAGGCGGCCGAGCAAGCCATGCCGGCGGGGATCAGCTTGTCCAGAAGCTCGTCGCAGGTGTACTGGAGAAAGTATTCCTCGATCAGCGGCTCGAGGACGGCGCGGTTGGCGACGCGGTCGGCGTTGCCGGCGAAGCGCTTGTCGGTAAGCCAGTCTTGCCTGCCGAGAGCGGTGCAGAAGATCTTCCAGAAGGCGTCGTTGGTGCCGGCGATGAAGATCGGCTGGGTCTTGGTCGGGAACACGCGCAAGGGGCAGATGATCGAGTTCGAGGTGCCCATGCGGATGGGATCCTCGCCGGTCAGCCCGTGGTTGGTGATCCAATGGCTCATCAGGTGCATGCCGACATCGAACAGCGACAGGTCCAGCCGCTGGCCGCGGCCGGTCTTGTGGCGCGCCAGCAGGGCGAAGGCGATGCCGGCGGCGCAGAACGAGCCGGTCGAGTAGTCGATCGCCGCAGTGCCGACCCGGCACATCTCGCCGCCGTCGGGGCCGGTCGCGTCCATCAGGCCGATCTCGGCCTGGATGCAGGGATCGTAGCCGGCGCGGGCAGAGTAGGGGCCGGTCTGGCCGTAGCCCGAGATCGAAGCGTAGATCAGCCTCGGATTCTCCGGGCTGAGCTTGTCCCAGCCGAAGCCCAGCTTGTCGATCACACCTGGCGTGAAGGCTTCCATGAAGACATCGGCCTTGCGGGCGAGCCGCATCAGCACCTCGCGCCCTCCCTCGGTGCGCAGATCGACGGCCAGCCCGCGCTTGTTGCGGTTCATCGACGGTACCCAGGCGCCGCCGAAGTGCGGGCGGAAATGCTCGCCGTTGAGCGGTTCGACCTTGATCACGTCGGCGCCCATGTCGCCCAGGATCTGGCCGGCGGTGGGCCCGGCGATGACTTGCGTGAGGTCGAGGACAAGCGTGTCGGAGAGCGGAAGCATCTTTCAGATGAGTATCCCTGCTGGCGAAGCTCGACCCATAGCGGGACCGGAGCCATCCGGCCAGTCCTGCGGGCGTTGATCGACGGTACACGGTCTGCCATAAGCTGCGCCCGAAGCCGCCTAATCGCCGCGAGGAGGACCTCTTTTGAGTCCAATCGCCATCTTCAGTGGTAGTGCCCATCCCGCATTGGCTGAAGAGATTTGCGCGAAGCTTCACGTTCCGTTGCTGCCGACCGGGCTGAAGCGGTTTTCGAGCGACTGCATGGAGGTGCAGCTGCAGGCGAATTGCCGCGAGCAGGATGTCTTCCTCATTCAGCCGCTGAGCCCGCCCGTCCAGGACCATCTGGTCGAACTCCTGCTGATGCTCGATGCCGCCCGGGGCGCCTCGGCCTCACGGATCACGGCGGTGATCCCTCATTACGCCTATGCGCGATCGGACAAGAAGGATGCGCCGCGCATTTCGATCGGTGGCCGCCTGGTCGCCGACCTCCTGGCGACGGCGGGCGCCAATCGGGTCCTCACGATGACGCTCCATTCCCCGCAGGTTCACGGGTTTTTCAGCGTCCCCGTCGATCACCTGCATGCGCTCGGCGAGCTCGCCCACCATTTCCAGCGCTACGATCTCGCCAACGGAGTCGTGGTGTCGCCCGACCTGGGAAATGCCAAGAGCGCCGCGGCCTTCGCCAAGCGGCTGGGGGTACCCATGGCGGCGGGGGCGAAGGAACGGTTGAGCGATACCGAGGTCAGGATTTCGATGTTGATCGGCGATGTCCGAGACCGCGACGTCATCGTCCTCGACGATGAGATCGTGAGCGGCGGATCCATCCTGGAACTGCTTCGACACCTGCGTGACCATAAGGCCCGTTCCATTCGGGTCGCCTGCACACATGGAATTCTCTCCGGTTCCGCCACCCGGCGCCTTGCGGCGGAGCCCGACGTGCTCGAAATCGTCTGCACGAACACCGTTCCCATTGCCGCCGAGAAGCGGGTGCCGAAGTTGACGGTATTGTCCATCGCGCCGGCCCTGGCCGAAGCGATGCGCCGGATCAACAGCGGTGAATCCGTCAGCGCCCTGTTCCATGCGGAACCGACGGTCCAGGATAATGCGAGACCAGCGCTACGCGCCTGAGCCGATTGCCTGCAGCCGGCGCTTGCCTAAGGCCCGAATAGGCGGCGGTCCAGCAAGGAATGCATATTGCGTCGGCCATCGGCGATCAGCACGACAATGACCTGGTTCCGCACAACTCGATAAAGAATGCGGTAGGGCTTAAAATAAATCTCGCGAAAGTCGCGGTTGCCGTATTCGACCAGTTCCCTTGGATGGGCACCACGATTGGGAAAGGTCGCGAGACCGGCGATGCTGTTCTCGATCTTGGCTCCGACGTCGATCGCTCGGTCGATCGAATCATGCTCTGCTATGTAGCTGACGATCTCCTCCAAGTCGCGTTCTGCATCAACGTCGATGACGACGGTATACCTCGTCACTTTCCGGCCTTGCGAGCGTTGAGCCGCTTGCGCAGGTCCGAGAAGACTTCCTTTGCGGGTCGATAGCGGCCTTGCTCGATGTTTCGGTTGGCAAGGGCCAGAATCTTGAGCAGCGCAAGGGTCTCTTCTTTTTTCTCGTAAGAGACGATGTCCTGGACGACCGCCTTGGCCTCACCATTCTGCGTTATGATCATGGGCTCGCCGACCTCACTGAGCTCTTCGATGATTTCGGCGGCATTTGCCTTGAAGTAACTGATCGGCTTGATTCGGCTGGCACGGGGCATGCTAGTGTCCTTGTGACGATGATCCGAATTTAGTCCGATAACGGTTCTCTGACAACGGAGTTGCAATGAAGCCCGTCGACCGCCCCAACCTGAGCATCGACTCCGACCGCCTATGGTCGAGCCTGATGGAGCTCGGCCAGATCGGCGGTACCGAGAAGGGTGGCGTGTGTCGTATCGCGCTGACCGATCTCGACCGCCAGGGCCGCGACCTCTTCGTGCACTGGGCCAAGGCGGCGGGCTGCACCATCAAGGTCGACCAGGTCGGCAACATCTTCGCCCGCCGCGAGGGCCGCGATCCCATGAAGCCGCCGGTGATGACCGGGTCGCATCTCGATACCCAGCCGACCGGCGGCAAGTTCGACGGCGCCTATGGTGTGATGGCGGGGCTGGAGGTGCTGCGCGTGCTGCACGATTCGGGCTACGTCACCGAGGCGCCGATCGAGGTCGCGGTGTGGACCAACGAGGAGGGCTGCCGCTTCGCGCCGGCCATGGTGGCCTCGGGCGTGTTCGGCGGCGCCTTCACGCTCGAGCATGCGCTTAGCATCAAGGACCGCGACGGCGTGAGCTTCGGCGAGGCGCTGAAGAAGATCGGCTACGACGGCAAGGAGCCGGTCGGCGGCCGCCCGGTCGGCGCCTTCTTCGAGGCGCATATCGAGCAGGGGCCGATCCTCGAGCGGCAGCAGAAGACGATCGGCGTGGTGACCGGCGCGCAGGGCCAGCGCTGGTACGAGGTGTCGTGGACCGGCATGGAAAGCCACGCCGGCACGACGCCGATGGAAGGACGGCGCGACGCGCTGGTCGGCGCGGCCGAGCTGATCGTCGAATGCCGGCGCATCGGCAACCGGCCCAACGGGCGCTCGACCATCGGCGTGATCGAAAGCCAGCCGCAGTCACGCAACACCATCCCGGGCCGCGTGTTCATGACGATCGACTTCCGTCATCCGAACAATGATGAGCTGACGAAGATGGACGCCGAGATGCGCGCAGCGGCCGCCGACATCGCCATGCGCCATCGCCTCGAAGTGAAGATCGAGCAGATCTGGTACTTCCCGCCGTCGCCCTTCGCCAAGGAACTGGTCGAGTCGGTGCGCCGCGGCGCGGAGCAGGCGGGCTATGCCCACATGGATATCGTGAGCGGAGCGGGCCACGACGCCTGCTACGTCAGTCGCGTGGCGCCAACCGCCATGATCTTCGTGCCGTGCAAGGACGGCATCAGCCACAACGAGATCGAGGACGCCGACAAGGTCGACATCGGCGCCGGCGCGCAGATCCTCCTGCAGGCGATGGTCGAAAGAGCGAATTCGTGAAGGCTGGGTCGTGAAATCCGGCCTCGTCTCGACCGCCACCGCCTCACTGGTCGCGACGGTGGCGGGCGTGGGCGGCACCTTGCCCGTCCTGCTGGCCGCCGCCGCCGCCGTCGGTGCGACCGAGGCGCAGGCGAGCTCGTGGGTAACGGGGCTCGCCATCGCCACGGCGCTGACGGCGCTCTTCCTCAGCGTGCGCTATCGCATGCCCATCATCACCGCGTGGTCGACGCCGGGCGCGGCGCTGATCGCCTCGACGGCGGGCGTGCCCGGCTTCCGGGCCGCCGTCGGCGCCTTCGTGCTGGCGGCCGTGTTGATCCTGCTGACCGCGGCCATCCGGCCGCTCGGCCGGCTGATCGAGCGCATTCCCGCCAGCATCGCCTCGGCCATGCTGGCCGGCATCCTGCTGCGCCTGGTGGTGGCGATGGTCGAGTACGTGCCGACGGCGCCGCTGTTGGTGCTGCCGCTGATCGCGCTGTTCCTGGTGGCGCGGCTGATGGTGCCCACGCTCGCTTCGCTGGTCGTGCTGGTGGCCGGCGCCCTGATCGCAGTCGGCCTCGGCCTTGTGAAGCCGATGCCGCCGCTCGGCCTGTCGCAGCCCGAGTTGATCATGCCGACGTGGGACGTGGCCACGCTGATCGGACTCGGCGTGCCGCTCTATCTCGTCACCATGGCGTCGCAGAACCTGCCGGGCTTCGCCGTATTGCGCGCCTCGGGCTACCAGCCGCCGATGCAGCCGGTGCTGGCGGTCACGGGGGCCGCCTCGCTCGCCACGGCGTTCCTCGGGGCGCACACCTCCAACCTCGCGGCGATATCGGCCGCGCTCTGCACCGGCCCCGAGGCGCATCCCGATCCCGCTGAGCGCTGGAAGGCCGGCGTCTTCTACACCTTGTGGTGGGTCCTGATCGCGCTGTTCGGCGCCTCGCTGGTCGGTGTGTTCGCGGCCCTGCCGCCCGCCTTGCTGGTGACGGTCGCCGGCACCGCCCTGCTGGGCTCGATGGCGGGCGCCATGGGGACCGCTCTCGCCAACGACAAGGAGCGGCTCGCCGCCGCCGGCACGCTCGCCGTCACGGTGTCGGGGGTGACGCTGATGGGCGTCGGCTCCGCGTTCTGGGGGCTCGTCTTCGGCCTGCTGGTGCTGGGCGTGGAGCGCGTCCTGCGGCGTTGACGCAAAAGTGTGTCGCGGCGGCGCGGCCGTATGGCAGGCTCGCCGGCATCACAGGGGAGACTTCCATGAGACACTATATCGTCACCGCCGCCGCGGCCTTCGCGTTGATGCTGCCGGCGGCCGGTCAGGCCCAGGCGCCGGTGACGCCATCGGCGCAGAACCCGGTGCGCGAGATCACCAAGATCGCGGGCGAGGTCTATCGATTCCGCAATAACTTCCATTATTCGGTGTTCGCCGTGACGCCGGCCGGCATCATCGCCACCGACCCGATCAATGCCGCCGCCGCGACCTGGCTGAAGGACGAGCTTAAGAAGCGCTGGCCGGACAAGGCGATCAAGTTCGTGGTCTACAGCCACGACCACGCCGACCACATCTCGGGCGGCGAAGTCTGGGCGGACACCGCGACCGTGGTGGCACATGCCGCCGCCAAGGAGGCGATCATCGGCGAGAAGAGGCCGACGGCCGTGCCGCAGGTGACGGTCAACGAGCAGGCGACCATCGAGCTCGGCGGCACGGTGCTGGAGCTCACCTGGGTGGGCCGCAACCATTCCAACAACTCGCTGGTCATGCGCTTCCCCAAGGAGAAGGTCGCATTCGCCGTCGATTTCATTCCGGTGAAGTCGATGGCCTTCCGCGACCTGCCCGATTCCTATCTCGACGAGTGGATCGATTCGCTGCACCGCGTCGAAGCCATGGAGTACGACGTCTTCGCGCCGGGCCACGGGCCGCTCGGCACCAAGGCCGACGTCACGGCGTTCCGCAACTACCTGGAGGACCTGCGCGCCCAGGTGACGGCTGCGGCGCGCGCCGGCAAGTCCCTCGACGAGACCAAGAAGGCCGTCGACCTCTCCAAGTACAAGGACTGGAACGGCTACGAGCAGATGGGGCCGCTCAACATCGAGGGCATGTACCGGCTGGTGCAGGCCAACCGCCGGCCGAACTAGCAGCCATCAATCGCCCCTGAACAAGGCGCCCCGGCCGAACGGCACGGAAACGCGCAGCGAGACCGATGCGGTCGGCCGGGTGTCGACCCAGCCGGTGTAGGTGAGCCCGCTGGTGTTGGGCGACACCACGGTGATCGAGCTGCCCTGGCGGAAGGCCACTTCGCCGTAGAGCCCGACGATCAGGTCGGACCGGCCGTCGCCGTTGAGGTCGACGGTCGGCAGGCGAAGGCCGAGCCCGAAGGTCGGGTCGACCGAGGTGCGGGTCTGTTGCGCGGCGAACGACGGCGTACCCGGCGTGCCGGCTTCGGCGCCGCTGAGACTCTGTGTCCAGTTGGCGATGGTGACGCCGCCATAGACGTCGAGGCCGAGCGCAGGCCCGCGGGCGCCGAGCGTGCCCAGCGACCAGGTGGTGCCGAGCAGGATCGGGATGCCCCAGTTCTCGCGCACCAGGCTCTCGCCGAACGGCGCCTGGGCTGGCGCGCCGAAGCCTGAGAGACCGAAGGTCTGCCGGAAGGACGGCGCGCCGAAGGCGGTCTGGAAGCGCGTCTCCAGGAAGACTGTGGGATTGACCTTGTAGACGTTCACACGAACGCCGCCGCCGAACAGGCCGGTGTTGAGGCCGCCGCCGCCGAAGGCGTTGCGCTGCTCGCGGCTCACGAAATCGAGCGAGGTGACGTTGCTGGCGAGGAAGAACGGCAGCGAGACGCCGCCATGCAGGAAGAACTCCATCAGCGCCTCGACCGCCTTGGCGTGCGGGCAATGCTTGTCGAAGTCGCCCATCCGATCGATCAGGAGCTGGAGCGTGTCGATATCATGCCGGTAGCGGCGCCCGGTGGGACCGTCAGGGTTCGCAGACCCCATCTGCTGGCGCAGCCGCTCGATCATCTCTTCCGTCACCTTTCGCGCATCGTCGAACAGTTTGCGATCGCAGGTGCGGATACCCTCGCGGGTCCAGTAGAGGACGGTCGTGACGTTCTCGACGAGCCACTTGGCGTAAAAGGCATATTCGGTGCCGGGGACCACGTTCTCCGGCAATCCGGCAGAGCCGACGGTGCCTGCATCCGGTGGCGGCGTGGGGGGCGGTACCGGCTGCGCCTGGGCGGTCGCCATCGCCAGAAGCGAAAGCAGTGCAAGCAGGCAGGAGTACGCAACGCGACGGCTCGATGTGCGCATGTCTCTCCCCCTGCGCGCGAGTATCGGTGCTGCAGGGAAGATAATCACGGTCGGCCGCCGCCGACAACGGCTTTCGCGTCAGGGCCGTCCCGCCGGGAAGCGCGCCGCGTAGCTCTCCGACGGCAGCTCGAGGCCGCGGCAGAGGAAGCTGATCATGTGATAAAAGCCCACCAGCGCGATCGCTTCGAGGATCTGCTTCTCGTCAAAATGAGCGGTAAGGGCGGCCCAGGTCGGATCGGCAATGGTGCGCTGGTCGATCAGGTCGTCGACCAGGGCGACCAGCGCCTGCTCGTCGGGCGTCCAGCAGGCGGCGTCGCGCGGGCCCGTGACGGTGGCGGCGATGTGCTCATCGGTGAATCCGGCGCGCTTGGCGAAGAAGGCGATGTGGACGCCCCATTCGTACTCGCAGCCGAGCTGCGCCGTCGTACGGTCGATCACGATCTCGCGCTGACGCAGGGTGAACGGGCCGTCCAGCAGGCCGCCGGCGAAGACCTTGCCGAAGACGCGCGGGCTCCTCGCCAGGGTGCGGAACAGGACCAGAGGCGGCACGCCAGGCGGCATGATGCGCTCGAGCTCGGCGGCGATCTGCGGTTCGTAGGGCGGTTCGGCGGGGGCGATGCGGGGCATGGGATGGGCTCCAGTAATGCTGCCATCCCGAGCGCAGCGAGGGACCTTTCCGGTCGCCTCAAAGGTCCCTCGCTGCGCTCGGGATGACAGGGGTTTTTGGTGCTACACTTCCTGTAGCATTCTTGCTACAAAAATTGTAGTAACGGAGTGTAATAGATGGTGAAGCGCGTCCGCGGCTCGCGCACGGGCCGGCCGATCATGGTGCTGCTCGACCTGCTGGGGCGGCGCTGGACTCTGCGCATCGTCTGGGAGTTGCGCGAGGAGGCCAAGCGTTTCCGCGAGCTGCAGGACCTGATCGGCGCGAGCCCGACCATCATCAACACGCGGCTGGCGGAGCTCAGGGAGGCGAAGCTCGTACAGCTCGACGAGGAAGCGGGCTATCGCCTCACGACATTGGGCGAGGAGTTGCTGCGGCTCCTGCTGCCGCTGCACGTGTGGTCGGAGAAATGGGCGAAATTTATCTGAACGGATTGTCCGCGCCGCGGCTGCGCCGGCGCGGCGGGAACTGCTCGGCGAGATAATCGAGGATCTCGGCGCGCTCGGCTGCCTTCACCGGCGGCATGCGGTGCTTCTCCAGCATCAGGTCGAAGGTCGAATCCCACAGCTCGCGCGTCAGGCCCTGCGCCTTGATCAGCGCAACGCCGTGGCAGGCCGTGCAGGTATAGAACGTGACGTCGCGGCCCTTGCCGTCGGGCAGGTCCTCGGGCTTGTCGTTGTGCGGCGGCGGCTTGCCCTTGTCGGGATCGTGCTCGAGCGCCGCAACGGCCGCGGGCTTGGCCGGCGGAACGTAGGCAGGCCGGTCCGGGCGCAGTTCGCCCGCACGGTCGAGGCCCAACAGCACGAACGTCGCCGTCAGGGTGATGACGACGACGTGGGTGATCGTGACTTCTCTCAAGATTCGACGAGGACGCGGATGCGGTTGATCGGGTTGGCGCCGTAGCCCTGCGGGTTCCAGTTGGTGGCCGTGAGGGGCTGGGTGACGCCGTTGCTGTCGGTCGCGCGCGACAGGACCTCGTAGTAGCCCGAGCTCGGCAGGTCGACCGACGCGGTGAAGCGCTGCCAGGCGAACTTGTTGGCCGGCGGGTTCACCTTGGCGCTCTTCCAGGTCTTGCCGGCGTCGATCGAGACGTCGACGGTCTTGATGTCCCAGTCGCCCGCCCAGGCGTGGCCGCGCAGGTCGAGCTTCTTCGTGCCGGCGGCGAGCCGCGTGCCGTCGGCCGGGAAGGTGATGACCGAGCGCACCGGCATCGATTCCAGGATCGCCATGTCCTTCTCGTCGCCCTTGCTGCCGGGCACGATCGGCTTTTTGGGCACGCGGTAGGAGAAACCGCCCATGCCGGGGCCGTCATGCTCCTTGTCGCGCACCCAGATGCGGGTCAGCCACTTGGTCGAGAGCGAGCCCGCCCAGCCGGGCACGATCAGGCGCACCGGTGCACCGTGGATCAGCGGCAGGTCCTGGCCGTTCAGCTTGAAGGCGATCAGCGTGTGCTCGTCCATCGCCTTCTTGATGGTCATGCCGCGCGAGATCGTGGGCTTGTCGGTTTCGCCGGCGAGCGTCGGATCCGCACCATAGTGGCCAGTGTAGATCGCGCTCGACTTCAGGCCGGCGGCTTTCAGTACGTCGGCGAGCCGCACGCCGGTCCATTGCGGGCAGCCCACGCCGCCGTTGGTCCACTGGTTGCCGCGCGCCTCGGGCTCGAAGAAGGAGCGGCCGTTGCCGCCGCACTCCAGCACGAGCTGGTAGGTGACGTTGGGGAAGCGACTCATCAGCTCGCCGAGGGTGAGCTCGAGCGGTGTATTGACCTCGCCGTCGACCTTGATCTTCCACGCCTTGGGATCGCGCGTCGCCTCCGGCACCTGGCCGTTGTTGCGCACGAAGAGCTTGTCGGTGGGCGTGACGTCGTCGTCGAGCATCACGTTGGGCGTCTCGGCGACCAGCGGCCGGTCGCCCAGGACGGCGAGCTTGGCCTTGCCGTCCATTTCCAGGAGCTTGGGCCCCTTGGCGGCTGGAGCGCCTGCCGGAGCGTTCTGGGCTGACGTGCCGCCAAGCGGCAGAGAAGCGGCAACAGTCGCCATTCCTACCCCCTTCAGCACATTACGTCGCGTTGCCATCTTGGTTCCCCTTTGGCGGCAAATTTTTCTTCCCGTGGCGGCGAGCTTAGCTCAGGCTTTCCGGCGCGTCAGCCAGCCGGAAAAAATTAGCGCACAGGCCGCGACAATCACGATGATGGTGGCGAGTGCGTTGATCTGCGGATCCACACCCAGCCGCACGCTGGAATAGACGCGCATGGGCAGGGTCTCCGACTGCGCGCCGGCCACGAACTGCGTCAGGATCAGGTCGTCGAGCGAAAGCGTGAAGGCGAGCAGCCAGCCCGAGCCGACGGCCGGCGCGATCAGCGGCAGGGTGATGGTGCGGAAGGTGGTCCACGGCGTGGCGCCGAGATCCATCGCCGCCTCTTCGAGCGAGCGGTCGAAGTCGGAGAGGCGGGCTTGCACGACGACAGCCACGAAGGCGACCGAGAAGGTGATGTGGGCGATGGTGATGGTGAGGAAGCCGCGCACGGGCCAGCCCACGAGCTGGTCGGAGCCCACGAACAGCAGCAGCATCGAGATGCCCATCACCACCTCGGGCATGACCATGGGTGCGATCACCAGGCTGCCGAACAAGGTGCGGCCGAAGAAGCGCGGCACGCGGGCCAGCACGTAGCCCGCGGCGAGGCCGATGACGGCCGCGACTGTGGCGCTCACGAGCGCGATGCGCAGCGACAGCCAGGCGGCGCTCAGCATCGCTTCGTTGGCGAAGAGGGCGCTCCACCATTTGGTCGAGAAGCCCGCCCAAACCGTGACCAGCCGCGATTCGTTGAACGAATAGACGATCACCAGCGCGATCGGCAGGTAGAGGAATGCGTAGCCGAAGGCCAGCGCGGTGAAGGCGAAGCGGGCGCGGCCAGGCATCACTGGCGCTCCAGGCTTTTCGCCTGCTGGCGCTGGAAGAGGGCGATGGGGCCCACCAGGAGCACCAGGAGGCAGATTGCCACCGCCGAGGCGAGCGGCCAGTCGGAGTTGAGGAAGAACTCGTCCCACAGCACCTTGCCGATCATCAGCGTGTTGGTGCCGCCCAAAAGGTCGGGGATGACGAACTCGCCGACCGCCGGGATGAAGACCAGCAGGCAGCCGGCGACAATGCCCGGCAGGGACTGCGGCAGGGTGACGGTGAAGAAGGCTGTGATCGGGCTGGCGCCGAGATCGGCCGCGGCTTCCAGAAGGCTGGTGTCGAGCTTCTCCAGCGAGGCGTAGAGCGGCAGCACCATGAAGGGCAGGTAGGCGTAGACGATGCCGAGATGGACCGCCCATTCGGTGCCCAGGATGGTGCCGGGATCGGAGACGAGCCCGGTGGCGCGCAGCACGTGGTTCAAGATGCCGTTGCTGGCTAAAAGGCCCATCCAGGCATAGACGCGGATCAGGAACGAGGTCCAGAACGGCAGGATGACGGCCATCAGCAGCAGCGGCCGGAGCGATGGCCGGGCGCGGGCGATGGCGTAGGCCATGGGATAGCCCAGCAGCAAGGTGACGAACGTCGAGGTCGCGGCGATGCGCAGCGAGCCGAGCCAGGCCGCGAGATAGAGATCGTCGGTGAAGAGCAGGGTGAAGTTCTTCAGCGAGGCGCCGAGGTCGACCGGCGGCACGGCGTCGGGATTGTTGGTGCCGAAGGCGATCGCCAGCACCAGCGCGAACGGCAGCAGGAAGAAGGTGGCGAGCCAGACGTAGGGCAGCGCGATGACGAGGCGCATGATCTTAGCTGGGGGCGCGCGACTCCAGTCGCGCGTCTTTCGTGGTTGCAACAAAGATCGCGCCACTGGAGTGGCGCGCCCCCAGCAGACTATTCATCGAGGCGCTGCCCAGCATCGCCCGCCCAGCCCAGCCACACTTCCTGGCCGCGCGGCCAGGGCTCGCGCGGCGCGCGGGCAACGTTGGCGGTCGAGACGAGCAACATGCTGCCGTCTAAAAGGCCGACGCGGTAGAGCGAGCGGTCGCCTTCGTAGGCGACGTCGACGATGCGGCCCTGCTCGGCGTGGTCGGTGTTGGGCCGGGCGGCGAACAGGCCGATCTTCTCGGGCCGCAGCGCCAGCCAGGCGCGGCCGCCGTCGACGGGCAGGATGTTGGCGATGCCGATGAAGTCGGCGACGAAGCGCGAGCGCGGGTGCTCGTAGACCTCGTGCGGCGTGCCGACCTGGGCGATGCGGCCCTCGTTCATGACGGCGAGCCGGCCCGCCATGGACATCGCCTCCTCCTGGTCGTGCGTCACCATGATGAAGGTCAACCCGAGCTGCTCCTGCAGGCGCACCAGCTCGAAGCGCGTGCCCTCGCGCAGCTTGCGGTCGAGCGCGGCCAGTGGCTCATCGAGCAGCAGGAGCTTGGGCCGCTTGATCAGCGCACGGGCCAGCGCCACGCGCTGGCGCTGGCCGCCCGAGAGCTGCGCCGGCCGGCGCTTGCCGTGGTCGCCAAGCCGCACCTGGTCCAGCGCCTCGCCGACGCGGCGGCTGATCTCGTTGGCCGGCAGGCCCTCGCGGCGCAGGCCGTAGCCCACGTTCTCCGCCACGTCCATGTGCGGGAAGAGGGCGTAGGACTGGAACATCATGTTGACCGGCCGGCGATGCGGCGGCACGCCGGTCATGTCCTGGCCGTCGATCAGGATGCGACCGGTGTCGGGCGTCTCGAAGCCCGCGATCATGCGCAGCAAAGTGGTCTTGCCGCAGCCCGAGCCGCCCAAAAGGGCGAACAACTCGCCACGCCGGATGTCGAGATCGACGCCGTCGACCGCGGCGACCGCGCCGAAGTGCTTGCTGACCCCGGCGATGCTGACGATCGGCTGGGCGCTCAAGTCATCGTCCCGTCTTCACCGTGGTCCACAGCCTGGTGCGCTCGCGCGTCTGCTCGGCGGTGCCGGCGGTGATCGTGTAGAACGTGGCGCGCACCTTGGCCGGCGGATAGATCAGCGGGTTGCCCGAAATGTCCTTGGGCAGCAGCGCCGTCGCCGACAGGTTGGCGTTGGCGTAGCCCGTGAGCTCGCTCGACGCCGCCGCGACCTTGGGCTCGAGCATGAAGTCGAGGAAGCGCAACGCGTTGTCGGCGTTGGGCGCGTCCTTGGGGATCGCGGCGACGTCGATCCACAGCAGCGAGCCTTCGCGCGGGATGGCGTAGGCGATGTCCTGCTTGTCCTTGGCTTTGGCGGCGCGATCCCGCGCCTGGAAGATGTCGCCCGAGTAGCCGAAGGCGAGGCAGATGTCGCCGCCGGCCAGCGCATTGATGTACTCCGAGGAATGGAACTTGCGGATGAAGGGCCGCACCGCCTTCACGACGTCAGCCGCCTTGGCGAGGTCCTCGGGCTTCTTGGAATCCGGGTCGAGGCCGAGATACTTCAGGGCCGCCGGAAAGACGTCGGTGGCGCTGTCGAGCACCATGACGCCACAGTCGGCGAACTTCGCCACGACCGCGGGATCGAAGATCATTTTCAGCGAATCGACCGGCGCATCGGCCATGCGTTTCTTGATGGCGGCGACGTTGTAGCCGATGCCCGTGGTGCCCCACATCCAGGGGATGGCGTGGGCGTTGCCGGGATCGTACTTGGCGAGTGCCCCCATGATCTCGGGGTCGAGGTTCTTCAGGTTCTTGAGCCTGGCCTTGTCGAGCGGCTTGTAGAGGCCGGCGGCGAGCTGTCGCACGAAGAAGGGCGAGGCCGTCGGCACCACGACGTCGTAGCCCGAGCGGCCGGCGCGCAGCTTGGCTTCGAGGATCTCGTTGGAATCGTAGGTCGTGTAGTTGATCTTGATGCCGCTGTCCTTTTCGAAGGCTTTTAGCTGGTCCTCGGCGATGTAATCGGACCAGTTGTAGACGTTGGCCTGGCCCTGGCCGAAGGCAGGCGTTGCGGCAAGTGCCGCGACAACGGCGAGGAAGGACGGGCGCATCGACAGGCTCCGGAGGTCAGACCCCAAGATACCTGTGCTGCAATTCGCTGTCGCGGGCCAGGGCATCGGACGTTCCGGTCCAGACCACGCGGCCTTTTTCCACGATGTGATGGCGGTCGGCGAGCTTGATCAGGGCGCCGACGTTCTTGTCGATCACCAGGATGGCCTGGCCCTCGCGCTTCAGCCGCGCGAGACACGTCCAGATCTCCTGGCGTAGCAGTGGCGAGAGGCCCTCGGTCGCCTCGTCGAGGATCAGGAGCCTGGGGTTGGTCATCAGCGCCCGGCCGATCGCCAGCATCTGCTGCTCGCCGCCCGAGAGCTGGTTGCCCATGTTGCGCTGGCGCTCGGCGAGCCGCGGCAGGAAGTCGAACGTGCGGGCCAAGGTCCACGGCGCGGCGTTGCCGAGGCGGTTGGCCGCGGCTGCGACAAGGTTCTCGCGCACCGAGAGGTTGGGGAAGATCTGGCGGCCCTCGGGCACGAGACCCAGGCCGAGGCGGGCGATGCGGAAGGAGGGCAGGCGCTCGACGCGCTGGCCCAGAAATTCGACCGTGCCACGGCGGGCCGGCAGGAGGCCCATGATGGTGCTCACCGTCGTGGTCTTGCCCATGCCGTTGCGGCCCATCAGGGTCACGACCTCGCCGGCATCGATGCCGAGTTCCATGCCGAACAGCGCCTGGCTGGCGCCATAAAAGGCTTCCAGCTCCCGCACGCGCAGCATCAGGCGTCTCCCTCGCCGAGATAGGCCTGGCGGACCTCGGCGTTGGCGCGGATTTCGGCCGGCGTGCCCGAGGCGATGGCGCGGCCATAGACCAGCACGGTGATGCGGTCGGCGAGCTGGAAGACGGCGTCCATGTCGTGCTCGATCAGCAGCATGCCGC
>JAKFVH010000271.1 GCA_021732285.1 Reyranella sp. | reverse complement strand
TCCAACGCCTTCGACGCCGAGGGCCTGACGCGGCTCACCGAGCAGATCGAGCGGCGCAAGAAGATCCGCAACGACATCGAACAGGACACGATGATCGAGATCCGCAACAAGAATCTCGACACCGAGCGGCAGGCGCTGGAGATCGACCGCGCGCTGGAGCATGCGCGGCTGGCGCAGGAGCAGGACCTCGAAACCCAGCGCGCGGCCCAGCGGGCGGAGATCGCCCGCGAGCGCGCCGACAAGGACCAGGACGCCGAGCGCGCCCAGATCACGTCGCGCCAGTCGATCGAGCAGGCGCGCATCGCCTCGGAGCGGGCGGTCGAGGAGCAGCGCATCTCCAAGGAGCGCGAGGTCGAGGAGCTAGAGATCGCGCGCCGCAAGGCGATCGAGCTCGCCGAGCAGGAGCGGGCGGTCGCCGTGGCCGAGCAGTCGCGGGCGCAGTCGGTGGCGCAGGCGGAGGCCGACAAGGCGCGGGCACTCGCGGTGACGGCGGAAGAGCAGGTCTTCACCGCCCGCGAGACCGAGATGGCGCAGCGGCGCAAGAGCGTCGAGCTGATCGTGGCCCAGCAGGAGGCCGAGCGCGACGCGTTGCGGCTCACCGTCGCCGCCGGAGCGGAGAAGGCTGCGGCGGCGGACCGAGGTGCTGCGGTACGGGCCGAAGCGGAAGCCGAGGCCGATGCCGACAAGATCAGGTCGCTGGCGACCCGCATCCGCCTGGAAGTCGATGCCGAGGGCACGCGACTGATGAACGAGGCACAGAACCTGCTCAGCGCCGACGCCCGGCTGTCGGCCATGCGCATGAAGCTCATAGACAAGCTCGAGGCCATCATCCGCGAGTCGGTCAAGCCGATGGAGCGCATCGAGGGCATCAAGATCCTCCATGTCGACGGGCTGGGCGGTGGCGGCGGCGGTTCCGGCGGTCGGGTCGACAGCGGCGATGTCGGTGGCGGCCTGGCCGACAGCGTCGTCAATTCGGCGCTGCGCTTCCGCGCCCAGGCGCCGCTGATCGACCAGCTCCTGCGCGAGATCGGCGTCCAGGGCGGCGACGTCGGCCGGGTGGCGCAGGGCCTGCTCGACCGAACGCAGGGATCGAGCGGCCCGCCGGTGCCGGCGCGCACGCCGGGCGAGTGATGGTCGCAAACACCCCCCGTCATCCCGACCGGAGCCTCGCGCAGCGAGGCGCAGTGGAGGGACCTGTTTTGGGGATGCGTCGACAAGACGAGGTCCCTCGACTACGCCGCCCTCCGGGCGGCTCCGCTCGGGATGACGGAAGATGATCAAAGTCTATGCATCGAGCGTCATCGACGCGCCGGCCGATTCGGTATGGGCGCGCATCCGCGACTTCAACGGCTTGCCGGCGTGGACGCCGTTCGTCGCCGAATCGCGCATCGAGGGCGGGCAACCGTCTGACAAGATCGGCTGCGTGCGCAACTTCCGCCTCAAGGACGGCGGGATGATCCGCGAGCAGCTGCTCACCCTGTCGGACTACGACTACCAGTGCTCCTACTCGATCCTCGAGAGCCCGATGGGCGTCGACAACTACGTCGCCACGCTGAAGCTCACCCCGGTGACCGACGGCAACCGCACCTTCGCCGAATGGTGGGCCGAGTTCGACTGCGCCCCCGACCGCGAGGGCCAGCTGTCGCGCGACATCGGCCAGGGGGTGTTCCAGGCAGCCTTCGATTCCCTGAAGACCCTGGTGCGGCGTTGATCATTGCCGGGAGCGCGCCACTCCGTGGCGCTCCTCCCCAACGAAGTTGGGGAGGTGTCCGCGAAGCGGACGGAGGGGTCATGAATCTTCTCCGACTCCTGACCCCTCCGTCGCCGCATGACGGCGACACCTCCCCACGCGTTGCGTGGGGAGGAAGGCGCCACGGAGTGGCGCGCCCCCAGCAATGATCCGGGTCACCCGGTCCGCCATCATCGATGCGCCGATCGAGCGCGTGTGGGCCGTGCTGCGCGACTTCAACAGCCACACCGCCTGGCACCCGGTCGTGGCCGGATCGGCCATCGAGAACGACGAGCCCTCCGACCAGGTCGGCTGCGTGCGCAACTTCACGCTCAAGGACGGCAATCACATCCGAGAGCAGCTGCTCGCACTGTCGGACTCCGACTACGTCTCGACCTACTGCATCCTCGACGCCACGCTGCCGATGCAGCGCTACGTCGCCACCGTCCAGCTGAAGCGCGTGACCGACGGCGATCGCACCTTCTGGCACTGGCAGTCGACCTTCGACACGCCGCGCGGCCGCGAGCAGGAATTCGCCGACCTCGTCGGCAAGGGCGTCTACGAGGGCGGCTTCGAGGGCCTGCGCGCCTTTTTGCGCCGCCGGCCCGGCGCGCCGCCCGTCGGCAATGCCGTACGACCGGCGGGTGGCGAGACGATGACGACGCAAGGCATGGTCGCGAGCCGCTTCGGCGGCCCTGACGTGTTGGACGCGCGTCCGCTCGAGGCGCGAGCGCCAGGGCCTGGCGAGGTCCGCATCCGGCACGGCGCGATCGGCGTCAACTACATCGATGTCTACGTGCGCAAGGGCGAGTATCGCTTGATCGAGCCGCCCGCGCCCATCGGCATGGAAGCAGCCGGCGTGGTTTTGGACGTCGGCGACGGCGTCGCCCATTTGCTGCCGGGCGACCGCGTCGCTTATGCCTGCGCGCCGCCCGGCGCCTATGTCGGTGTGCGCACCTTGCCGGCGAATCAGGTCGTTGTATTGCCCGACGAGGTCGACGAGGAGACGGCGGCTGCCCTGATGCTGAAGGGCATGACCGCCGAATACCTGCTGCATCGGACTCATCGCCTGCGGTCCGGCGAGACCGTCCTCGTCCACGCCGCGGCGGGCGGAGTCGGCCTGCTACTGTGCCAATGGGCCAAGGCCCTGGGTGCCCGGGTGATCGGCACCGTCTCCACCGATGCCAAGGCACGCGCAGCGCGCGCGGCGGGCTGCGACGCGGTCATCGTTGGCCGCGATTATCGCTTTGCCGCTTCGGTGCACGACGCCACCAGCGGCCGCGGCGCCGACGTGATCTACGACGGTCTCGGCCAGGCCGCCGCGCGCGAGAACCTCGACGCGCTGGCGATGTGCGGCCACTGGGTCTGCTATGGCCAGGCAAGCGGCCCGGTCGATCGCCTGGCGGTCGACAGCCTCCATCAGAAGTCCGCGACCTTCTCGAGCCCCGTCCTGTTCCACTACACCGCCGACCGCGCGATGCTGAGCGAGATCGCCCAGCGCACCTTCGAGGCGCTGCGCCAGGGTACGATCCGGCTCGATGTCCAGCACCGCTATCCGCTGGCTGCTGCCGCCCAGGCGCATCGCGACCTCGAAAGTCGTACCACGATCGGACCGTTGATCCTGCTACCCTAGGCGCGTTTATGCGCCCGCCGCTCATTCCCCGCCTCCTCGTGCCGCGTCTGCCGTTCTTCTACGGCTGGATCGTGCTGGCCTGCATCTGCCTGGCGGGCTTCGCGCGCCAGGGGCCGGCCGTTGCCACCCTGTCGGTCTTCGTCGTGCCCATGACCGACGCCTTCGGCTGGTCGCGCACCGAGATGGCGGGGGCGGTGTCGCTGGGCGGCGTGCTGGCGGCCTTCGTCTCGCCAATGATCGGGCCGGTGCTCGACCGCCGCGGCGCGCGGCTGATCCTCTGCCTCGCCGTCCTCGGCACCGGTCTTGCCACCATGGCGCTGTCGCTCGTGCAGTCGCTGCTGGCCTTCTACCTGCTGTTCGTCTTCGCCCGCATGGTGTGGGCTGGGCCCTACGATCTCGGCCTCTATGGCGCGCTCAACAACTGGTTCGTGGCGCGGCGCGCGCGCGCCACCTCGATCGCCACCCTGGCGCAGATGTCGGGCCTGGTGGCGCTGCCGATCATCGCCCAGCTCGCCATGCAGGACGGCGGCTGGCGCCATGGCTGGGTGGCGATCGGCGTCACGGCGCTGGCCGTGGGCTTCCTGCCGGTGTGGCTGTTCGTTGTGCGGCGGCCCGAGGATGTCGGACTGGTGCCCGATCGCATCACCGCCGGCACGGGCCCCACCGTCGTCGAGCCGCGCTTCAGCCGCGCCGCCGCGATGCGCACCCAGGCGTTCTGGCTGCTGTCCTTCTACACCGTGCTCGTCTTCCCGGTGCAGGCCGGTGTCAGCCTGCATCAGGCGCCGCATCTCATCGAAAACGGCCTGTCGCCCATCGTCGCGGCGACAGTGATCAGCTTCTTCTCGGCGATGTCGGCGGTGGCGAGCTTCGGCATCGGCTTCCTGCCGCGGCGCTGGCCGTTGCGCTACGTGATGTCGCTCGCCGCCGTCCTGCTGGGGACGGGAACGGTGGGCCTGATCGGCGTCGCCTCGGCCGAAGCCGCCTACCTGTTCGCCGGCCTGTTCGGGCTGGGCATCGGCGGCGTCATGACCCTGCTGCCCATGGCCTGGGCCGACTATTTCGGACGCGAAAGCTACGGCGCCATCCGCGGTGTCGCGCTGTCGCTGCAGGTCCTGGCCCAGGCCGCCGGTCCGGTCGCCTCCGGCCTGCTGCGTGACGCCAGCGGCACATATACGAGCTCCCTGATCCTGTTCGGCGTCCTGGCGGTACTGGCGGCAGCCGCGGCACTGCTGGCGCGGCGTCCGCCGGCCGGTGCCGGAGACCGCTGACGGAGTTCTATCGTTTTGAGAAATCTAAAGTGGAACTTTAGATTTCTCACATATTGGTCGACGCGTCCGGAGGCTCGTCGAACCCGTTGCGGCTGCTGAAGAAGATCAGGGCCATCAACCCCACGCCGAGAATCAGGGTGAAGGTCACGCCAACGATCAAAGCCACGGACCCCGAACCAGACAGCGGAGTATCGGAGTTGATCGTCGTTGCGAAATAGATACCGGCGATCCCGAAGCCAATGCAAAAGACAAGCGTGACGATTGCCTTGGTCGATATCCCACCCAGCATCACGAGAGCGTTCTGTGCTCTGTCCAGCACCATCTTCTGCGACGTACGCATCGAGGGCCTCCTTTTCCGGCCGACTGGACGCAAGGTGGCGACTGCCCCGTGAACGCCAATAGGTTGCCTGGGGCAAGGGTCATGAGATTTCGCCTCGTTGGGGCATTGCCCGTCGGTGGATGCCGCCGAAAGGAGGCCTCCGGCATCTTGTAGCGGATTACCCGAAGGCGCATGCTCGACCGGCAACGCTCCACGACGAAGAAACGTCATGCTGGGAGGACGGCAATGAAGCGCATCACGATGGGCGTCATTGTATCGGTTGCTGTCATGATGGCGACCACGGCGCAGGCGCAGGCTCCGTCATGGACCGTGCCCGACGAGAGCAAGCGCTGCCCGTCGAAATGGGGCGCCACGGACGAGCGCGGCTCGGCCAACCACATGAAGCCCGCGTCGGTGCTCAATGCGGTGAAGCTGATCAAGACCGGCGATGTGATCGAGCTCGCCCACGTGCTCGGTCCGGGCATGGCGATTTCCCCGACGCGCCGCTTCGACATGCACGCCAAGCGCACCTTCATGAACGCCGCCAGCAACGAGCGCGGCAGCAACGAGGAACTCATCGTCACCGAGCTTGGCCAGGTCGGCACCCAGTTCGACGGCTTCGCGCACCAGACGCACCGCAACAGCTGGTACAACTGCTTCAAGGTCGACGAGAATGCGACGCGCGGCGGGTTCAGCAAGCTCGGGATCCACAATGTCGGCGCCCTGATCACGCGCGGCGTGCTGATCGACGTCGCCGGCTTCAAGGGCGTCGACATGCTGGGCGACACCTACGAGATCACTGTCGAGGATCTCCAAGGCGCGCTCAAGAAGCAGAACATGACCCTGCAGCCGGGCGACGCCGTCATCATCAACACCGGATGGGGCAAGCTCTACGGCAAGGACAACCCGCGCTACATGAAGTCGAATCCGGGCATCGGGGTAAAGGCGGCGGAGTGGCTCGTCACCCAGGATCCGATGCTAATGGGCGCCGACAATGCGCCGGTCGAGGTCTCGCCCAATCCCGACAAGCAGCTCTCGCTGCCCGTCCACCAGATCGCCCTGGTGGTGAACGGCATCCACCTGCTCGAGAACCTGAAACTGGACGAGCTGGCCGCGAAGAATGTCCACGAGTTCGCCTTCATGATGCAGCCGCTGAAGATCCAGGGCGGCACCGGCTCGACCGTCTCGCCGATTGCGGTGCGGTAACGCAATTCGGGTCCGCAAAGTGTTGAAAAGCGGACCTGAATCACCCCGGAAGCCGCTCTAGCGGCTTGCACCTCACCGCCGGGTCCCGTACCCTTTTTGCAGCCCGAAAGAGGCTGCACCGCCGGATAAGGGAGAAAAACGGCGGTCGCGATTTGAGGAAACGGCTTCGCATCAGGGACGAAACAGCCGGCAATTGGGGCCTTCCGCGGGACCAGGGTGCTCCCGTGGGAGAAGTGCACGCTGCCGACAAGCTGGGCAACGGAGACGGATCGCATGCCGCCATTGCTGGAGGTGAGGGCACTCCATACCGAATTCAGGACGGGCGCCGGCCTGGTGCGCGCCGTCGACGGCATTTCCTACACCGTCGAGCACGGCGAGACCGTGGCCATCGTGGGCGAGAGCGGCTCGGGCAAGTCGGTCAGCGCGCTCAGTATCCTGCGCCTGATCCCCAATCCACCGGGACTGATCACCGGCGGCGAGATCCTGTTCGACGGCAGGGATTTGCGTGGTCTCTCCGAGGCCGAGATGCGCGAGATCCGGGGCCGCGACATCGGCATGGTCTTCCAGGAGCCGATGACCTCGCTCAACCCCGTGCTCACCATCGCGCGGCAGATCACCGAGACCTTGGAGCAGCATCAGGGCGCCGATCGCCAGACCGCAGAACGCCGCGCGCTGGAGCTGCTGGAGATGGTCGGCATCGCCGATCCCAAGCGCCGGCTCAAGCAATATCCCCATCAGCTGTCCGGCGGCATGCGCCAGCGCGTCATGATCGCCGTGGCACTCGCCTGCAATCCCAAGCTGATCATCGCCGACGAGCCGACCACGGCGCTCGACGTCACCATCCAGGCGCAGATCCTGGAACTGATGAAGTCGCTGACGCACAAGCTCGGCGTCGCGCAGATCATCATCACCCACAATCTCGGCGTGGTTGCCCGCTATGCCAGCCGGGTCAACGTCATGTATGCCGGCCGCATCGTCGAGGCGGGCAGCGCCGACGCGATCTATCACAATCCGCGGCATCCCTACACGATGGCGCTCCTGAAGTCGGTGCCGCGGCTCGACCAGCCGCGCCGCGCGCGACTCGATCCTGTCGACGGCCAACCGCCGGACCTGACGCGGCTGGATGGGGGATGCTCCTTCCGGCCGCGTTGCCGTTTTGCCGTCGAGCAATGCGCCGCGGCGCGGCCGCCGCTCCAGCCTGTGGGCGAGGCGGGGCATCTTTCGGCCTGTTTCCGCAGCGCCGAGCTTTCGGACATCCGGGACGTCGCCGCATGAACGCGCCAATCGCCGAGCGGCCGCTGCTCGAGGTGCGCGGCCTTGCCATGCACTTCCCGATCTCCGAGGGCATCGTGCTGACGCGCAAGATCGGCGACGTGAAGGCGGTCGACGGCGTCGATTTCGACATCAAGCGCGGTGAGACGCTGGGCCTGGTGGGCGAGAGCGGCTGCGGCAAGACCACGACCGGCCGCTGCATCCTGCGGCTCGAGAAGCCGACGGCCGGCGAGATCCTGTTCGACGGCCAGGACGTCAACCGCATGGAGCGCCGCGAGCTGGTGGCCCTGCGCCGGCGCATGCAGGTGATCTTCCAGGACCCCTACAGCTCGCTCAACCCGCGCATGAAGGTGGGCGACATCATTTCCGAGCCGATCAAGGTGCATGGCGTCGAGCCGGATGCGCGGCGCCGGCGCGACAAGGTGAGGGACCTCTTGTCGGTCTGCGGCCTCGATCCGAAGTTCGCCGACCGCTATCCGCACGAGATGTCGGGCGGCCAGCGCCAGCGCGTCGGCATCGCCCGCGCGCTTGCCCTCGATCCGGAGTTCATCGTCTGCGACGAGGCGGTGTCGGCCCTCGACGTGTCGATCCAGGCCCAGGTGGTCAATCTCCTGGAAGACCTGCGCGAGCGTTTCGGGCTCACTTACCTGTTCATCGCCCACGATCTCTCGGTCGTGCGCCATCTCTGCCAGCGCGTTGCGGTGATGTATCTCGGCCGCATCGTCGAGATGGCCGCCAGCGACGAGCTGTTCGACAATCCATTGCATCCCTACACCCAGGCCCTGCTGTCGGCGGTGCCGATCCCCGATCCGCGCGTCGAAGCGGGGCGCGAGTTCCGGCCGCCGCGCGGCGAGGTGCCGAGCCCGATCAATCCGCCGTCCGGCTGCGTCTTCCATCCACGCTGCCCCATGGCCGTGGACGGCTGCCGGCAGGCGAGACCCGTCTTGCGAGAGCTGCGGCCGCGCCACTGGGTGGCGTGCAGTGAGGTGAACTAGATATGTCTTGCCGACCGCGGGCCTCCGGGCCCGCTCATGTCTTCCGGACCGCGAGCCTCCGGCTCGCCTCATGATCATGAGCGAGCCGGAGGCTCGCGGTCCGGAAGACGAAGACCATGAGCGGGCCTGGAGGCCCGCGGCCCGGCAAGACTCGGTGTAAGCGTAACGGAGTACGAACAAGACAAAAGAATCAGGTTGCACAGGAGGAGGCAAATGTACCTGCGTACGGGACTTCTGGCTGCGGGCCTCGGCCTGGCAGCGACGATCGCTGCGGTTCCCGCGGGGGCGCAGACGCCCAAGCGCGGCGGAACGCTCGTCTACATGATTCCGGCCGACTCGCCGCCGAGCTTCGACGGCCATCGCGAGACGACCTTCGCCACGGTGCATGCCGCGGCGCCGTTCTACAGCGTGCTGATCCGGGTCCCACCCGACAACCCGGCCTCGACCACCGAATATGTCTGCGATCTCTGCACCGAGATGCCGAAGCCCACCGACGACGGCAAGACCTACACCTTCAAGATCCGTCCCGGCGTGAAGTTCCACGACGGCAGCACGCTGACCGCGAAGGATGTCGGGGCCTCCTGGCAGCGCATCGTCTTCCCGCCGCAGGGCGTGACCAGCGCGCGCGTCAGCTACTACGCCATGGTCGACAAGATCGAGGTGCCCGACGACAACACCATCGTCTTCAAGCTGAAGTTCGCGACGTCGGCCTTCCTGCCGGCGCTCGCCGATCCCTTCACCTGGATCTACAAGAAGGAGATCCTCGACAAGGACCAGCACTGGTACGAGAAGAACATCATGGGCTCCGGCCCGTTCAAGTTCACGAGCTACGACGTCGGCCAGGCGATCAAGGGCGCGCGCAACCCGGACTACTATCACAAGGGCCAGCCCTACCTCGACGCTATCGAGGGCATCTTCGCCGACAAGCAGGCGGTGCGTGTCGACGCCATCCGTGCCGACCGGGCCGCCATGGAGTTCCGCGGCCTGCCGCCGTCGGCGCGCGATTCGCTGGTCAAGGAAGCCGGCAAGGACGTGGTCATCCAGGAGAGCGACTGGAACTGCGGCAACATCATCACGCCCAACCACAAGAAGAAGCCGTTCGACGACGTCCGCGTGCGCCGCGCACTGGCGCTCGCCATCGACCAGTGGGCCGGCGCGCCGGCACTTTCCAAGATCGCCACCGTCAAGACGGTGGGCGGCATCGTCTTCCCGGGCTCGCCGTTGGCGGCCACCAAGGAGGAGCTGCAGAAGATGGCCGGCTACTGGCCGGACATCGAGAAGTCGCGGGCCGAGGCGCGCCGGCTCCTGAAGGAGGCCGGCGCCGAGGGGCTGAAGTTCGAGCTGACCAACCGCAACGTCGACCAGCCCTACAAGTTCGTCGGCACCTGGCTGATCGGCGAATGGAAGAAGATCGGCCTCAACGTCGAGCAGAAGGTCGTGCCGACAGGGCCGTGGTTCCAGGCCATGCGCGGCGGCAATTTCGACGTCGTGGTCGATGCCAACTGCCAGAGCATCGTCAATCCGGCGCTCGACACCGGCAAGTACCTGCCGAAGTCGATCTATCCGGAGAGCTACGGCGACTACGACGATCCGAAGTCGGCCGAGCTCTACAACAAGATGCTGCGCGAGAGCGATCCCAAGGCGCAGCGGGCCGCCATGCGGGCGTACGAGACCCATACGCTCGACACGATGGCGCACGCGATCATCACGCCGTACTGGTTCCGCATCATCCCGGAGCGGTCCTATGTGAAAGGCTGGAAGATCAGTCCCAGCCATTACCTGAACCAGGACCTCGCGAACATCTGGCTCGACAAGTAGGACCTCGATGTATCGCTACGTCGTCACGCGTCTGTTGCTGGCGGTCCCCACCTTGGTGGGGGCCGCCGCCCTCGTGTTTGTCCTGATGCGGCTCATCCCGGGCGATGTCTGCGTGATCCGCCTGGGCGCGGGGTCGCACGGCAATCCGGGGGCGATCGAGGCCTGCCGCCAGTCGCTCGGGCTGGACAACCCCCTGATCGTGCAGTTCCTCGACTTCCTCGGCAACTACTTCACGTTCGATTTCGGGACGTCGATGTGGTCGGGCCGGCGGGTCGCCCACGAGATCGGCAGTCGCCTGCCGGTGTCGCTGCAGATCGCGCTGATGGCCACGGTGATCGCCGTCCTGATCGCCATCCCGCTCGGCACGATCTCGGCCCTCAAGGAGAACACCTGGCTCGACCACATCGTGCGCATGGTGGCGATCGCGGGCATCGCCACGCCCTCCTTCTGGCTCGGCATCATGTCGCTGGTGCTGGTGCTCGACATCACCTACCTCGCGACCGGCAAGGCCTGGATGCCGCCGATCGACTACGTGCCGTTCTGGCAGGACCCGCTGCGCAACCTCTCGATGGTGCTGTTGCCCGCCATCACCGTCGGCTACCGCTATTCGGCGGTGACCATGCGCATGACGCGCTCGGCGATGCTCGAGGTGATGCGCGAGGACTACATTCGCACCGCCCGTTCCAAGGGTCTGCTCGAGCAGATCATCGTCAACCGCCATGCGCTCAAGAACGCGCTGCTGCCCGTGGTCACCCTGATCGGCATCGAGTTCGCCTTCCTGATCGGCGGCCTGGTCGTCACCGAGCAGGTCTTCAACCTGAACGGCATCGGCCGGCTGTTCGTGCAGTCGGTGCAGAACCAGGACAACGTCATGACGCAGGCGCTGACCATGCTGGTGGTCACCGTCTTCGTGCTCACCAACCTCGTCGTCGACCTGCTCTATGCCTGGCTCGACCCGCGCATCCGCTACTCGTGAAGGCCCGGCAATGACGGTCACCCTGCCCAATCCCGCCGCCACGGCCGCCTCTCCGCAGGACACGCTGGTGCCCAAGCGGACCGCCTGGGCGGCGGCGCTCGCCTTCGTGCGCCGCCAGCCGCTCGGCACCTTCGGCCTGGTGATCGTGGTGGTGATGTTCCTGGCCGGCGGGCTGGCCGAGTGGATCGCGCCGTTCGATCCGGAGGAGAACGACTTCGCCGCCATGATGGAGGCGCCGAGCCTGGTCCATTGGCTGGGCACCGACCAGTTCGGTCGCGACATCTTCTCCCGCCTGGTGTTCGGCGCGCGCACCGCGCTGATCGTGGGCTTCAGCTCGGCCGTGCTGGGCGGCGTCATCGGCCTGGTGATGGGAGTGGCCAGCGCCTATTTCGGCGGCTGGTTCGACCTCATCTTCCAGCGCGTGCTCGACGTGCTGATGGCCTTCCCGCTGATCATCCTGGCGCTGGCGGTGGTGGCGGTGTTCGGCACCGGCGTGTTCAACGTCATCATCGCCATCACCATCCCGCTGGTCCCGCGCTGCGGCCGCGTCGTGCGCGCGAGCGCGCTCGCGGTGCGCGAGGTGCCCTATGTCGATGCCGCCCGCGCGCTGGGCTTCAGCCATTCCCGCATCGTGCTGCGCCACATGGTGCCCAACGTGCTGGCGCCGTTCCTGATCCTGCTGTCAGCCTTCGTCGGCCAGGCGATCCTGGCCGAGGCGTCGCTCAGCTACCTCGGCCTCGGCGTGCAGGAGCCGGTGCCGGCGTGGGGCCTGATGCTGCAGGGCGGGGCGGAGGAATACGCGACGACGGCGCCGTGGATCGCGGTGTTCCCGGGGCTCGCCATCATGCTGACGGTGCTGGGCATCAGCCTGTTCGGCGATGCGCTGCGCGATGCGATCGATCCGAAGCTGCGGGATCGTTAGCCAATAACTGCGAGACCTTTACGCGTTCACCCGGTGACGGAGCGGCGCTCAAGGTTTGCGAGCACAGATGAACGTGGGAGAAAAATTTCCAGAAGCCGACGGCATGAAGGTCGTCTCTTTGGTAGCCAATTCGCAAGCCGCCTTGTCCTTGTAGTCGCCGACGTGGATCACGGTCTGTGTCCAGCCGACCTGCTGGCTGCCGATTGCAACAAGTATGTAGAGTGCAAACATTCGTCTCTCCCCCTCAACCCGGTACGGGTTGAGCCTACACCTGCTCCGCGCGGCCGAGACGCGGTTTCTCGGGCAGCACCTCAGCGTGCGTTTCCCGTCGAAGCGAGATGACGGCAAGTCTAGAATGCGTTTAGAATGCACTCGCGATCCGGGCTAAAAGGCCCCAATCGGAGGGTAAGTTCATGCATTCAAGGTTCTTTCGGGCGGTGATGGCCGCGCTCGTGTCATTCGGGCTCGTCGGCAGCGCCGCGGCCCATACGATCTGGGTCGAGCGCGAGGGTGACGGCGCGCGTATCTACTTCGGCGAGTTCGGCGAGAACCTGCGCGAGGCCTCGCCCGGGCTGCTCGATCGGCTGAAGCCCGAGGCCAAGATCGCGGGCAGCGACAAGGCGCTGAAGGTCGACAAGACCGCGGGCTTCTTCGCCGTCGCCGGCCCGGTGGGCAAGGACGACAGCATCGTCGCCGAGAACGTCGCCATCACCGAGCGTCGCGGCGACAAGCCCACCAAGGTCCTGAACCGGCTGGGCGCGCGCACCGTCGCCGACTTCAAGGAGCAGGCGCCGGTCAACACCCTCGACATCGTGCCGGCGGGCAAGCCCGGCCTGTTCAAGGTCTTCTATCAGGGCAAGCCGCTCGCCAAGGCCAAGGCCGAGCTGATCGCCGAATCCGGCTGGAAGCGTGAGTTCAAGACCGATGAGCAGGGTGCGTTCGAGGCGACCCTGCCGTGGCGCGGCAGCTACGTCATCGAGGTCCAGCACACCGATGACACGCCGGGCAAGCAGGGCGAGGAGGCCTACGATTCGGTGCGCTGCGCCAGCACGCTCTTCGTGCGTGTCGCCGACGGCATGCAGGGTCCGCCGCAGCCGGCGGTGACGACGCCCAAGCGTTGATAGTACTATAGTTATTGACCAGCACTGAAGTTTATGTTAGGGTCGATGGCGCTACTTGCTCTTTCTCATCGTTTATCCGCTTCATAGGCGAGGTCCGACTGACCGTCGGACCCGGTTGGGTCGCTGCGCCGGCCCAACCGATAGGGGTGTGGCTTCGGCGGCCACACCAGACGCTCTGCCGGAAATACCGGGAATGCCGGAAAGTCCCAAAATTGACAGCAGTGCCTGCAGCGCGTCGCGGCGCTTAAAAGAGCCGCGGCGTGAAGGTGCCGTGCAGCAGGAACGGCACGTGATGCTTCAGACGGGCCGCGAACAGCGGCTTGCCCGCGAGGTTGCGCGCATCCAGGCCGACGACGTCGGTGCGCTTGCGCTCGGCGTCGAACACCAAGGTGACGATCACGCCGTCATCCTCCGCGTCGCCCGGCGTCGCGATGAACAGCGGCTCGCCAGGATAACCGTTGGGCCCGAAATCGTGGCGCAGGACGGTGCCGGCCTGGAAGTCCACCTTGGCGAGCTGCTGCTGCAGGCCCGTCAATCGGTCGGCGCGATTGCAGAGGATATAGGCGTAGCGGTGGCGCTTGCCGACATAGGCCGGGTTGATGATGGGAAACTCGTTGGACGTGCCGGTGTCGAAGATGCGGCGGTCGATCTTGCCGGTCGACAGCTCGATCTGCAGACGGGTGAGGCGCGCCATGCCGGCCGATGGCCAGTCCGATTTCCAGTAGTCGCGCAGCGCCTGGCCGATGGTGAGGTAATCGGGGTAGCGGCAGAGGTCGAGTATCAGCGCGCCGTCTTCCTCGTAGCCGTTGGCGAAGTGGAACTGGAAGAAGGCGTCGGTCTCGATGATGCGCGCTTTGCCGCCGTCGCGCGGCACCAGCAGGATCAGGGTGGGCTTCTTGCCTTCCCAATGGAGCGCGGCGTCGAAGCTTTTCAGGCCAAGCAGGAAGGCGAGCGGCGTCGACAGGAGCGGCCCGATGCAGAAGACGAGGTAGTTTTTGGTCAGCACGAAATCGTGGTTCATCACCGCGTAGGGCAGGGTGATCCTGGGCAGCGCCGTCAGCACGTCCTTGGCCAGGCGATAGGGCGCGAGCGTGCACCTGGCGCCGTAGTCGACGCCGAAGTTGAACAGCTCGCCGGTATCGGGATCGCGCTTGGGATGGGCGGAGAAGGCTTTTATCTTGCCGCCGAATTCCTCGACGCCGCGCGTCTCGAGCGTGGCCGGATCCAGGGCGACGGGCGGCCCGCCCTCCCACAGTGACAGCAGGCGGTCGCCGTCCATCAGCACCGAGGTGTTGGAGACGTTGGCGGGCAGGCGGAAGGCGTTGGATAGAATGCCGCCGGGGCGCATCTTGCCGAAGCCGCGATGCATGATGTGGCCGGCCGCGGTCTCGTCGCGGTAGTTGTCGGTGCGGACGTAGCGGTTGCGGAAGCGGATGCCGTCGTCGCCGAAGCGAAGTGCTGCGATCATGCCGTCGCCGTCGAACCAGTGCGGGAACCACTCGCCGCCCAGCTGGTTGCGGCCCGAGCCGTTGCGGAACAGCGTGCCCCGGAGCGTCGCCGGCATCTGGCCGTCGATCTCCTCGACCCGGTAGTCGTGTTCCTCGGTGAGGGAGCGGAAGCCCGCGCTCCACGGATAGGCCTCGGTCGTCATCCGGCCGAGACTATAACGTCAGGCGCAGATCGTCGGCACCATGGAATTGGCGAAGGCCTTCAGGTCGGCGGCCTTGGTGCCCAGCCGGGCGCGGATGGCGATGGCGTACATGATGGCGCCGGCCATGCGGGCGCGCGCCGCCGGGGTGGGTTTCTTGGGGAGATCGCTGGCGGCGAAGGCGCGTTCCAGGCTCTTCTCGATGTTGGCCAGAAGCTCGGCGGCGGCCTCGGCGATCTTGGGATAAGTCGGCGATTCGACGGCGGCGGTGCCGACGATCATGCAGCCCGGCCGATGCGGCGGCGCGGTGTAGAGATCGATCGCCGCCGAGTAGACGCGGGCCAGGCGCTGCTCGATCGTGCCGCGGCCGGCCAGGATCGCGTCGAGCCCTTCGATGCTCTTGGCGCCGTAGAAGCGCAGCGTGGCGATGTAGAGCTGCTCCTTGTCGCCGAACGCGGCGTAGAGGCTCGGGCGATTGAGGCCCGCGGCGGCGCTCAGCTCGTCGAGCGAGGCGCCGGTGAAACCCTTGGCTAAAAACACGCCGCGGACCTTTTCAAGTACCTCCTCGGTAATGAAGCCGCGCGGACGGCCGCGTGACCGTTTCGTTATTTCTGTACTGGTTCGCATAATTTGGCTTGACGTCGCTCCACGCCTGTATTTGTGTACCGTATCGCACAAAACCAAGGAGGACGCGATGGAACTGTTCGCCTCACCCATGGCCTGCTCTCTCGCCTCGCATATCACGGCGCTGGAAGCAGGTCTGCCCGTCAAGGTCCGCTTCGTCGAGAACAAGAAGACCGACGACGGCGGCGACTACTACCAGAT
>JAKFVH010000310.1 GCA_021732285.1 Reyranella sp. | reverse complement strand
TTCAGGCCCGCAATGTCATAAACGCCGCTGCCACCGAGAATTCCCAACACCGTCATCAACTACTCCTCGTTGGGCGGTGGTGTATCATGACCGCCCTCATATTCCTCCCCCGTCTTACGGGGGAGGGCAGGGAGGGGGAAGGCCACCGCCGCGATCTGTGACATTTCAGGTCTGAAATTGCCAGGCATCGCGACTGCGGCTTTCCCCCTCCGGCCCTTCGGGCCACCTCCCCCGTAAGACGGGGGAGGCGCGAGACGACGAAACGGAGAAGTCCATGGGCAGGCTCGACGGCAAGATCACCATCGTCACCGGTGCCACCAGCGGCATCGGCCGGCGCACCGTCGAGGTCTTCGCCCGCGAGGGCGCCAAGGTCGTGGCGACCGGCCGGCGCGAGGAGCTGGGGCGCTCGTTGGAGGCGTCGGTCGGCAAGGACAAGTGCCTGTTCGTCAAGGCCGACGCCACCAAGGAAGCCGACGTCAAGGCGATGTTCGACGCCTGCCTCTCGAAGTGGGGCCGCCTCGATTGCATCTTCAACAACGCGGGTGGGCCGGCACCGGTGGGCGGCATCGAGACCATCCCGGTCGAAGGCTTCGATGCGGCCATGGCGACTTTGGTGCGCTCGGTGATGCTGGGCATGAAGCACGCTGCGCCGATCATGATGAAGCAGGGTTCCGGCAGCATCATCAACAACGGCAGCGTAGCGGGCCGCCGCGCGGGCTACTCGACCTCGATGATCTACGGCGCCGCCAAGGCCGCGGTGAACCACCTGACGGTCTGCGCCGCCATGCAGCTCGGCGAGAGCGGCGTGCGTTGCAATTCGATCTCGCCGGGCGGCATCGCCACCGGCATCTTCGCCAAGGCGCTGGGTCTCGCACCCGACAAGGCCGACGCCTTCGCCGAAAGCATGAAGGGCATCATGGCCAAGCTGCAGCCGATCCCGCGGGCCGGCAGCGTCGACGACATCGCCAACGCCGCCGTGTTCCTGGCCTCCGACGAATCGAGCTTCATCAACGGCCACGACTTGGTGGTCGATGGCGGTGTGGTCGGCGGCCGCCTGTGGACGCCGCACCAGGAGGGCGTGAAGGCGATGCGGCAGGCGTTCGGCGTGGACGAAATCTGATGCGTGCGCTCGCCGCCGTCCTTGCGTGGTGGCTGGCGTTGGCCGCGGTACCGGTCGCGGCGGCGGAGCCCGAACTCACGCCGTTCATGGCCGATGCGCTGTGGGCGCCCAACCCAGTGCCGGGCTCCGATGGTCGGCGTCACCTGGTCTACGAACTGCGCATCGCCAACCCGACGGCAAGCGCCCTCGAACTCAAGAGGGTCGAGGTTTTAGACGAGCCGTCCGGCAAGCTGCTGCTGACCCTCGATCGCGACGGCCTCGCCAGGCGCTTCTCGATCGGCGGCCGACGCGGCTCGGAATCGACGGACCTCGGCGTCGGTCAATTCGGCGTGCTGTTCCTGCACGTGGCGCTCGAACCGGGCGACGCCCTGCCGCGCGCGATCGCCCACCGCATCTCTGTTCGCATCGTGCAGCCCGGGGTCGATTTCTCCGCGACGGTTGCCCGGACGCCGGTCGTGGACCGACCACTCGCCGTGCTGGGGCCGCCATTCACCGGCGCAGGCTACGTTGCCGCCGACGGCTGCTGCGATTCGATCCGGCATGTGCGCGCCCTGCTGTCGCTGAACGGCCACTTCACCCTGGCCCAGCGCTTCGCCATCGATTGGGAGCAGATCGATCGGGAGAACCGCGTGGTCAAGGGCGATACCAAGACCCTGTCGAATTACGTGATCTACGGACGCGAGATCCTGGCCGTTGCCGACGGCACCGTGGTGTCCTCGCGCAACGACCTGCCGGAGCAGGTGCCGGGCGCGCTGCCGCAGGGCATGACCATCGACCAGGCCGACGGCAATTTCGTCGTGCTCGACATCGGCGGCGGCAACTACGTGCTCTACGCCCACATGCAGCCCGGCAGCGTGACAGTGAAAGCCGGCGCCAAGGTGAAGCGCGGCGATGTGCTGGGGAAGGTGGGCAACACCGGAAACACCCAGGCGCCGCATCTTCATCTGCATGTGATGGACGGTCCGTCGCCCCTGCAGTCGAATGGCATCCCCTACGTCTTCGGCTCGTTCAAGCTCACGGCCATCGACAAGGCGGGCACCGCTGATTTCGACAAGGCCGAGGCGACCGGCTCGCCGCTCACCCTGACGCCGGTGTCGCCGCCCCAGGTCCTGTCGCGGGTCCTGCCGCTCGATCTCACGGTGGTGGAGTTCGCGCGATGAAATGGCGCGCGCTCGCAACGTTGTTGGCGAGCTGCTGGGCGCTGACAGCGATGGCGGATACGGCGGCCGAGAAGGCCATTCGCGACGCCCTGACGAGATGGACCGCCGACTTCAACGCCCGCGATGCGAGCCGCATCTGCGATCTCTTCGCGCCAGACTTGCGCTACGATTTCCGCGGGCAACCGGAACGCGACTTTGCCGCCATGTGCAGCGGACTGAAGCGCGCCCTCGCCGACCAGTCCAAGACGCTGACTTATTCGTTCGATATCAAGGAGATCATCGTGGCGGCCGATATGGCCATTGTGCGGCTCGTCTGGACGTCGCGGGTCTCTCAGGCCGGCTCCGGGCAGGTTGTCGAGACCAGGGAACCCGGACTCGACGTTTTCCGCCGCCAGCCCGATGGTACGTGGCGAATATCCCGCTACATGGCTTATGAGGAGCCTTAATGGGTAAGGAATTCTGGAAGTCGGCCTGTCCGCACGATTGCCCCAGCGCCTGCTCGCTGGAAGTCGAGCGTCTGTCGTCGACGCGTATCGGCCGCATCCGCGGCGCCGCCGCGAACACCTATACCGACGGCGTCGTCTGCGCCAAGGTCGCGCGCTATGCCGAGCGGGTTCACCATCCCGACCGGCTGAAGCAGCCGCTGCAGAGGGTGGGCGAGAAGGGCAAGGGCGAGTTCCGGCCGATCTCCTGGGACGACGCCCTGAACGAAGTGGCCGAAGCTTTTACGCGTGCCACGCGGATGCACGGCCCCGAAGCGGTCTGGCCCTATCACTCGGGTGGCACGATGGGCGTCGTGCAACGCTGGGGCCTCGACCGGCTGCGCCACGCCTTCGGCTATTCACGGCAGAAGACCACGATCTGCGTGACGCCCGCCGAATCGGGCTGGCGCGCCGGCGTCGGCAAGCTTTTGGGACCCGATCCGCGCGAGATGGCCGAAGCCGACCTCATCGTCGTGTGGGGCGGCAATCCGGTCTCCACGCAGGTCAATGCGATGACCCACATCGCCAAGGCGCGCAAGCAGCGCGGCGCCAAGCTCGCCGTGGTCGACGTCTATCGCACGCCGACCGTCGAGGCGGCCGACATCGGCCTGGTGCTGCGGCCCGGCACCGACGGCGCGCTGGCGCTCGCCATGATGCATGTGCTCTTGAAGGAGGGCTTCGCCGACCGCGCGTACCTCGCGCGCTACACCGACTTCGGACCCGACATCGAGGCGCACCTTGTAGACAAGACGCCGGAATGGGCATCGGCGATCACCGGCCTGCCGGCCGACGAGATCACGGCCTTCGCGCGGCTCTACGGCGGCACCGAACGCAGCTTCCTGCGCGTCGGCTTCGGCTTCACCCGCTCGCGCAACGGCTCGGCTGGCATGCATGCCGTCAGCTGCCTGCCAGCGATCACCGGCGCCTGGAAGCATCTCGGCGGTGGCGCCTTCTTCCTCAATCTCGACAACTGGAAGCTCGATACCACCTTGGCGCACGGCCTCGACCTGATCGATCCCAAGACCCGTATCATCGACCAGTCGCGCATCGGCCCCATCCTGTGCGGCGACAAGGACGCGCTGGCTGGTGGCCCGCCGGTCTTGGCGATGCTGATGCAGAACGCCAACTCGGCCAACGTGGCGCCCGACAGCGCCGCCGTGGCGCGCGGGCTCGGCCGCGAGGACCTGTTCACCTGCGTGCACGAGCAGTTCATGACGGCGACCGCGAAATACGCCGACATCCTGCTGCCCGCGGCGATGTTCCTGGAATACGACGACATCTACTACGGGCTGGGACACACCCATCTCACGGTCGGCCCGGCCGTGCTCGACCGCTACGAGGACTGCCGCACCAACCACGAGGTCGTCTGCCAGGTGGCGCAGCGGCTGGGTTCGAACCACGCGAGCTTCGGCATGAGCGCTGTCGACATTCTGGACGCCACGCTGCGCGCCTCGAACCGCGGCACCTGGGACGAGGCGGTGGCACGCGGCTGGGTCGACTGCGACGAGGGCTTCGAGGCCTCGCATTTCCTCGACGGCTTCCCGTCCAAGGACGGGCTCTTCCACTTCAAGCCCGACTGGAAGGCGGTCGGCCCCTACCATGCCGGCATGAAGCCGCTGCCCGACCATCTCGAGAACTACGAACGGGCGAACGAGGAACTGCCGTTCCGCCTGGTCGTGCCGCCGGCGCGGGCGTTTCTGAACACCACCTTCACCGAGACGCCGGGCTCAGCGAGCCGCGAGGGCGAGCCGCGCGCGCTGATCCATGAAGAGGATGCGGCGCGGCTGGGCGTGGGCGAGGGGTCGATCGTGCGGCTCGGCAATGCGCGTGGCGAGGTGCGCGTGAAGGCACGGCCGTCGCAAACGGCGCGTCCTGGTGTCGTCATTGTCGAAGGCAACTGGCCGAGCGGCGCCTATCTCGACCGCGTCGGTATCAACGTCCTGATCGGCGCCGATCCTGTGCCGCCCAACGGCGGTGCCGCATTCCACGACACCGCGATCTGGATGCGCGCAGCGTAGTCTGGGAGCGCGGGCCTCCGGCCCGCATCATGATCTTCCGGACCGCGAGCCTCTGGCTCGCCCATGCTCATGAGCGCGCAGGATGCGCGCGGTCCAGAAGAGCATGACCATGAGCGGGCCGGAGGCCCGCGCTCCCAGCTATTCAGCCGCCTGCTGCTTGCCCTTCTTGTCCTGCTCTTCCTTCTCCTTGAGGAGCTTGGGCAGGGCGGCGTTGGCGGCGGCGAAACGCGGCGATTCGGTGACCTTGAGCGCCTCGACGGCGTCCTTGTTCTCCATGATCTTGGCCATGATGGCCTGGCCCGCGCGCACGAACACCTCGCGATTCTCGATCAGGAACTTCTGCGATTCGCGCAGCTTGGCGACGTAGCCGTTGATCTCGGGGATGACATAGCGCGCCACCATGTCCCAGCTGCGCATGGTGTTCTCGGGGTTCGCCCAGTCGTGCACGAAGCCCACCACCGTGCCGAAGCCGCCGCTCTTGGCGTAGACGTCCTTGATTACCTTCACGAGGTCGTCGGGCGTGCCGATCACCGAAGCCGAGCCTTCCTCGAAGGCCGTCTTGTCGACCGCCTCGTCAGGCGAGGTGAACGGCCCATCGCCCGGGCGCTGCAAGGTGCCGACGATGTATTCGTTGTGCCAGCGCATCAGGCCGTGTTTCGCTTCCTCGCGCGCCTTCTCGCGCGTCTCGGCGACGTGCCAGGAGAGCAATACGCGCCAGTTCTTGCGGTCGACCTTGGTGCCGTGCTTGGCGGCGGCCTGCTCGGCGAAGCCCCACTGCGTCGGCAGCGACAACAGGCCCTGGCTCGACATCGAGCCCAGCGAGATGATGCCGATGCCGTACTTGCCGGCCAAGGTCATGCCCGAGGGGCTGACCTGGGAGGCCACCACGAACTCCATGTCCTCCTGCAGCGGCAGGAGCTGCAGGGCCGCGTCCTGCAGGGTGTACCACTCGGTCTTCTTGGTGACGCGCTCGCCCTTGAACAGGCGGCGGATGACGCCGATCGCGTCGTCCTGGCGGTCGCGCTGGGTCATCGGGTCGATGCCGAGCGTGTGGGCGTCGGACGGCAGCGCGCCCGGACCCGAGCCGAAGATGGCGCGGCCGCCCGTCATGTGGTCGAGCTGCACCATGCGCTGGGCGACGTTGTAGGGATGGTGGTAGGGCAGCGAGACCACGCCGGTGCCGAGCTTGATGCGCTTGGTGCGCTCGCCGGCGGCAGCGAGAAACATCTCGGGCGAGGCGATCATCTCCCAGCCCGAGGAATGGTGCTCGCCGCACCAGAACTCGTCGTAGCCCAGCTCGTCCAGATGCTCGACGAACTTGAGGTCGCGGCGGAACTGCAGGGTGGGATTTTCGCCAATCGGATGATGGGGCGCGAGGAACGCGCCGAAGCCCATGCGAGCCATGTGAGATGCTCCTATTCGTTGGTAAACGGGTAACATGCTGGGCCGGCGGGGTCGATACGCGGAGGACGAGATGGCGGTGCTGAAGGGCAGGGTTGCGCTGGTGACGGGCGGATCGCGCGGGATCGGCCGCGCCGTCGCTATTTCGCTGGCCGAAGCCGGCGCCGCCGTGGCGGTGAATTACCTGTCGAAGGCAGGCGAGGCGAAGGCGGTGGTCGAGGCCATCCACAAGCTGGGTGGGCGGGCGATCACGGTCGGCGCCGACGTCTCGCGGGCCGCGGCGGTGACCGGCATCGTGGCCGGCGTCGAGCGCGAACTGGGGCCGGTCGACATCCTGATCAACAATGCCGGCATCGCCATCAACCGTCCCGTCGAGGAGCTCACCGAGGAGGACTTCGATCGCACCATGGCGGTGAACCTGAAGTCGGTCTTCCTGTGCACCCAGGCCGTGCTGCCCGGCATGCGCAAGCGCCGATGGGGCCGCATCGTCAACATCTCCTCAGGCGCGGCGCGCGGCGCGGGCGGCGTCGGTCCGCACTACAACGCCTCGAAGGCCGGCATGGAGGGCATGACGCGCGGCTACGCGGCGCGGCTGGTCAAGGACGGCATCACGGTGAACGCCGTGGCACCCTCGCTGATCGAGACCGACATGGTGACGGCGGTTGCCTCGTCGGCCGCGCGCATCCCGCTCGGCCGCTTCGGCAAGCCGGAGGAGTGCGCGAAGATCGTCATGATGCTGCTCGACAACGAGTACATGACCGGCCAGACGGTGGCGCTGAGCGGCGGGCTCTCCTTCGTCTGATGCTGCGCATCCTGGGCAAGGCCTCGTCGATCAATGTGCGCAAGGTCCTGTGGACCTGCGAGGAAATCGGCGTTGCCTACGCCCGCGCCGACGACGGCCCGGAGCTCAAGCAGAACCCCAACGGCCTGGTGCCGGTGATCGTCGACGGCGACTTCGTGCTGTGGGAGAGCAACACCATCATCCGCTACCTCGCCAACAAGTGGGCGGCCGAAGCGCTTCTGCCGGCCGAACCGCAGGCGCGCGCCGAGGTCGATCGCTGGATCGACTGGCAGGCGACGGAGTTCAACAGCGCCTGGCGCTATGCCTTCTCGGCGATCGTGCGTCGGAACCCCGCCTTCAATGATCCCCGCGAGATCGAGGCCTCGAAGAGGCAGTGGGCGCGCATGGTGGCGATCCTGGACGGCCAGCTCGCGCGCACCGGCGGCCATGTCGCCGGCGCTGCGTTCACCCTGGCCGACATCCCGATCGGACTGTCCGTAAATCGCTGGTTCATGACGCCGTTCGAGCGGCCGTCCTTTGTCCATGTCGAGGCCTACTACGAGCGCCTGAGCACGCGGCCGGCTTTCGTCAGGCATGGCCGCAACGGGATCGCGTAGATGACGCCCACCGATCGGCTGCTCGCGCTATGGGATCATCTCGGTATCGGCACTGCGCATGTCGCCACCCAGATGCCGGGCGACATCGCGGGTCTTGCCGCGGGCTTCGGCGCGCGGCTGGCCGGGATCGTGCTGTGCGTGCCGACGCGCCTCGATCCGGTCTCCTTCGAGGCGATGCCCGAGCGCCTGCTGATGATCTGCGGCGAGAGCGGCCTGACCGCCGAGGTGACCGCGCGCGCCGAGGCGCGGCTGCCCGGCGCCCGGCGGGTCGTGCTTGCCGGCTACGACGCTCCCGGCTGGGCCGACGTCGTGGCCGACCGCACCGACGAGATCGTGCAGGCGATGTCGGGTTTCCTCGGCAAGCTCGGGGCCGACGTTCCGGCGAAGCCGGCGCGGGAAGGCGTTCACGCCGGCATCTCCTATCGCATCGACGGTGCAGGCCCGGCCTTGATGCTGCTGCCGTTCTTCCTGGCGCCGTCGCAATGGGCGCCGGCAATAGAGCGGCTGGCGCGGCAGTTCACCGTCATCACCCTGGGCGGAGCGCATCTCGGCGGCGTCGCGACGCTGGAGGACCGCGCCCGCGCGCCGACCTACCAGGCGATGTTCAGAACCCTGGTCGACCTGATGGCGCCCAAGCCGGGCGAGACGATCCTCGATGTCGGCTGCGGCGCGGGCTCGCTGGATCGTTTGCTGGCCGGACGCCTGGGCAAGGCCAACGCAATCACCGCGATCGACACCAATCCGTTCCTGTTGCGCGAAGCCCAGGCACTGGCAAAAGCGGACCGAGTCGACGACCTGATCCGCTTTGCACACGGCAACGCCGAAGCGCTGCCGTTTCCCGACGCATCGTTCGACTGCATCTTCTCGGTGACGGTGCTGGAGGAATGCGATGCCGACCGCGCGCTCGCCGAGATGATGCGCGTGGCGCGGCCGGGCGGGCGCATCGGCGTGATCGTGCGATCGATCGACCTGCCGCAGTGGTGGAGTGTCAACCTGCCCGAGGCGCTGCGCCACAGGGCTTTTACGCCACCGCAGTCGGTCGCCGCGAAGGGCGTGGCCGATGCCAGCCTCTACCGACGCGCCCGGCAGGCCGGCCTCAGCGATCTCACCTGCTTTCCCGCCCTGGTGACCCTGGACCGGCCCGAGGGGCCGATCTGGCGCTACCGCGAGGATCATCTCACCGCACAGCTCTCGCCTTCGGAGACGGCCGCCTGGCAGGCCGCGCGCGAGGTTGCTGCAAGGCAGGGTCTCCTTTTCATGGCCCATCCCATGCACTGTGTGGTTGGATATGTCGGGGGGACACAAGCCCGCCGGTTGAGCTAGACTTTTGCCAACGCGTCCTACGGAGGAACCAATGGCTTATACCCTCGAGCAGCTGAGCGACGACATCCGCACCGCCCTGAAGGCCGATCCCGGCGTCGGCGGCAAGCAGGCTGTCGTGAAACTCGTCGCCAAGGTCCTGCTCGACAAGGCGTTCGTCGACAAGCATCTGCGGGCCGAGGATTGCAAGCCGCGCAAGGTGCTGTTCGAGGATCCGGAGCTCGGCTTCTGCGTCTGTGGCCATGTCTACGAGAAGCCGGCGCACGGCGCGCCGCACGACCACGGCTCGAGCTGGGCGATCTATGGCCTCGCCGTCGGCGACACCGAGATGACCGACTGGCGCATCGTGCGCAAAGGCGACGGCGAGACGCCGTCGCTGGTCGAGCCCGAGCGGACCTATGTGCTGAAGCCCGGCGACGCGCACTTCTACGACGTCGGCGTCGTGCACTCGCCCAAGCGCGACGGGCTCACCAAGCTGGTGCGCATCGAGGGCGCCAACCTCGACCGCATCAAGCGCTCCAACATCAAGGCCGCGGCCAAGGTGGACGCGTAGCAGCGTCATGACGATGCGGCGCGTAGCGCTGGCTCTTGCGCTCGCGCTGCCGTCTGCGGGCGGTGCGGTTGCCGCCGACTATCCGACGAAACCGATCAAGATCGTCGTGCCCTATGCGCCGGGCGGCGGCGCCGATGCGGTGGCGCGCATCGTCGCCCGCAAGGTGAGCGACAACACCGGCTACCACATCGTGGTCGAGAACAAGGGCGGCGCCGGCGCCATTTTAGGCACCGAACAGGTCGCCAAGGCCGAGCCCGACGGCTACACGCTGCTGCTCGGCCAGTCTGGGCCGATCTCGATCAATCCCGCCGTCTACAAAAGCCTGCCCTACGATCCGGTGAAGGACTTTGCGCCCATCACCATGACGACGGCCTATCCCTACATCCTCGCGGTCAATGCGGAGCTGCCGGCGAAGACCCTGCAGGAGCTTGTGGCGCTGGCCAAGAGCAAGCCCGAGGCGATGAATTACGGCTCGACGGGCGTGGGCGCGGCCAACCATCTCGTCGCCGAGCTGTTCAACAGCAAGGCGGGGATCAAGATGACCCACGTGCCCTATCGCGGCACGGCGCTGGCCGTCGGCGACCTTTTAGGCGGCCAGCTCACCATGGTGTTCAGCGACCCGATCAGCGTCCTGCCGCACATCAAGTCCGGCAAGCTGCGCGCGCTCGCCGTGACCAGCCTGGAGCGCTCGCCCGTGGCGCCCGAGGTGCCGACCGTGGCCGAGAGCGGCTATCCCGGCTTCGAGGCGCTGGCCTGGCACGGCATCCTGGCGCCGGCCAAGACGCCGCCGGCCGTCATCAAGAAGCTCAACGAGGAGATCGTGAAGGCGGTCAAGGAACCGGCCACCCGCGAGCTTTTGGCCAACCAGGCCATGCAGGCGGTCGGCAATACGCCAGAGGAATTCGTCGCCTTCATCCAGAAGGACATCGCCACCTGGAAAGGTGTGGCGGCCGCGGCGAAGGTTACGGTGGAGTAGTCATGGGAGCGCGGGCCTCCGGCCCGCATCATGATCATGAGCGGGCCGGAGGCCCGCGCTCCCAGGATCAACGCGGCACGGTCAGCGCGGCCAAGGTCGACACGTCGCCGCTCTTGTCGAGCGCCCAGACCGCATCGATCAGCGGGCGCATGTCGTGCTGCGGCCGCCAGCTCTTCGCCTCGTCCAAAAGCTTCTGCTCGATCTCGGCGTCCTTCAGCGGATTGGCCGACGACCCGCGCGCCGCCTTGGTCGACGCGTTGTGCTTCCTGCCGTCGGCCGTGAAGAAATCGACCTCGATGGCGATGGTCGAGATCGTGGGATCGCCCGCCACCTTGATCCTGCGCCGCATCGCCTTGACCGCAGGATCGTTGACGCAGGCGTCGGTGAACTCTTTCAGCCCCGCCTTGCCCAGTACCAGAGCCGCGGCCGTCGCATGCTGCAGGCTCACCTGCGCTTCGCGGCCGGTGGCGACCTCGGGCCGATCGGTGCGCTGCACCAGCAGGGGATTGCCGCGCACGGCCACGCGCTCGACGATGGCGTCGGGGTTCTGCCGGCGCCAGTCGAGTGCGCAGTCGAGCAGGGGATGGATCACGAAGCCCGCAGGGTAGGGTTTCAGCGAATTGCCCAAAACCTCCCAGGTCGCGCCGAGGCCCTCGAAGGCCTGCCAGTTGGGCGGCTCGCCCATGGCGGCGAGCCAACCCTGCGCGCCGGCGATCGGCTCGGCCGGACCGGAGAAGCCCTTCTCGGCCAGCAGCGCGGAGAGCAGGCCGTTGCGCGCGGCATTGCCGACGCTGACGCTCTTGGCCGGCCAGCCCAGGCATTCGCAGAGCCCGCCCGACTGGGTCGAGGCATTGCCCAGCGCCCACACGACCTGATCGGCTTTCAGGCCGAGCAGCTTGGCAGCGCCCGCCGCGGAGCCGAACACACCGCAGGTCGAGGTGATGTGCCAGCCCTTGGGATAGTGGCCAGGCGAGACGGCGGCGCCGACCCGGCATTCGATCTCGAAGCCCAGCACGAAGGCCGTCAGGAGCTGCGGTCCGGTCACGCGCCGCAGCTCGGCCATGGCCAGCAGGGCAGGAGCGAGCGGCGCCGTCGGATGGACCACCGTCGGCAGATGCGTGTCGCAATAGTCGAAGACGTTGGCGCCCGCGCCGTTCAGGAAGGCGGCACTTAGCGCATCGATGCGCTCGCTGCGGCCGACGACCGTCGCTTGCTTGCCGCCGGAGAACTCGGCCAGGGTTTTTAGCGCCAGCTCGACCGGCTCGGTGCGGCAGCCGGCAATGGCCACCGCGAAGAAGTTCAGCAGCGCGCGCTTGGCCTCGTGGCGGGCCTGCTCGGGGATGTCCTCCCACCTCGTGTCGACAACGAAGCGGGCGAGGGCCTGGGTTACGCCGGGTTTGGGAATCAAGACAGCACGTCCTTCTCGTGGAACTCGATGCCGCGCGTCACGTCGGCGGCGCTGCCCTGGTACTCGACGCGGCGGAGCTGGTTGCGGCGGATCTTGCCGGAGATCGTCTTGGGCAGCTCCTTGACGAACTCCAGGCGCCGGATGCGCTTGAAGGGCGCCAGCCGCGTGTTGGTGTATTTCAGGATCGACTGCGCCGTCTCGCGTGTCGGCGGCGCCGAGGCGATCAGCAGGATGTAGGCCTTGGGCACGCTGAGGCGAATCTCGTCGGGCGAGGGAACGATCGCGGCTTCGGCCACGGCCTCGTGCTCGATCAGCACGCTTTCAAGCTCGAACGGGCTGATGCGGTAGTCCGACGACTTGAAGACGTCGTCGGCGCGGCCGACGAAAGTGAGATAGCCATCCTCGTCGAGGCTGGCGACATCGCCGGTGCGATAGACCTTGTCGTTGGCGCCCGAGAGCTTGCCTTCGGCGTCGGCGTAGCCCTGCATCAGGCCGGCCGGGCGCTCGTCGTTGAGGTCGAGGCAGATCTCGCCCTCGTCGGTCGGCATGCCGTCGGCGTCGAGCACCAGCACGCGATAGCCCGGCATCGGCCGGCCCATGGCGCCCGGCTTGACCTTCTGGCCGGGCGAGTTGGCGATCTGCGCCGTGGTCTCGGTCTGGCCGTAGCCGTCGCGGATGGTGAGGCCCCAGGCCTCCTGCACCTTGTTGATGACCTCGGGGTTCAAGGGCTCGCCCGCGCCGCAGACCTCGCGCAGGGCGACCTTCGCGGCGGCGAGATCCTCCTGGATCATGAGACGCCACACCGTCGGCGGCGCGCAGAAGGTGGTGACCTTGCAGCGCTCCAGCACGCCCAGCAATGCCTTGGCGTTGAACGGCGCCTGGTTGACGATCAGGACGGTGGCGCCGGCGTTCCACGGTGCGAAGAAGGTGCTCCAGGCGTGCTTGGCCCAGCCCGGCGAGGAGATGTTGAGATGCACGTCGCCCGGCTGTAGCCCAAGCCAGTACATCGTCGACAGCGCGCCCACCGGGTAGCTGCGATGGCTGTGGCGCACCAGCTTGGGCTTGGCTGTCGTGCCCGAGGTGAAATAGAGCAGCAGCGGATCGTCGGCGTTGGTCGCGCCGTCGGCCTTGAATTCAGCTGAACACTTGTAGGCATCGCCGAGCGCCAACCAGCCGGCGATGGGCTTGGCGCTGGTGTTGACGAACACTACGCCCGCGCGCTGCAGGCCGGCGCACTTCTCGACCTGGTCCTCGTCGGTGACGATCATGCGCGCACGGCCGCGCTCGACGCGGTCAGCCAGTTCCTCGGTGGTGAGGAGCGTCGTCGCCGGGATCACAACGACGCCGAGCTTCATGGCCGCCAGCATGATCTCCCACAGCGGCGCCACGTTGTTCAGCACCAGCAGCAGGTGATCGCCGCGTTTCAGGTCCTGCTGGCGCAGCCAGTTGGCGACCTGGTTGGAGCGCTGCGACAGCTCGCCGAAGGTGAGCCTGGTCTCGCGGCGGCTCGCCACGTCGACGATCCAGAGGCCGCAGTGGTCCTTGTTGGCTGCGTTCGCCAGCTCGGCGTCGAACCAGTCGATCGCCCAGTTGAACGGCACCGGATCGGGCCAGCGGAAGCCCGCCACGGCCTTGGCGTAGTCGGTGCGGTTGGCCAGCAGGAAGTCGCGCGACTGGCGAAAGGTGGGCATGGGTTCCTCCGTACTCTTGTCTTATTCGCGGACCGGGCTGCCTTCGAGCTTCATCGGCGCGTCGGTCGCAGGACGCGTGGGTTCGTCGATCCTGAGGCAGCCGGCCGCGAGGCCGTCACCCGGCGCCTTCTCGACAGGCGCGATGAACAACGCGGTCAGCTTCATGTCGCCCACCAGCAGCCGGGCCTCGCTCAGCCAGCGCGTGGCGCGGATCGAGGTGCCGCCCTTGTCGAGTCTCAGCCAGCCGCAGATCGTCGGCCGCTCGCCGGAATTGTCGATGCGGACGTAAGCCGTGTCGCTGCCGGTGAACGATCCCGCGTTGGAGGTCACGCGCCATTCGAACGGCACGGCGCGGTAGAGCTTGGCGTCGGCGGCCGACACGTCGATGTTGCCGACATAGTCGGCCTTGGCCAGCGAGGGATCGCGCAGCCAGCCCATGTGCACGGCAAAGCCGAACACCAGCAGGGCCGCGCCCAGCAGCAGGATCGCCCAGCGCGGGATCGACCACATGTCAGCCCAGGATGACGGTCATGCCGCCGTCGACCACCAGCGTATGGCCGGTCATGTAGGCGCCGGCGTCCGAGGCCAGGAGCAGCAGGGGGCCGCGCAGATCCTCGGGCTTGCCCCAGCGATGGGCGGCCGTGCGCTGCTCGAGCATGGCGTTGAACGCCTTGTTCTGCTGCAGCGGGACGTTGAGCTCGGTGCGGATGTAGCCCGGGGCGATGGCGTTGCAGGTGACGTCGGGGCCGTACTCGGCGGCGAGGTTCTTGGTGAGCCCGATCAGGCCGTGCTTGGCCGCGACATAGCCCGCCACCGTGGCGCGGCCCAGGATGCCCATGATCGAGGAGATGTTGACGATGCGGCCGTACTTGCGCGCCAGCATGTGGCGGCCGACCTCGCGCGCCAGCATGAACTGCGAGACGAGATCGGTCTCGATCGCGGAGCGGAAGGTCTCGGTCGAGGTGTCGACGATCGCCTCGCGGTAGATGATGCCGGCGTTGTTGACCAGCACGTCGATGCGGCGGTGCCTGGCGATGATGCTGGCGACCTGCTCGCGCACGGCCGCTTCATCGGTGATGTCGAGCGGCGTCACCTCGGCCTTGCCGCCTTTGCGCTTGATGGCGCGCGCCGTCATCTCCAGCTCTTTCACCGTGCGGCCGGCGCACAGCACCGTGGCGCCGGCGGCGCCCAGGGTTTTAGCCATGTCGCGGCCCAACCCGCGCGAGGCACCGGTCAGCAGCACCACGCGGTTCTTCATCGAAAACAGATCGGCCATGCGCTCCCGTTTCCCGCCCGTTTTGCCTTGGGGGCCGATCCTAGCCTATGAAGGGCCGCAGGAGATATCCGGAGGGACACATGGCGAAATCGGGCAAGGTGGCGATCGTGACGGGCTCGGCGACGGGGCTCGGCGCCTCGTGCGCGATCGACCTGGCGGAGCGCGGCTGGAACGTCGCCATCAACTACACCAAGAGCAAGAAGGAAGCCGACGAGACCTACGAGACGGTCAAGAAGAAGGGCGTCGAGGCGATCCTGGTGCAGGCCGACATGGGCCAGGACGCCGATTGCCGGAAGCTCGCCGCCGAGACCCTGAAGAAGTGGGGCCGGATCGACGGCCTCATAAACAACGCCGGCACCACCAAGTTTCAGAACCAGGGCGACCTCGACGGCGTGAGCCCAGAGGACTTCGACCGCATCCTGCGCGTCAACGTCACCGGGCCCTACATGATGAGCCGCGCCGTGTTCCCGACCATGAAGAAGCAGTGGGAGGACAAGCTGGACAGGGGCTCGATCGTGAACATCTCCTCGATCGCGGGCGTCATGGGCGTCGGCAGCTCGATCCCCTATGCCTGCTCCAAGGGCGCACTCAACACGCTGACGCTCACCTTGGCGCGCTGGTTCTCGCCGGCAGTGCGCGTCAACACGGTGTGCCCGGGCTTCATCCAGACTCGCTGGTTGCTGGGCGGCATGGGCGAGGAGAACTACAACAAGATGAAGCAGAGCCAGGAACAGACCGCACCCCTGCGCCAGGCCGGCACACCGGAGCAGATGGCGGAAGCCGTGATGTTCTTCCTGACCAGCGCGTCGAACATCACCGGCGAGTTCCTGATCGTCGACGCCGGCATCCATCTCGCCAGCCTGCCGATGAAAGCGCGTTAGGGTCTGTGACGAAACAAACGCTTCACTTTGGCGCGGAGCGGATCAGTCGGGGGAGCATGGAGTAGTTCCAGTCTGGATGGAACGCGTCGTATCGGATGTCGAGGGCCTCGAGCTGGGCGTCGGAGACCTTGCTGCCTTTTGGGTAGCATGCGGCGTCGATG